>JAOPZB010000221.1 GCA_025964355.1 Solirubrobacterales bacterium | reverse complement strand
TCGGCCTCTTGTTGGCGCTCGGCTGGTTTATTGGCGATCCTCCGGCGATTGCTGCCCTGCCGCCGACCGTCACGGGCGTCGCCCCAAACCACGGTCCGGAAGCTGGTGGTACCGAAGTGATAATCACCGGGACCGAATTCACGGGCGCCACGGCTGTCGACTTTGGTAACGGCAAACCGACCGCGAGCTTCAGCGTGGAATCGGCAACGTCAATCAGGGCGGTATCGCCTGTGGCCCCCGAACCGGGGGAAGTCGACGTGAAAGTGACGAACCCCGAAGGGGCGAGCACGAAATCCTCGCTCGACCAGTTCACGTTTGTGCCGGCGCCGACCGTCTCCCACGTGGAACCGGGTGAAGGGCCCGAAGGCGGTGGGACGGCCGTGACGATCACAGGGACCAACTTCAGCGGCGCCAGTAGCGTCGAGTTTGGTAAAGGCAAGCCGGCAGCGAGCTTCAGTGTGGAATCGGCAACGTCAATCAAGGCGACATCACCTGCGGCGGTCAAACCCGGAGTGGTCCATGTGACGGTGACGACGTCCGGAGGAGCGAGCGCGGAAACCGCGGCTGATCAATTCCGGTTCGTTCCAGTGCCGGCCGTCACCCGGGTAGAACCCAGCGAAGGGCCCGAAGCGGGCGGCACGACGGTGACGATCACCGGAACCAACCTAACGGGCGCAACGGCCGTCAGGTTCGGGGCGGCCGAAGCGACCGGCGTCGCGGTCAACGGCGAAGGAACCCAGATTACGGCAGCCTCGCCGAGCGGCAGCGGCACGGTCGACGTAACAGTGACGACGCCCGGCGGCACAAGTGCGACGGCCAGCCCGGACCGCTTTTCCTACGTCCCCCCGGCGATCGTTGTGCCGTTGCCCCCATCCGGTTCGTCACTCGCGCCCAGCTCGCCGCCCGTCGTCGTGGTGGTGCCGCCGAGCCCTGCTCCGGTGCCCAAGAAAGGCGCCGTGGTGTGCACTCTGAAAGTGGACCACGTGCATCTCCCGGGAAAGACACCGAGCGCGCGAAAGAAGGCGAAACCCCGCGCCGGGACCCTGACGGTAATCATGACTTGCGATCAAGCAGCCAGCGTGACGCTCAGGGGACAGCTGATCCAGCCGATCGGCAGGCCCAAGCATGGCAAGCAGCACACTAAGCGGCTGCCCTTCGGCTTCGCTACGGCCTCGGTGAAGGCCGGTGTGCCGAAAGCGCTCACGCTCAGGCTGCCCAAGCCGGCGGTGGTAGGCCTCGAACATCGAAAGGCACAGAAGATCTCCTTCACGATCGTCACGAAACCGGTGACCGCGACGACATAAGGCCCGGAGGCTCCGGTTCGTCGCGGCGAGAACGACCGCGATAAGAGGGAATCCGCTCCCCGGCCCCTCCGACCGTTATCCAAATCGACGGTATGCGTCGTTTGGACTAGCCCAAGAGTGTGCCCTCACACATATCTCGCCAACGCAAAGCGCGATGCGTTCAGAGGCCACGCGGACGCTCGCAGGGGACGTGGAAGGGAGCGAGCGTCAAAACCCCCGCGTTAGCAGGGGTTTTGACACTCGAGGACCTTATGCGGTGGCGCTCCACGCGCGGTCCCGTTCAGCGGAGGTGAGCAACGCTGCGAGCGCCTGGCACTGGCGCTCGGTCATCGACCCGATCGCCTTCTTCTCTGAAATCGGGATTCGCGACAGGAACTTACGGCAGCGGATGCGGCCCCAGCGCCGCTGGCTCACCAGCAGGTCGCCAACCGCCATGCTCTCCGCCTCCCAGGGGCAGTAGAGAATCACCTCGGCGGCATCGATGTCGCCGAATGCCACCCTGCGCTTCAACTCCGCGCGGGCGAGGCGGACCTCGTTGGCGCGCTCCAGTGCACGCATGTATTGGGGACCGGCTGGGGAAATTGTCGCTGTCGCGTTCATGTTGCAGTCTCCTCGCTGGCGTCGCGGGGATCCCGCGGCGCCGAACATCCTTACTTGATCTGTGACGAATTGCGATCGCCATGACTGTTGAGATCAACCTGCGAGGGAGTCGCGGCTGGCCTGGTACATCACCCACCCAACGGTGTCTTTGGGGCGAGCCCCGAACGGTCATGTGGAGTGCGCGCCCAGACGCTACGCAAGGGCACGCCTTCCGTCAATCGCAGCGCATGTGGTTCGTGCGCTAGACGCGAGCTTTTCTTGTTGCCGCTCGACTTGTGAGGAAATGGACAAGTCCCGTGGACCGCTCCATGCCCCGGGGCGATGCCCACCCGGGCGGGCAGGACGTCAGTGGGCGCCGCGCCCAGAGGTTGCACGGTCCGGCCGGGACGGATCTGCCGCACGGATCGGGTTGGCGCACCGGGGCTGGGTGATGTGCGCGCCCGACGTCATGCGCGCGGGCCGGGCACTATAAAATTGTCGGACTGAGCGGGATCAGTCAGCGTCAGCACCGTCGCTGCCTCTCCGGCTGCGCTACCGTTTGCGTACAGGGATCCCACATGCGCGGCTAACGGCCGCTCTTGGGATTGCGCCTCGGAAGGCAGAGCGAACTCGCAGTCACACGCTGGCTGGCGTGTTCCCGGTCTGTTCAGCTGGCGCGGCACCGCGCCATCATCGTCGGGGGAGCAAATATGGAGGACCACCCGCATCCGAAGGGGACGGCCTCTGACACGCTTGACCGGATCCGCAGAGGCGGTACGCACCTGATCCTCGCCGCTCAGCGCTGGCTCGCGGAAACAAAGACGCTGCTGAACGACGGCGACTTCCAAGGTGCCATGAAGTCGGCTGCGCAACTCCACGAGAAGATCGCCGCCCTCGCGGTAGCCGAAGGCTCGCTCGGGACCGTCTCCGACGCTCGCATCCTGAAGTGCAGGGACGTCGAGGTCGGGATGACCCTAGCCGACGTCGGCGAAGTGACGGCGATCGAGCCATGTCCGTGTGGCCAGGGTCACTGCAACAGGATCGTCCTGACGATCGAGGAGCACCCAGTGAGCTTCCCCGCCGATGCCGAGATCATCGTCGCCGCCTATGCACCGCGTTAAGTCCGCCTTACGCAGTCCCCCTCGCGAAAGTCTCGGGGGGTCGCGAACGTGCGCCCGCCTTCCGCCAAGGGCCCGGGCGGTGCGCTGAAAGCCACAAGTCCACAAACGGGAGGACAGCGATCATGTCGAGAATCATCGTCGTACCCGACTCGGCCCACCCTCAGCTCGAGGGATGCTCTGTCTTGATGAACGAGGAAGTACGTCCCGAGCACCTGCAGGACGGTGATTCAGCGAGCCAACTGATCGAGCGCGTCGCCTGGGCGATCTGCGAGGCCAGCGAGGCCGAGCAACAACCCGTGGCCGGTCGGGGGCCGCGCGCGATGAGGCACGACCGATGACGCGCCCGCCACCGCACTCGCCGCTGCTCAACCAGCGCCAGCTCAGGCGGCTTCAGATGTTGCCCGACGACTACAAGGTCGTGGGCGCGAGGGACGGCATCCCGATCGTTGAAAGCCCGACTGGACAGACGCTGCGCCTGCAGTCGACCGGTCGCCTGGCTGCGACCGCGTTGATCGAGCGGGTCGAGTCCTACCTGCATATCCAGCGGGGCTGAAGCCAGCTGTCGGTGGTCGGCGTTGCGTCCGCGACGCCGACCGATTCCGAAAGCCTGCGCCTTCATGGCGACCCTCGACCGGCCCCGACGTCCCTGCCTTCCTCTCCAGCCACCCGCAGTCCGGCTGTCGCCGGCCCCCTACGCGGGTCTGATCAGACGTCCGCGGCCGGCTGAACGACGGTGTCGACATCAGGCTCGCCCGCATCCGTGGAGGATGAGACGACAGGCGTCGCGTCCAACGGGTCGCCGGGCGCGTCTGGGTCAGGTGCTGGCGCGTGCTTGCGCGCGTCCTTCTTGGCCTGCTTGTCAAGACGACGCTCACGAAGCCTGGTTTCGCGCATCAGCTTCGCCATCGTGGTCTTCTTCTTGCCGTTTGAGGCCATGTCTCTCCGTCCCTTGTTGTGCAGTTATGGGCCGGCTGGCCGGTGGTCGTTTCGCTACGATCGCGACCCGAACACCGGTCGCCGTTGAACCCACGTCACGTTCCGGCGGTCTGCCAGCCACCTATGGGTGGCAGGACCGAGAGCGCTATACCGGCTGGACGTTCGCGGCCTTGGGGCCCTTGTCGCCGGCTTCGGCGTCGTATGAGACCTTTGCGCCTTCGGCGAGCGAGCGATAGCCCTCTCCCACGATTGCGCTGTGGTGGACGAACAGGTCCTTGGACTGGTCGTCGGGCGTGATGAACCCGAAGCCCTTGTCGTCGCTGAACCACTTTACGGTTCCAGTAGCCATTTTCTTTCCTCCTGCGTCGATAGTGCTGCGAACGCGGAGATTGCTGAGCAAAGGCTACGAGCGCTGGCACTGCGATGTTGGGTAGAACACCCAACCTGATCTTCCAACCGTAGCAGTTACGGCGACCAATGGTGAGCCGGCGCCTCCCAACCCCTGCCCATCGGCGTCCGCTTCGGCGTAGGCGGTTGACCGATACGTTTGCGCTCATGAAGCATGCGCTGCAGGTTGCCAAGAGCTCGGTCCTGTCCTTCTACAGCGATCAGGGCACCCACCACGCCGCTGCGCTCACCTACTACGCCCTGATGTCGCTCTTTCCGACGTTGCTTCTGGGCGTGTCGCTCCTGGGCCTCTCGGGCGAGTATCCGGACACGTACAACGCGATCATCGGTCACCTGCGTGGTGTCGTGCCTGCGGCCACGCTCGCCCCACTCGACGCCGCCGTGCGCGCGGCGCTGAAGAGCAAGAGCACCGCGGCGGTGGGCCTCGTGCTGGCCGTCCTGACCGCACTATATGGAGCGACCGGCTACCTCGAGGCCGCCCGCCGAGCCCTCAATGTCGTTTTCCGCTCGCGACACGGGCGAAGCTTCGTGCGCCGAAAGCTGATCGACATCGCATCGACGTTCGTCCTGCTCGCCCTGGTGCTCACAACTCTCGTGCTGATGTTCGCCGGCGGCGGGATCGCGAATGAAGTGCTCGGGTCCGAGGCGGCCTCGATCTGGCGGATCGCGCGCTGGCCGGCGGCCTTCGCGAGCGCGCTGCTCGTGTTCTCCTACATCTACTACGTGACGCCCGACGTGCAGCGGCGCACGTTCCGCTCGATCGCACCAGGTGCGCTCGTCGGCGTGGCCCTGTGGGTCGCAGCATCGGCCGCGTTCTCGAGCTATCTCGCCAACTTCAAGAGCTTCAACGTCACCTACGGCTCGTTCGCTGCGGCGATCATCCTGCTCTTCTGGCTGTGGCTCACGAACGTCGCGCTGCTGTTCGGTGCAGAGGTCAACGCGGAGATCGACCGCCCAAAGCAGATCACTGCATCACCGGGCGCTCTACCACCGCTTCGCGACTGACACTGCCACGCTCATCCGACCAGCGTTGGGTCGTGCGCGGGCGCAGCCCCTCGTCGAGCGACGAGGCCCAGCGGTTGCTCTGATCGGGGTGGAGGGTCGCTCGACCCATGCTCGGAGAGCGCATCCAGGTCAAACGAGCGGAACCCCAGGACGTCGGAGGACGACCTGGCGGGGTTTAGGGACGCTCCACATATCGGGCAACATCCCTCCAGCAGGCCGATCTCCGAGGCGTCGGCGCGCACGCGGATGCGACATGCCGAGCAGCTGAGATGGCGCGAGGCCATTACACGCCTTTCGGCTTGCGCTCGTCGACCTCCCGGGGCCCGAAGTTCGCCGCGCCGGCGCGGTCGTATACGTAGCGCGCGGCGCGCTCGGCGTCCTTGTGGGAACCGAAGCTCATGGAATGAACGAGGCTTTGCCCGCCCTCGGCGATCTCCCAGTGGTAGCTGCCGCCGTTGTCGCGATAGACGAGGAACTGGAGCGACGACGCCGACACGCCACGCGCCGGGACCGGCCTGGCAGCGCGGGTCTTCTTTGTTGCGGTGGCCATGGCCAACCGCCTCTCTGCCCCTCTGAACGAAGATGTCACCCGCAAGCGAGAAGAGCTGGGCTCGCGGAGTGCACCAACAACTATAACGCATTCCGACTTTTGGACTCGGAATTTCGGACGCGTCATCGGCCCAGGGAAGTGTGAATTTCGAGATTCGGTTAAGTTGGTGCCCGCCGGGGCCGGCCAATTAACGGCGAATTCCATCGAGACGGCCTGGCCGAGCGTCGATTTTCGTGAGACGACCGGCTGGCGCGCTAACCTTGACGTTATGCTCACTCAGGCAGATCGCGCCGCCGAGCGTCGCCGCGAGAAAATGAAGGAGATCGCGCGCCAGGTCAAGGATGGCTCGTTGAGAATCCGCAAGATGACGCGCGATGAGCGCCGACGCTACCCGGCCGTGCCGCCCAAGGCACGGCGCAAGTGACCCAGTTTTTCGTCGCGGGCATCGATTCGAACGGAGCGCGCGCCGAGAACCTGTACAGCGAGCTGCGCGAGCACTCTCTGCTCGACGCCGGCTGTCCTGCGAAGCCGCGGCGGATCTTCAAGCTGAACTGTCGCTTCGACGGACACGACCGAGAGATCGAGGTGGGCCGGCCACTGTCCAAGGGCGGCGACGTCGTACTCGCGATCCTTGACCACGGCCGCTTCGAGGCGTTCCGCGTGCATACCGACGGCAGCGGCAAGGCGCCGCCCGCGCGTGTGAGCCATCCCGTCTACTCGGTGACGGAGTTCTCGTGAACGCGGACGACACGGTCGGCGACGCTGAGATCCAGGCCCTCGTGAAGCGCCTGGCACGCCCGCACTCCTCTGGAGGCGACGTCGTCGAGCGCGCTGCGCTTCTCGCCGCCGGCGGCGATTTCCCAGCTGTGATGGCGTGGATCGGCGATCACGCAGGGGTGGCCGAGACCATGGCCGCCGAACCTCCCCGGCGAGGCCTGCACGGCCCGCTCGTTGGCCTCTCGGGTGCCACGAGCGAGCAGCGGATCCCGCTGCGGTTCGTTCTGCCCGCCGGCACGCTGACCTGAGCCTCGGTGCGGCGCGCGCATGGCGCGCTAGGGGCACGAACAGGCATCGGTCAAACGTCCGCTGATGTGGACGCCGGTATTAGCCGTTCAGAGTTTGCGTCGATACCCGAATCGTGGGTTTCATCAAAGGCCTGCAGGCTGTCCTGCTGCGCCGTTCCCCCTCGTCGCCGCGGCCACGTGTCCCTCTCGGCATCGCCAAGCCCAAGGGTTGGAGCACTGTCATAGGGCCGGCGGTGTTCGCCGCGATTGCGGTCGCGCTGCTCGTCTATGACCACGTCCACAGCCGCGTCACCGCCGTAGTCTTCTGGTTCACCCTCGCGCTCGTCGCCACGATCTTTGTCTGGCTTGTAAGCAAAACCGCTGCGGCGGTCGCGCGGGAACACAGCAGCGCGCTCACGGACGAGCTCACCGGGCTGGCGAGCCGCGAAAAGCTCGACCTCGACCTGGCTGACGCGCTCGCGCCGGATGCAAGCGAGGACTGCGTCCTGGTCTTGCTCGAGCTCGACGGCCTGCAGACCTACAACGACAGCCACGGCCATGTCGCAGGCGACGAGCTGCTGCACGGCTTCGCGAGCGCGCTCGCAGACGTCGCCGGCGGGCTCGGCAGCACCGCCTATCGAATCGAAGGCAGCGGTTTCGCGGTGCTCGGACGAACCGCCTCGTGCCCCGCCGGCGCCATCGTGACGGCGGTCAGCGCAGTGTCACCGCACGGCGACGACGAGCACGTCATCGAGACCTCTCACGGCGACGTCCGCCTACCCGAGGAGGCCGGCGACCCTCGCCTCGCGATCGAGACGGCGGCGCAGCGACGGCGCGCACGCAAGCAGCGCCAGCGCCGATCGGCAAGGGGACAGCTGCGCCAGGTTCTGCTCGAGGTCGTCGCGACGCGCCGGCCCGAGCTCGGCAACGAGGCGCCCGACCTCGCCCACTGGATCATCGCCGTCGGTCACGAGCTGGACATGCGGCAAGAGCTCGATGACATCGTGCTCGCCGCCGAGCTGCGCGACATAGGTCTGCTGACCGTACCCGACGCGATCATTGGGAAGGGCACTGCCCTCAGCGAGCGCGAGCGCGAGCTGATCCACCAGCATCCGATCGCCGGCCAGCGAATTCTCGACGCCGCGCCGACCCTCGCCGCCGCCGCCGCGCTCGTGCGCGGCGTAAACGAGAACTTCGACGGCAGCGGCTACCCCGACGGCGTGGCCGGCCCGGCGATCCCGCTCGGGTCGCGACTCATCGCCGTCTGCGTCGCCTTCGCGGCGATGACCTCGCCGGCGCCCCAGCGACCCGGCATCGACGCCGCGGAGGCGCTGGCTGAGCTCGACCGCCGCGCTGGAACGGAATTTGACCCCCGGGTGGTGCATGCGCTCGCCAACGTCATCAAAGAAACGCAGCCCGCGATCGGCGCGCACCCACGGCCCGAGCGCACGCAGCCTCCAACGTCGCCGCCTTCGCAAGCGCGCGCAGTGCCAGCCTGACCCGCGCGGGCCGAGACCGTTCGAGGCCCATTAGGGCGTCGAGACGGCGACCCGACGCCCGAGCACGCGGCCGGAGGGGAGTGCGACGTAAGTCTCGGAGACGTTGTTCCTGTCGTTTCGCTCGATCAGCAGGTCGTTCGGATCGGCGATCTGCACGTAGGCGAAGCGGCCGCGCAGCCCGGTCACATCGATCCACTGCTGGGGATACTCGTAGGGATAGACGTCCGACCACCCGTTCGAAGTGCCCAGCACGTCCCTTCGGATATGTGGGTCCTGGCTGCACGCCGGATAGACCGGCGTGCGCGGGGAGTTGCTCGACGGCCGCGTGCGCACGAGGTCTCGCAGGCAGTAGTCGACCTTCGGACCCGTACGTATCAGCCGCACCGCTTTGAACCGGGCGTCCACCGACCAGAGCTGGAAGGCGGCGGCATGCTCGAACTTCCAGTAGCTCGCACCCCCCACGTCGCCATATCCGTAGCGTTCACCGGGCACCTGCTTGAAGACGAGCCTGGCGGGCGTTAGGAATAGATGCCGGCGACGCGCGCGGTCATAGATCGCCTGGTAGATCGCCCAACTGTGCGGGCCCGTGCGATGAGCGCGAAGCTCCAGCGGGCCGCGGCCGCGGTTGTTGACCGAGCTGGTCGCGCGCAGCAGAGCGTGGCCCGGAGTCGTGCTGCGATCGATCCCAAGCTGCGACGGGGCGGACATGATGAGGTCCGGGCATCGCAGGTGCAGACGCCTTGTTGCACAGGGTCTAGGACCGGTCGCCCCGGTCGGGGCTGGCGGACCAGGGACGGCTGGCGGACCAGGGACGGCTGGCGGGGCAGGGACGCTTGGCGGAGCAGGGACGGCTGGAGGACCAGGGACGCCTGGAGGACCAGAGGCGCCTGGCTGCCCGCCCGGTCCTGTCGTGCCCGAGGCGGCGGTCGGGTCCGATCGCGCGAGGATCACGCCAGGCAGCTCCAGCGACAGCCCGGCGATCACTGCTGCGATGACCGCGCCGCGCGCAGCCCGCGCCTTCGGTGTCTGTAGGAAGGGTCTCGGCAGCACGGCGACGCTGAGCTTGTCACAGAGAGAATCGGGGGCATCAATCAGCGCCGGCGGCTCGGCGTCGATGACAGCCCGTTCGAGTTGACGGCGCGCGCCTGGGCGGTGACCGGCGTCGTCAGCCGGTGAGCCCGATCGTTGATCCTCCGGACCGACCGGAGGCCGCGTTGGGGCGGTCGGTTGAGATAGATGGACCGATCCCATCTTCGAGAGCCGTGATAGGTTACGCGCGGGTTTCCCTGAAGGAGACATCCACGTGACCTAAGGTCAAGCCGTGCGGGGCTCGCGGCGCCGATCTTCGGTTGCCACCGACATCTGACGAGGGGCAGGGGATATGGCACGACGGGCCGTAGTGACCGCTGTCGCCGCGATCGTCGTCTGCCTGGGCGCAGTCGCTGGGGCAGGCGCGGCCACCCCGACGTCGTTGCTCGTGCCCCAGTCCACAGCGTTCTCGATGCTCGGGCACTCCTGCGGCGGCATCCAGGAGCAGGCGTTCACGACCGGGTTCGACATCGCCAGCGGCTATCCCGCGGGCGATGTCTATCTGCAGACGCGCTGCGGTGGCAGCGGCCGCGGCGGCGGCTACAAAACCACCACATACTCTGTCTGGACCGCTGTGACCTGGGATTGGTTTGGCGAGGCGCGCACATACAGCCGGCTGGAAGGCGCGCCGGCCGGTCTGAACCCGACATTCTCCGCCGAAGACGCCTACGGCGACCGGGTCTACAACGTGCTCTCGGCGGTCAACGTCCAGCCGGCCAACTGCAGCGTGGGCAATACGACCTACTGCACCTATCGCGCCTACCTGGAAGCCCTCGCCCCGCCGCTCGCGGCGCCAGGCGCGCCGACGGGCGTCACGGCGGTCCAAAGCGGAGAACAGCTCCAGGTCTCCTGGGCGCCGGCTTCGGAAACCGAAGCGCTCATCACGTCCTCGACGGTGACCGCCACCCCCGTGGGGTCGACGGCGCCGGCGCTGACGACGACGGTCAGCGGGTCCGCGACGAGCGCCCTCGTAGGGCCGCTCGTGCCGTCCACGACCTACCGGATCACCGTCACGAGCAGCGATGCCGAAGGCACGAGCCCCGCCAGCACCCCGATCGAAGCGACGAGCGCCAGTCCGGAAAAAGAACCCCCGGATGAAGAACCTGGTCACGAAGCACCGGAATTCGGCCGGTGCGTGAAAGTGCCCGGGGAAAAAGAAGGCACAGTGACCTTCTACCACGGTCGATTCACGACAGCGGGCTGTCAGGAAGAAAGCGCTACACAGTCCGGCAAATTCGAATGGTATCCCGGGGTCGTGAACACCGGGTTCAGCACGTCGATCAAGCCCACGACTTCGGCGACGCTGGAAACAGCCGGCAAAGTCAGGCTGACATGCACGGGGGAGAGCAGCAGCGGCGCGATCACCGGGTCTAAAACGGTCGGGAACCTCGTCATGAGGTTCAGCGGCTGCGAATCGGCGGGTCTGAAATGCACGACCGCCGGCCTCGCCGAAGGTGAAATGGAATCGAGCAGCCTCGAAGGCGTGCTGGCGATCGAACGCATCACGTTCAAAGAAGGCAAGGAAACCCGTCACATCGCGCTCGATCTCCACCCGGTCGCCAGGATCGGGCCCTTCCTCGAATACACGTGCGGCGGAAGCGCTCCGACGACGCTCTCGGGCTCGCTCCTCGTGCCGGTCATCGCCGGAAGAATGCTGAAGACCGCGATAGTCAAATTCACCGCGACCGCGGGCAGGCAGAAACCCGAAGCGCTCGAAGGCGGCGATCCAGAATTTCTCACCAACTCCTTCTTTGAAGAGGTCGGGCTAACGGTCAGCTCGACGCAAACCAACGAAGAAGCAGTGGAGATCAACCCCGTCGTGTAGGGGCGCAAGCCGGAGTTACCGAGGGCCAAATGGGCCACACCAAGGAGAGGGGAACGACAAGATGTCAGCCATGTACAGCCATCGAGCCGGTGGCCGCAGCCTGAGAGCCTGGGCCACGACCGCCGTCGCGCTTGCGGCGGCCGTCGCGCTCGGCGCGAGCGCCACGGCCGCGTCCGCGGCGAAGAGCGTGAACATCGTCAGCCAGGCAGGGCCGCCGGCCGGCGAAATTCCCAGGAACACCCACTACTACACCACGATCCAGGCAGCCGTCGACGCGTCCACGAAGGGCGACTGGGTGCTCATCCAGCCCGGCACCTATTACGAAAAGGTCAAGGTGACGAGCGCACAGTCCGGCATCTGGATCAGGGGCATGGACCGCAACAAGGTGATCGTCGACGGACAGAACCAACCGGGTAACGGCATCGAAATCTACAAGGCGAGCAAGGTGTGGGTCGAAAACCTCACCGCGCGCAACTTCGATACCGGCTGCGCGGACTGCGGGAACGAGATCTGGTGGAACGGCGGCTCGGGGTCGGGGGAAGTCGGCGCGTCTGGCTGGTACGGGAGCTATCTGACCGCCTACAACACCGGACTGAACGGCAGCTACGGGATCTTCGCCGACAACGAGGAACACGGCACGCTGGAAAACATCTATGCGTCGGGGTTCAACGACTCGGGTCTCTACATCGGCGCGTGCCGCGAATGTGATGCCCGCGTCTCCAATGCGGTGATGGAAAACAACGCGCTCGGCTACTCCGGCTCGAACTCGAGCGGACGGCTGATCATCGAGAACTCCGTCTTTAACCACAACCTGGTCGGCATCGCGCCCAACTCGGAAAACCCGGGCGACGCACCGCCCCCACAGGATGGCGCGTGTGATTCGTTCAAGAACACGTCCTCAACGCCGACGTTCGAAACGACGAAGATCAAACGCTGCGAGATACTGGGCAACAACCGCGTCGAATACAACGACAATCTCACCGTCCCGACGAACGGGTCCACGGAAGTCGCGCCGTGGGGAGTGGGCATCGAGCTTGCGGGCGACTACGCCGATCTGCTCGAACGGAACACGATCGCCAACAACCCAAACAACGGAGTGCTCGGCTTCGAATATCCCAACCCGTTCACCCCCGAAAACGGCTTTGAAGGCACGATCTTCTTCCAGCTGTCGGGAAACCGCGTCAGCGGCAACCAGTTCGTCAACAACGGCTACAACCCCAACCAGGCCGGGAGCCCGTTCACCGGCGATCTGTCGATGCTGAGCAACTACGCCGAACTGTTCGGTGGGCCTGAAGCGCACTCGGTCAACAACTGCGTGAGCGCCAACTCGTTCACGGGCGCGACCTTCCCGGCGAACGTCGAAGGCACCTGGGGATGCCAGAACAAGACCACCCCGAACCCGGGCGGAGGCGGAGGAGCGGCCGCATACCTCCTGACGCTGCAGGGCGAATCGAAATTCCTCAAAGAAGTCAGCCCAGCCGTCGGTCAGCCGGCTCCGCCGGATCAGCCGACGATGCCCAACCCGTGCGCCGGGGTTCCCAAGAACCCGCTGTGCCCGAAAGGCAACGTCTAGGACCATCACGCGCACGCCGATCAGGACAACCGCCGCTCCCCACGAACCGGGGGGCGGCGGTTGCGGCGGGCGAACCCGCGGATCGGATGGGTGGACGGAGCGATGCCCTACGCACGCTCCCTTGCGGTCGAGTCGTAGGGCATCGCAACCTGACTTCCGCTCGCCGGCCAGGCTCGCGCAACGGGGACGACTCCCATCACAGGGCGATGGGAGCTACTTGCTTGGCCAACTCGCAAGCAGAGTCTTGCCCACGAACGCGGGTCAAAACACAGCCTGGACGCATGATCCATCGCGTCGGCGGCAATCAGCCGCACAATGCGCCTTTGGCGCCGCGTCGGGCGGCAGGTCCTCATCGGCCATTCGTCGAAAAGAGAGCGCAACGCGCACAGACGCTCCGCTTCTCACTCGATGAGCAGGGGAGCGGATCCACGCGTGTTGGGATCAGAGCACATCGCCATGACAGAGAGCGAAAACCCCCAACAGGACCCTGAGCGTGACCGCGCCGGCGTCCCAGACGTGGGCGCGCCCGTGAGCGCGGCGCCGCCGGAGGCGGGCGCCGCTGCTGAGCCGACCCCGTCGGCAAGCAATGGAGGGGCGAAACCGGAGACTGCGCCCAGTCCGTCGGGCGACAGGTTTGCCGGCCTCAGGCAGCTCGCCAGCGGCCGCAGGGCCCTGTGGGCCGCCGCGGCAGTCGTATGCGTCACGGCGGGCACGATCGCCTCGGTGCTCGTTGCCAATGGGGTCGCGCGCAACGACCAGACAAAGGCGCATCGCGCGTTCCATCAGAGCGTGACGGCGACGGGAATCGCCTCCACCGTGAAGCTCGCACTCCAGCAGGAGGAAGACCTGCTGGTCAGCGCCAGCACGTTCTTTGCAGCCAATCCGAAGGCGACGGCGGCCGAATTCTCGGGATGGGCGCGATACGCGCACGCGCTACGTCGCTATCCGGAGCTCCAGAAGCTCGGGTTTGTCGGATTCGTCCGGGCGCCCGAACCGGTGGCGAGCACGCCGAGGGTCAGCCTCGCGACCAGTTCGCTGAGGTTGGGCCCAACGCAGCGGGAAGCTGCCGCCTTGCGGCTCGCGGCCGCCAAACGTGCCCCATCCTACGAATGCGTCGCCGTCGCCCAGCTCGCCCGCGGCTCCCATGGCGGCTCCGCCGTCTCCGGCGGGCGCTGCTCGGTTTCTCACTCGCTGCTGTCGGCGCGCGACACCGGAAGGAGCATCTACAGCCCAGCCTCGGCGGCACACGCAAAGGCCTTGAGCGTCGTGACTCCCGTGTATCGAGGCGCCGTGCTGCCCGTCAGCGTGGCCGGCCGCCGGGCGGCCTTCGTCGGCTGGCTGCGCGAGGTGCTCGCCCCCGGCGTCGTGCTCACGCAGGCCCTGCGCGGACACGCCGATGGGGCCGTGCGGGTGCGCTACCGCAGCGCGGGCGCGAACATCGCCTTCAGCCAGGGCGCGCCTCACCCCGGGGCACAGAGCACGACGACCGACCTGCACAACGGCTGGACCGTCAGAAGCTTCGGACCCGCGGCGGCCGGTGGCCTGCTGTCCGACGGGCACGCGCTCGTGCTGATGGTCGGCGGAGTCCTGCTGAGCGTGCTGCTCGGCCTTCTCATCTTCACGCTCGGCACTCGCGCCCGGGCCCGCCACGCCCCGGCAGCGGCTGCTCGCAACGGGCCGCATGAGGACCTGTACGACGCGCTCACGGGGCTTCCCAACCGCGCGCTCATGCTAGACCGCACCGAGCGCCTGCTCGCCAGGACAGGACGTGAGTCCGGGCTCCTCGCCGGCGCGCTGTTCATCGACATCGACTGGTTCAACGACGTCAGCGAGAAGATCGGGGAGTCCGCCGGCGAGCAGCTGCTGACGATCGTCGCCGAGCGCCTGGAGGGCGTCATCCGCGCCCAGGACAGCGTCGGGCGGCTAGGGGGCGACGAATTCGTCGTGCTCGTCGAGTCCGCCGCCCGCGGCGCGCGGCTGGAGTCGCTCGCACGTCGCATAATCGAAGCGCTGCACAAGCCCGTCGAGCTCGACGACTTCGGTCCGAGCTTCTTCGTGACCGCGAGCATCGGTGTCGCCTTCGGCCGCTATGAGACGGCCGACGACCTACTGCGCGACGCCCGCCTGGCGATGTACTCGGCGAAGTCCGCCGGCAAGGATCGCTACACGCTCTTCAACGCGAACATGCGCTCGGTGACCGAGAGTCGCGCGGTGCTCGACGTCGAGCTGAACAACGCGCTGGCCCAGCGACAGTTCTTCCTGCTGTATGAGCCGATCTACGACCTGACGACACAGAAGGTGGCGGCGCTCGAGGCCGTCGTGCGCTGGATGCACCCCGCCAGGGGCGTCCTGGCGCCCTCGGAGTTCATCCCGCTCGCCGAGGAAACGGGGCTGATCGTGCCGATCGGGCGCTGGATGCTCGAAGAGGCCTGCAGCCGCGCCGCGGCATGGAACGTGGCCGGGCATCGGGTCGGCGTCTCGGTCAAGGCGTCGGCGAGCCAGCTCGATCGCGACGGGTTCGCCACGGACGTGCGGCGGGCCCTGCAGCAGTCGGGAATCGAGCCTTCTCTGCTGACGCTCGAGATCGCCGAGACGACCGTCATGCGCGACGTCCCCGTCGCCGCCGAGCGTCTCAGGGAGATCAAGCATCTTGGCGTCCGCATCGCGATCGACGACTTCGGAAGCGCCTACGCATACCACTCCGACCTGCAGCGGCTGCCGCTCGACTTCCTAAAGGTGGACCGCAGCTCACTCGCCGTGTCCGAGGACGAGGCCTACCGCCGATGGCTGCTGGAAGCCATCCTGATCGTCGGGCGCGACCTCTCGCTCGCGGTGATCGCCAACGGAATCGAAAGCTACGAGCAGATGGCCGCGCTGCAGGCGATGGGCTGCGTGCTGGCTCAGGGCCCGTTCATGGGTAAACCCACGCCGGCCGATGCGATCGCCACGGTCTTTGACGCACCGTTTCCGTCAGCGCCGGCGACGGCGGGAGGCCCGCCTGCGGAGTTCGCCGTGGCCGCCGCTCCGGCACCCCCAGCCCCGGATGCGGCTCCCGTGCCCGCAGCCGCTGTGCCGGCCGGTGCGCCGTCGCCCTCGCCGACGCCCACGGGCCAGCCTCAGTAGCCGGGCGCAGGCGGAC
>JAOPZB010000220.1 GCA_025964355.1 Solirubrobacterales bacterium | reverse complement strand
AGCAGTCGGTCCGTCGATTACCCGGTGCTCGATGCGGCTTGCATCGAACTCGGGCATGAGACTGTCGAGCAGCACTCCGTGCGGCCCTAGCCACCGGTACTTGTTACTGGGCCCGCTACTCCTCCGCCGGCGATGACGACGCGGAGCTTCCCGGGAGGCGTTGCGCTTTCGGTCACGACCTAAGGCTACGCCTCGACTTGGTGCTCGCGGTAGTGCTCGCGCCAGATCAACCGGTAGATGGGGATTCGGCGCGGGATGTCGCGTATGCCTGGGATGAACGGGATGCAGATGAAGGCCAGGCTGAGGATGCCCATCACCAGCATCACGAGAATGTCGGCGTTTTCGGAGGCCTTGAACGGTTCGACCTGATACCAGACGGTGTACAGCCAGAGCCACGTCTGGCCGGGGTAGCTGCCGGTCTCGTTCATCATGCCCCACTGGTCGCCGAGCAGATGTTGGGCTTCGGCACGTTCTGCCAGCAGCCCGCCGTCGGCCATGAACAGCAACGGCTTGGTGTAGTCGGTCTGGAAGAACTGTCGGCTCGTGAGCAGGCTCCCGTCCAAGCCTCCGCTCCTGGCGAGGTCCAGCAGGCCGCTCATCATGGTCGGGACAGGGCCGGTCTTGTCGGCTTTCACCGTCACCGAGCCGGTGGCCGGGTCGACCGAGACAGCCTTGTTCGGTGTCTTGTTTTCTTCGGTGTCTGTCTCATATTCTTCCAACGGCTTGGCGAAGGCTTCCGCCCACGCCGTTCGTGTCTTTTCGGGGGCCGCCTGATATTCGGCGATAGCGCGCTGCAGGGTGGGGTTGTCAGGGACCGTGTTCAGCGGGGCGATCACGAAGTCGTTGGCGGTGTTGATCGGATGGCTGACGCCGAGCCATTTCTGCGGATAGAGGAACGCGGCGTGCTGGCCGTCGCTCTTGTGGTTGTAAGGGGGGCCGTAGGTGGCGGTGTCGCTTGTGCCGGCTAGCTCCTTCGCCCCCGCCGTGACGAAGTTGACGGGCTGCTGACGAGACCACTGCGCGATGGTGCTCGGGCGATCGTCGGGCGAGGAGAACAGCACGGTCAGCAGCACGGCCAGCAGCATGACCACGCCGACAGCAATAAACAGCTCTTTCACCAAGTCGTACGGTGTGTATCCGCCCTTCCACTCGGCTGTGTCGCCTTCGCGTCGCGACCAGCGCAGGCGACTCACGACGGCGCTCCCTGCGCGTCGGACCCCGGAGGCGCTGTCTCGGCGGCTGTGGCCGGGGAGCCCAGCCCCTTATCGAGCTCAAACGGCGGGACAACGCCGTGCTTACGCACGAGCAGGACGTGCGCGGCCACAAGGACGATCACCGCCACCGGTAGCAGCAGGACGTGGTAGCTGTACATCTGCCCGAAGTTGGTGACGTTGAAGAACGCCCCCACCCCGACCGAGTTCAGACCGTCCTTGGCCTGGGTGGCGATCCACTGCGCGTCGAAGTTCTGCTGAGAGACATAGCCGGTCAACGCCGCAGGAACCGCGACCACGAAAGTTATGGCTCCTGTGACCCATACGCGGGAACGCCCACCGCGCCACGCCGCCATCCAATACTTGCCCCACAGATGGATGACCATGAAGAAGAAGAACAGCTCCACCGACCATAGGTGGATGCTGTTGAAGAAGTGTCCCACCCCGGTGAAGTGCCACCAGGCTGGACCCTTGAGGCTCAAGATCACGCCCGAGCCGATGATCACCATCAGCGCGGCGATGGTCGCGACGCCGAACACGTAGATCCAGGACGCGACGTATGTAGGCTGGCTGTCGGGCAGCAGCTTCTCGGGCGGCAGAGCGTCCATCGCAACCTCGCGTGCGCGGGTGGTCCACGATCGCCTGGGGGCGGGGGTGACGCTCATGAGCCTTTTTCGCGGCGACGCGCCGCCCCTGGAAACGGCAGAGCAATCGCGAGGACGAAGACGACCAGCATCACCCCGAGCACGACGATGTTCGCGACCGACATCTGGAAGAAATGCCAATGCACGACGTGCGACGGATGATTCAGGTTAAAGACGGCTGCCAACACGCCCACACCCCCCTCGGAGCTCGACTGTCGCAGCTTACGACTTGCAGCGGCGGCTGTTAGGACACGGCGACCGCGCTATCCGCCCGGCTCTCACGCCGTGATCCTGTGGAAGCGTGCCCCCCAGCGGGTCGGACGGCTCACTGGTTGGTCCCAACATGCGAGACCAGCGCCTCTGTGTCGACGAGCACCGGGCGACGACTGAGCAGACGCTGCCCGCTGATCGGCACGGCGTGCTGGGCTCGGAAGCGCAGCATCACGATGCCGCGGATCGTGCTGCGCGAGGCCAGCGCGAAGCCCGCCGCCGGCGGGCGCTCTGCACCGGCGCGCAGGGGCGGGTAGCCGACCAGGTCGATCTCGCGCACGCGCACGGTCTGGCGGGGCGACAGCTGGAGTAAGTGGGGCTCGTAGTACTGCAGCGGAACTGCCCCGACCACTGCGATCACGACCGCGCGCTCGGGGGGACCGGCGCGCAGCGCGTCGGCGACACCGCGCCAGTCTCCGCGCTGCAACTGCGGGCGCCTGTCGACGGCGGCGAGCACCAAGAGGTTGCCCGTGCAGACCAGGACCGCGAGCGCGGCGCCGACGCGACTCCTGCCGGCGGTGAGCAAGAGCGCGAGTACCGCCGAGAGGGGCACGTAGGCGGCGACGAGATAGCGCGGGGTGAAGTAGTCGACGCCGACGAGCTTGAGGGCCAGCGGCGCGACCACGGAGGAGACGCCGACGCCCGCGCACAGCAGCGCGCTGGCGCGCTCGCGCGCGTTCAGCCGGGCTGCCAGCGCCAACGCCGCGAGGATCGGCAGTGCCGCAAGCAGCAGGATGGGCCGGCCCAGGGGGCGCCCGGACTCGCCCAGCAGGTAATACTGCGCAACTGCCTCCAGACGTCCGCTCAGCGGCCAGTTCGAGATCCAGCCGGTGCCCCTGCCGCCCTGGGCGTGGACGAGCGGAAGCAGAGCGACGCCCGTAGCCGCGACGGCGCCGATCGCCGCTAGTAGGCGCAGGTCGCGGCCGCGGCCGCGGAGCAGCAGCGCCGCCTCCGGGACGATCAGGAATGCGGCGAAGTAGTGGGTGAGCAGCGCGAGCACCGAACACAGGGCCCACGCCGCGACATTGCGCCGCGTCGGCCGCGCGTGAGCTCGCAGGAAGAACAGAAACGCGAGCGACGCGACCAGCACGAACAGCTCGTATGAGCGGGCCTCCTGTGAGTACCACACGAACAGGGGGTTGCTGGCCACGATCGCCGCGAGCACAATCGCGGTGCCGCGCGAACCCAGCTCGCGGCCAATCGCCCACCCGACAGCGACAGTCGCGACGCCGGCGACGGCCGACAGCGAGCGCAGCGCAAAAACCCCGGTCCCAAGCACGCGCGTCCATCCCCACTCGAGCAGGTAGTAGAGAGGCGGCGTGTTCTCCACGTGCACCACCGCACTCAGCGTCGAGGCCAGCGAGGGGTGCAGCACGCGCAGCGCGGTGACCGCCTCGTCGTACCACAGGCTTTGCTGATCGATCGTGGCGAACCGGACGACAGCCGCGAGCGCTACCAGCAGCGGTAGCGGCCACCAACTGGGCAGGATGAGCGCTTTAGGCACGGCGACCATCGCCGGTCCTTCGCGCCGCCGTTGCAAGGCCGGATGGGCCAAGGTGGGCACAGACTAGAGCAGTTCAGTGACGCTATCCCGCCGGCTCAGTAGCTCGCCAAGAGTGGTGCGTCGTGCGCGATCCATGCCGGATCAAAGGTCGGCGGATAGAGGACCAGCGCCGACCCGCGACCTGTGATGCCGTAGAGAAACGCAGAGTGGCTGACCTCCCGCCTTTCGGGGGAGCCCTGAACCTGGACTCCGTACTCCCGCCATACCGGCGATAGCTCCTTGAAGCTTCCGATCAGATACTCCATTCGTCCGATCATGTCGTGCGCCGCGAGGAACGTCCTGACGGTGGCGGGCGTGTCGCCAGTCGGGTCGACCGATACAGCGATGATCTGAAGCTTGCCTGCCGCTCGGCCGAGCCGCACTAGAGCGTTGTGCAGGTTGGCCACGATCAGCGGGCAGGTGTCCGGACAGTGGTCATAGATGAACGTCAACACCACGGCCTTGCCCCTGAACTGCGACAGGCGGACCAGCCGTCCCAGCGAGTCTCTGAGCTGGAACTGTGGTGTCGCCGCCCGCAGATGCGCTGGTGCCGGGAGCTTTACGGCCAGCCTGGACAGTGCGTCGGTGTTGCCGGATTCGGTGCGTGCAGTGCCGCAGCCTGCTGCAGCGATGCACGCGAGCAGCACGGCCACGATTGCCGGCCGCCGACCGGGCACCCCCGGTGGGGCCTTCTCAGGCGGTCGCGAGGATCGGGACACCGTGGACGATCCATTCGGGCTCAACGTTTGACGGATAGAGCCCGCTCCGCTTGCCGCTTGCCGTGCTCACGCGCCCCATCAGGACGATCAGCGCCAGGTCTCACGGGCGGTTGCCGTTCGTCACCCGCTCAGTCTCGCTGATGTCTCGCCGTTGGCGCACAGTCGGCGCAGAGCTCACCGGCCCACGCCTCGCGCCCCTCACGCACCGCCAGGCCGGCGATCACCACGCCGGCGATTGGGTCAAGCCACCACCAGCCGAGCGCACCATTGCCGAGGACGCTCAGCAACGTTGCGGCGGCGATGGTCGCGCAGAGCCAGGACTGCGCGGCGTCCGCGCCGGTTGCGCCCGAGCCAAGCTGGATGGCGACGCGCCCCTTGGCGCGCGCGAGCAGCGGCATCACAACGATCGCGCCGGCTGACACGGAGGCCCCTGGCCAGCTCACACCCGGACGCGGGCCGCCAGCGAGGGTCGTGATCGCATCGAAGGCGAGATACAGCGCGAGGGCCGCGAAACAGATCGCCACGAGTTGCTGGGCGCGGCGCTCGGCCGCGGCGGAACCGTCACGGCTGCCCGTGTAGAGCCAGAGGATCGTGCTCGCCGATGCCAGCTCGATCAGCGAGTCCAAGCCGAAGCCAAGCAGCGCGACCGAGCCCGCGGCAAGAGCAGCAGCGATGGCGACCCCCGCCTCGACGCTCATCCAGCCGATGGTCAGCACCGAGAGCGTCCTGGCGCGGCGAACCACGCGAGCGCGCTCGATCCTGGCGGGTTGGATGACCGGCAAGGACGGGGCTTGCGTGCTCACAGCTACACGCTACTCACCGTACGAGCCCGCGTCAGCTGGCGCGCGCCTCGTGCGGGGGCTCGAGTGGTCGGTTCATCATGCGCAGCATTGGCAATCCGCCGGTGCGTATGAAGCGCCGGACGAGAACGGCCGCGATGGCGAGGAAGATGATGTTGAGGACGGTGGTGTAGTTCCAGTGGATGTTGGCCGTCTCGACCTTGGCGTTGCGCTGTGTGCGTGTGAGCCCGAGGCCTTGGAAGAGGAACTCGACGATCAGGCCGGCGGCGGCCATCGTGGCGTAGAAGGTGGCGAGCAGGAAGCCGGCCATGCGCCAGCCGTAGTACTTGCGGTAGATGTCGAGGATCGGCAGGATGATCAGGTCGGCGAAGATGAACGCGAGCACGCCGCCGAAGCTGATGCCGCCGTTCCAGAGCACCGCGGCGAGCGGAACGTTTCCGATGGAGCAGACGAAGCTGAGGATCGCGATGAGCGGCCCTATCAGCGGGCCCCAGAATTTGGCGAAGGTGTGGTGGCTTGTGAAGAACAGCGACCGCCAAAACGAGTCGGGGACCCAGGCGGTGAGCGCGCCGGCGATCAAGAGGCCGCCGACGATGTCGATCCAGACGGACACCCAGTCCATGACGAAGTGGGTGGCCGTGGCGGTGAAGCCTTGAGGCGAGCGCAGCCGTTGCCACAGCGAGCCTTCCCCCTGTAACGACATGTCCATTTCGGCGTGGCCCTGCATCCTCCCGCGGACGCCGCGGTCGGCCTGCTCGCGGGCTTCACCGACCAGCCGCTGAGACAGGAACAGACGGAACAGGACCGCCAAAAGCACGATCATGAGCGGACCGCCTACGAACTCGCCGAGCGTGAACTGCCAGCCGAGGATCAGGGCCATGATGATCCCCAGCTCGATCACGAGGTTGGTCGAAGCGAACTGGAACGCCATCGCCGCCGTGAAGTTGGCGCCCTTGCGAAACAGCGCACGCGCGAGAGCCACCGCCGCGTAGGAGCACGACGACGACGCCGCGCCGAGTAGCGTCGCGCGGGCGATCGATCGCGGCGAGTCGTCCGGGAGCAGCCGGCGCATCTCGCTCTTGGAGACGACTGCCTCTACGACTGCCGATAGCCCGAAGCCGAGGATCAGCGCCCAGAGGATTTCCCAGAACATGCCGAACGCGAACGACAGCGCGTCGCCCAGTTGGTTTGCGAGATTGACGGCGAGCGGCACCGGTCAGGACTCCTTCACCCGAGCGTCTCGTGCAATACGTGCCAGTCACCGTAGCCGTCGCGATCGCGTCTTGGCCGCGCGCATCGTCGAGACCCGACCGCTAGTGCGGCGACTGCGCCCCGTGGGCGCCGCGGAGCTGCTCGGCGGGCTTGAAGTGCGATTGCTTGTCGCCCATCTCGTTTCGCCACCAGGTCTCGCGGCGCCAGCGGGCGTAGCGGTCCTGGAGACGTGCAACGGTCGGGCTGTGCCGGCGCAGGGTGTCGACGACCAGGATCGCCGGAGCCTGCACCAACGGGTGCAGCGCCCACGGCCAGGGGTTCGGCATGTTGTAGTCGCGGTAGAAGCGGCCGGGAAGGAAGTAGCGCGTGTAGCCGACCTGCGCGCGGTAGTTGATCTCGTCGCGAAGCCGCTTGGGCCATCGGGTGCCGGTCTTTGGGGCGAAAGCGCGCGGGTAGGACTCGACCAGTTCAACGCCGTCAGAGCCGGCTGTCCTGGCGCACTTGAGGAGGAACACGCTGCTCAGTTGCAGTCCCTCCTTGACGGTCTCGGGATACCAGCGGGGCTGGACTCCGAGGAGATGGCCGATGTAGCGCCAGTAGTGCATCATCGCCTCGATCTCGCGGATCGAGGTGCGGTATCCCATCAGGTGCATCGCCAGTCCTGGTGTGAGGCTCGAGGACATCAGCGTGACGAGCGCGTCTGACTGGCTGATCGGCACGCCCCACGCCGCGAGGTCCCAGTCGGGGTGGGCGAGCAGCCTCCGGCGGAGGAAGACGTGCATGATCCGCACGCGCATCGCGGTCGCGCGGCCAGCACCGCCGGGCTCGAGCCCGTCCGGCTCGGAGACGTCTATCCAGAAACGGGCGGTCTCCATGAACCGGTTCAGCGCCGTGTCGCCCGCATACGCTCCCGTGAACGCGAGTGGCTTGACGATCGAGCTCTCGGTGTACCCGAGCAGCGTCTCGACGCCGGCAAAGCTGAAGACCGCCGGCCCGTACCGACGGAACAGCTCCGCGCCCCGCTCGACGAGATCTCGGTCGAGCCATGCGGGCGGCCGCTCGAACTCGTCGAACAGGCGGCGCATCGACTCCGGCGCTTCTGTCAGCGAGTCGACGCCGTACGCGATCGCCTGGTCGAGCATCCGACGCCCCTCGTTGGCCCCTCGCGAGAGGTACACCTCATCGACGAACGCCTCGGCGACCGGGTCGGCGTCGTAATAGCCGTGGGCGAACGCGCGGACGTGAGCGTCGTCGGGGATGGGGTCAAAGCGCAGCAGCCTCTGGCAGGCGGCACGCGCGCGCCGTACTCGCTGCCCGTCGACCCGCTGCCAGAAGCCGAGGAACTCGCCGGGAATGCGGTCCGCGCCGGCCGCGATCGTCGTCGGCGACTGGGCGCCCGGAATCATGTTCGCCGTGGCTCGGACGCTCATGCGATCGCCTGTCGAAGCGTGATCTCGACATCGAGCTGGACTACGCGGGGCACCATCGCTCGCGCGCCTCGGATCCCGAGGGCCACACGGTCCACCTCGGTCTGACAGGCGACCTTGACCGTCCGGTCGGCAACGAGGTGCAGCGTCACATCCAGAGGCAGCGGCGTCCGGGTGTCCGCGACGATCAGCTCGCCGTCGATTCGCGCCCTCCCCGGGTCGCTGCTTGAGATCGAGTGCGCTTCATAGCGGAGCTGCGGGTAGAGCTCCGCGTGGAAGAAGTCCCGCGAGCGAAGGTGCCGGTCGCGCAGCCGGTTGCCGGTGTCGATCGACGAGCAGTCGATCACCAGCGCCCCTGCGGTGTAGGCCTCGTCGACGACGAGGTTCCCCCACAGCGAGCGAAACCGCCCTGGAGTCCTCACGAGGCCGCCGAGCGTGCGGGCGACGAAACGTGCGTGCGAAGCCTGCGGATCGACCAGCCAGCGCCCCGACAGGGCCGGCGGCATGGGTGGGGTTGGCCTGCGCGTCTCGTGGTCGGTTGCGATCGGCATCGCGTCCTCCTTCTGGCTGTCGTGGTCACCTTTCGCGAGGACGCTAGCAAAGATGTTGATAGATGTCAACTTCTTTGTGGTCGGGTGCCGGTTCACGCCGGTCACGGCCAAGACCAGCGGAGCCAGCCGTGCGGGCCCTGAGCAGCTGCGAGAAGGTGCCGACCCGCCCGTACAATGGTCGCCACAGAACGACTTCGGGAGGACCAGGCGTCACCTCGCGCTGAGACCCACAGTCGGTCGAGCCGGCACACGGATCCACGCCTCTTGTGGCCATGAGCGTCGTCGCCGCGGCCCTGGCGCCCGTCCACCAGCACTATCTGGTGCAGGCGCGACAGATGCAGGCGCTCTCGTTCGTTGCGCACATCCCGCTGGTGGCCTTTGCGATCTCGTTTCCGGCGATGGTGCTGTTCGTCGAGTGGCTCTACCTGCGCACCGGCGATCCTCTCTACGGCACGCTCGCACGACGCTGGACGCGGGTGGTCGCAGCGCTGTTCGCTGTGGGCGTGATCACCGGGACGCTACTCAGCTTCGAGATGGGGCTGCTGTGGCCGAACTTCACCGCCACGTTCGGGAGCGTGTTCGGATTGGGGTTCGCGATCGAGGGCTTCTCCTTCTTCATGGAGGCGATCTTCATCGGGATCTACGTCTACGGATGGGACCGTCTCTCCCCGCGCGCCCACCTCGCGAGCGGTATCCCGATCGTCATCACCGGCTTCACGGGATCGTTGATGGTGATCTCGGTCAACGCCTGGATGAACCACCCCGGCGGCTTTCACCTCCGAGCCGGCAAGGTCGTCGACGTCCACCCGCTCAGTGCGCTCTTCGGCAACACGTATCTGTGGCACGAGCTTGTTCACATGTACATCGCCGGCTACATCGTGAGCGGCTTCGTGGTGGCCGCGATTTACGCGTTCGCACGCCTGCGCGGCCGCTGGGGTCGATATGAGCGGACCGCGATCGCGATCCCACTGACGATCGCCGCCCTCGCCGCGCCGGTTCAGGTGCTCGTCGGCGACTGGGCCGGGCGCGAAGTCGCTACCCACCAGCCGATCAAGCTCGCCGCGATCGAGGGCCTCACCAAGACCACCCGTGGCGCTCCCGAGCATCTCCTGGGCTGGTACACCGAAGGCCAGGTCAGGTACGGCATCGAAATCCCCCACGGGCTCTCGCTTCTCGCATTTCACAGCTGGAACGCCAAGGTGCAGGGGCTCGATACGGTCCCACCGTCCCAGCGTCCCCCGGTGAACATCGTGCGGATCTCGTTTCAGACGATGGTCGGGATCGGAACGCTGCTGGCGCTCCTCGGACTGGGCTACCTGTTCGTGCGGATCAGGCGAAAGCGGCTTCCCGAATCGGTTTGGTTCTACCGCGCGGTGGTCGTGGCCGGGCCGCTGTCCGTGGTCGCGTTGATCGCCGGCTGGGTCACGACCGAGGTCGGGCGCCAGCCATGGGTCGTCTATCGCGTGATGCCGACCGCTGATGCCGTCACCGGCGCCTCCGGGATTCCCGTGGGCTACGCGACGCTCGCCGTCGTCTACCTGCTGCTCGCGTGCGGGGTTGCCTGGGTGCTGCGCCGTCTGTCGCGGGCGCCCCTCGACATCGCGCCGGATGAGCACGGGGTCTAGTCGATGCTCAAGGCGCTCCCGCTTGTGTTCTGCCTCGCCGGGCTTGCGCTCTACACGGTGCTGGCCGGCGCCGACTTCGGCGCGGGCTTCTGGCAGCTTCTGGCTGGTCGAGGGTCGCATGCCGAGAGGGTTCGGGAGCAGGCCCACCATTCGATGGCGCCGGTCTGGGAGGCGAATCACGTCTGGCTGATCTTCGTCATCACCGTCTTCTGGACGGCCTATCCAGAGGCGTTCGGCTCGATCGCCTCGACGCTTTCGGTGCCCCTGTTCATCGCGGCCGTCGGGATCATCCTCCGCGGTGCCACCTACGCGCTGCGCTCCGGCACGCAGAACCGGCGTGAGCTGGAGTCGATCGACACGCTCTTCGCGATCGCCTCGTTGCTGACCCCGTTCGCGCTCGGGGCCGCCGTGGGCGGCATCGCCTCAGAGCGCGTGCCGGTGGGCAACGCCGCCGGGGATATGTTCTCCAGCTGGCTGAACCCGACGTCGATCCTGGTCGGCGTGCTCGCGGTCGCGACGTCCGCATACCTGGCGGCCGTCTATCTCGCCGCCGACGCGGCGCGCCTGGGCGAGCCGGAGCTCGAGCGAGCTTTCCGCGCCCGCGCGCTGGCATCCGGGCTCGTCACGGGAGCGATCGCTCTCGGCGGGCTTGCGGTGCTGCACTCAGACGCGCACTCGCTCTACCACGAGCTCGTCACCGGCGACGCCGTGAGCACGCTGATCGTGTCGATCCTGGCCGGCGGCGCTACGCTCGCGCTCGTCTTCGCTCGTAGCTTCGAGGCGGCGCGCTACAGCGCCGCGCTCGCAGTCGCGGCGATCGTGGCAGGCTGGGCGCTGGCGAGGTGGCCGACGCTGCTTCCCGGACTCATGGTGCAGCAGGCGGCGGCACCGCACGACACCCTCGTCGCGCTGGTGGTAGCCGTGTTGGCCGGCGGTGCGATCCTGTTCCCATCGCTCGCGCTGCTGTTCAGGCTGACCCTCACGGGCCGCTTCGACCACGTCGGCGAGGGTGCGACCCGGGTGACAGGCCAGGTCCTTTCAGCTTCCATGCCCAAACTGCCCTACCGCGCTGCGCTGGCATGCCTGATTGCCGGTGTCGGGCTGCTGAACGTGGCCGAAGCAGGCTGGGCGCACGCCCTAGGGGTCGTCAGCCTCTTCGGGTTCATCGTGATCGGTTTCCTGGCCCTCGTTCCAGGGGCGTTCAGCCGGGAGGAAGCGATGACGCCGCCCCGGGCCGACGAGCCGCACGGCCCGACTTGAGCGAGGAACCTTTGGGTCGTGCGAGCAGCACGATTGCCAGGAGCGCGATGAGCGGTGCGCTGTTTGGGTCCGTTGCCTGGCCGCTGTAGAGCTGGCCGAGGTCTTGCCCGGTGACCCAGATGGCGATGCTCAGCACCAGGCCGGCCGCCAGCGCAAACGTCCGGGTCCTGCGTGACAGCACCCCGGCTCCCACGAGGAGCTCGGTCGCGGCGAGCGCGGATAGGGCGAGCGTTCCATTTTGGCTTGCCCATTTTCCGAGCGTCGTGTCGAGCTGGCTCAGCCAGTGTGGCGCCCCTTCGGCGCCTGCGGTGAGGGAGCTTGCGAGAGCCGGTCCGGTGTTCTGGCCGGGAAGCAGTTGCAGGAGGGCGGCGCCGACCCACAAAAGCGCCCAGGCCCGCGCCAGCCAGGATGCGGGGGTCTGCTTCGAGTTGCCGCTGGGCCAGGCGGCGGCCGCGAGGACCGCGTAGAGCAGCGCCGACCCGGGGGCGCCGGTGAGCAGGCTTGCGTGCCCGCTGGCGAGTCCGGAGAGGCCCTCGCCCAGATACCACAGGCCAAGTGCCCAGCCGATCGACGCGGCGAGGGCCAGTCGGGCGGTCCGGCGCACGAGCAGCCCGATGGCGATCAGAAGTTGCGTTGCGGCGAACAGCAGGTTCAATGGGACAGGATTGGCGGCGATGATGTCCGTTGCGACGTGAACGGGGGCGGAGACGATGCCTGGCTGGCCTTCGCCGCCATGCGCGATCACCTGTGTCGCGAACCCGCGGGTGAACATGAACGGCTGTGCCTGAAGGGCGGCGTCGAGCAGCCACAGCAGCCCGAGCGCGATCTGCAGGTCGCGTCGCGTGATGGGGTGGCGGCGAGCGAGCAGCGCGGCGATCGGACGGACGCGGCCGAGTTGTGGGCGTGAGCTGACGGTCGTGCTCATAGGTTCCTCCTGGTGAGCGCAGGCGGGCGAGGCCCGGACCGGCCGGGGGAGGGGCGGCCGGTCCGGGCGTTCGCCGGGTGGTTACGGGGTCGGTGAGGAGTCGGTGTAGCCGCCGCCGGTGGTGGTGTTCCAGAGGCGCCGGTTACCCATCTCTGAGATGTAGTCGACGTGTGCCTGTAGGGGCCAGGCGACCTGGTTCCAGCTGCCGATCACATAGGTCATGTTGTAGGGACCGTCCGCCGGCGTGGTGGTGTATGTCGGCGCGACGGACTTGTAATACGCTTCGAGTTCTGGGGGAAGCGTCCCGGCGCTGTTGGTGAA
>JAOPZB010000157.1 GCA_025964355.1 Solirubrobacterales bacterium | reverse complement strand
GAAGGCCTACGAGCCTTCGATCCAGACGACCTCAACGACCAAGGAAGCATATCTGAGCGCAGCGTCTGGCACGACCGCCCCGTCGACGTTCACCGTCACGGCTACGTCGCCGAGTGGTGACACGTTCACGATCGCGCGTAACGAAACTGGGGAAATCAGCCGCACCTGCACGCAGGTGGCCGGCAGCAAAGGCTGCCCGACCCCGGACTGGTAGACCGTAGCTCTGCAGGATCGGCGCTCGATGAGCGCCCATGCGGATCGAGAGGCGGCCTTCGGGCCGCCTCTCGCCGTTGTGAGCCGATACGGCGCCGCTCAAGTGATGGCCTCGCCGAACCGATCATCGTCACATGGAGGCAGTCACATTCGCGGGAGTGCTCGGAGCTGTCGTCGGCTCGTTCCTCAACGTCGTCGCCTACCGCCTGCCCCGACGGGAGTCGTTGATCAGGCCGGCGTCGCGCTGCCCAGCCTGCGGAACGCACGTCAAGCCCTACGACAACATCCCGATCCTGTCCTGGCTGTGGCTGCGGGGTCGCTGCCGCAGCTGCGCGGCTCCGATCTCGCCGCGCTACCCGCTCGTCGAGGCGCTCACCGCCGCGCTATGCGTCGGGGCGGTGCTCGTGCACCACTCGGCGGCCGCGATCACGCTCAGCATCGTCCTCATCCTGCTGGTCGTCCCGGCCGCCCTGATCGATCTGGAGCACCGCATCATCCCCAACCGGCTCACCGGCCTGGGAGCGGTGCTCGCGCTCGTGATCGGGCTCGCGCTCGATCCGGGTGGTGAGCCCGAACGGCTGATCGCCGGCGTCGCCGCAGGCGGCTTTCTGCTGATCGCCGCGCTTGCCTACCCAGGCGGCATGGGCATGGGCGATGTGAAGCTGGCGGCGGTGATGGGCCTCTTCCTGGGGCCGGCTGTCGCCGCGGCGGTTGTCGTCGGGCTGCTCACAGGGGTGCTCGTCGGAGTCGTGATCATCGCCCGCAAGGGAGCCCGTGACGGTCGTAAGACGGCGATCCCGTTCGGCCCATTCCTGGCGCTCGGGGCCCTCGTCGGGGTTTTCGCGGGACAGCCGATCGTAGATCTCTACGTCAATCACTTCGTGCACTAAAGCGCCGGCGCTCCTCCGCCGATACCCCCCTAGCGGCGATTCGGAGCGGCCCGCTTCACAGCCCGCGACTGCAGATGCGTCTTCCCTCACTGAACATGAACCTCAACCTCAATATCGGTCGTCGCTCCGGCGCGGACGTCACCGGCCTGGACATTCAGCCGGGGTTCGTCGCGGCCGTCCAGGCGCGGATCAACGGCGCGATCCTCGCCGAGCGTGCGGCGGTTCTCCCGCTCGCCGCCGACGCTGTGCGCGACGGTGAAGTGGCCGATGACGGCGCGCTCAGCGACGTCCTTCGCGAGCTGTTCGCCGGCAGCGGTCTCGGTAAGCGCGTCCGTGTGGGCGTCGCCAACCAGCGGACGGTGCTGCGCACGCTCGAGCTTCCCCCCCTGACCGACCCGAAGGAGCTCGCCGCGGCCGTCAGGTTCCAGGCCCAGGACCAGGTTCCGATGCCGCTGAACAACGCCGTTCTGGACTTCCATCCGCTCGGCATCGTCGAGACCCCCGCAGGCACCCGCCAGCGCGTCGTCCTGGTCGCCGCTCAGCGTGACATGGTCGAACGGCTGCTCGACGCCGTGCGCGGCGCCGGTCTGACGCCCGCCGGAGTCGACCTCTCCGCGTTCGCGTTGATCCGCTCGCTCTACCGTGCCGACCCGGACGGGCCCGGCCGCGTCCTCTACCTCAACGTCGACGGGCTCACCAATCTCGCCATCGCCGAGGACACGGTCTGCCGCTTCACCCGGGTTATCGGCAGCGGTCTCGAGGGCATGGCGGGCGAGCTCGCCGTTCGGCGCGGCATCTCAGTCTCCGACGCCCACTCGCTGCTCGCCGCCGTCGACCTCACCTCTGCCCCTCCGAGCGAGGCCGATCCGGCCCCCGCCGAGGAACCGGCTGCCGAGTCCCAAGACGTCGAGGAGCTCGAGTCCGAGCTTCACTCTGACCCCGAGTCGCTCGACGAGGAGGCCCATGAGGCCAGAGAGCGGGCGATGAGCTACGAGGAACTGTCCGCCATTGAGCATGCGCCGGCCGCTCCGCCGGCACAGGCTCAGTCACAGGGTGACGCCGAGGTTCGCGACGTGCTCGAGAACGGCATCCGCGACATCTCCGGGGAGGTTCGCAACTCGCTCGACTTTCACCGCTCCCAGGACGGCGGCGGTGAGGTCTCACACGTCGTCCTGAGCGGCGCCGCCCAGGACATCCCCGGCTTCGCGGCCGCGCTCGAGCTCTCCCTGGGAGTGGCGGTGCGCGGTGAGACGATCGGGGTCGCCGATGAGCGACTCGCCGACACCGTGTCGCTGCACCGGGTCGCCGTCGCCGCGGGACTCGCCGCCACGGAGGCTCCGCAATGAGAGCCGTAAACCTGATTCCCGCCGAGCATCGCGGCGGCGCGGCCGTCGGCGCGGGGCGCTCGGAAGGCGGCGCGTACGCCGTCCTCGCCGTGGCGGCGGGTCTGGCCCTGTTCGCATTTCTCTACGGCCGAGCCGACAAACAGATCTCCAGCCGCCGCGCGCAGGCTGCGACCCTAACCACCCAGGCGCAGCGTGCCCAGGCGCAGGCAGCCCAGCTCGCGCCCTACGCGAGCTTCATCGCGATGCGCGAACAGCGCATGCAGGCGGTCGCAACCCTGGTCGACTCGCGCTTCGACTGGGCCCACGTCTTCCACGAGTTCGGCCGCGTGCTGCCCCCGTCCGTGTCCGTCTCGTCTCTGACCGGCACGATCGGCGGCGCAGGCGGGGCGGCCTCCTCGGCGGCTCCTGCCCCCGCCCCGGCCGCCGCAGCCC
>JAOPZB010000121.1 GCA_025964355.1 Solirubrobacterales bacterium | reverse complement strand
CATTCGCCTCGCCTGAGGCCGCCGTCTCGGCCTCCGAGCCTCGAGCGTTCATGTCAGACATCGTGGGTGACCGCCATGGGAAGCCGCTTGGCGCGAGCTTGCGGTCGCCTGAGCGTGACCACCGGTGGCGGCTCGACGACCTCGTGCGAGCCGTCGTCTGCCACGATGACGCCGCCATACGGTAGCCATGCGCGCGCCGAGCGCGGGCCGCCGAGGATCGCGGCCTTGGCATGGATCTCGGCGATCATCGCGCTCGGCGCGAGCGCGGTGACCTGGACGATGCCGGTGAACGCCGGCCGGCCGCTTGACGGGTCGAGCAGATGGTGGGCGGGACGGCCGCGCTCGTCGAGCCATGCGCGCCGGCCGATCCCGCTGGTGGCGACGCCCGTCCGCGTCATGTTGAACGTGTGCAGCGTGCTTCCGTCGAATGGGCTTTGCACCTTGATCGCCCGGGTCATCGCGGTCGTCCCGCCGATCAGCAGGTCGCCGCCACAGTTCACTGCGAAGCTCGCATGGCTGCAAAGCTGCTCGGCCAGGACATCGGCGAACAGTCCCTTGGCCAGTCCGCCGCTGTCGAGCTTCACACCGGACGGACGTGTCACGGTGTTGCGCGTCAGGCTCACCTCGAGCCGCTGCCAGCCCGCGTCGGGGCGACCAGACGCCGGTTTGCGGTCGGGCGCAAGGGCCAGCGCAGTCGCCAGCGGCAGGGGATCGCCGAGCTCACCTGCATACCCGGCGGTCTGGATCTCGTCGATGAGAGTGGCGTCAACGAGCCCCCGCGTCACCGCGCCGGCGATGCCCACCGTCCTGGCGAAACGCGCCATCAGCGCGCTCACCGGCACCTCGGTCCGCGGGTCGGCGTTCAGGCGCGAGAGCTCGCTGGCGGGCAAAAAGCGCGAGAAGCGCTCGTGCCACGCGATCAGGCTCATCCGGACGTGATCGAGCGCCTCCTCTGCCGAGCGCCGCCCGCCCGCTCCGATGACGAATGCGGCGCAGGTGGACCCCAGGCAGTCGAAGGAGACGGACAGCTCGGGGTCGCTCATCATGACTGCGAGGTGGTCACCGCTGAGGCGCCGCTGCTCGATTCTTCGCTGCCCGATTCGCTGCCGGTCGAGCCGGTCGAGCCCGTCGATGATTCGGTTGCCGGCGTTTTCGATGAGCCGCTCGAGCTCGACGCCGCGGACGTTTCTTCAGTGGCCGGCTGTTTCGCGGCGACCGTCGACGTCGTCGAGGTTTTTTTCGTCGACAGCGCAGGGTCATGTCCCGACGCGAGCTGTACGTAGACGACCAGGAAGGCGGCGCTGAACGTCGCCGCAGCGACGCTGGCGACGACTCGCCGTATGCGCCAGGCGCGACGGCGCATGGCTGCGCGACGGCTGCGCGCCAGCTCCCTAGCGGCGAGCCGCTGCGAGGAATCGGGAAGCTGTCGCGGGGGAGAGGGTGTCGGCTGTGGATCCAATGTTCGCTCCGTTTCAGATTTCGTTTGCGTGCACTTGCGAGTGTCGGGTGTCAGTGCGGGAGTTCCGTGGACTGCGGCTGAGAGATCTCTGAGCCGCGACCGAGGCACTCGGGTCGCGGCGCGGACGCGGCCGGTCGCTCATCGCGCTGCCCCGGTCTGCGCCGCGCGCGAGGAGGGCAGGAAGCGAACGAACAGCAGCGCCAGTGCGGGCACGGCGACGATCGCGATCATCACGAGGAACCATGTCTGGCCGGCGTCGGTTCCCTCGCCGAGGGAGTGCGCGAGGCCGAAGAGCCATGCGAGCGCTGTGAAGCGGTGCAGCTTGCGCCACCGCTGTACGCCGATCCGTCCGCGCGCGTAGTAGGAGAGGCCGAGCACCAGCATGGCCCAGAACGCGACGATCCCGAGACTCGTCCAGAACGTCTTGTAGCCGCTCAGGAAGGGGACGGCGACGTCGCCGAGGCTGGGATGCAGAAACTGGTCGCCGATCAAGGTCAGCCCATGGACGACCAGGGCTGCAAGCGTCGCCAGGGAGAGCGCCTCGTGGGCCACCCGCAGGTCTGGCCGGCGAGCCTTGAGGATGCGGCCGCCCATCAGCAGGCCTACGCACACCGAGACGCTCGACAGAACCAGCGCGACGATCCCCGCCGCGCGGCTCGTGATCCAGTAGAGGTGCGGCCCCACCGTGGTGGCGAGCGCGCTGACGTGAGTGATCGTCATCGTCGTCATCAAACCGCGGCTTGCTGGGAGCCTGCTGTGAAACCACTGGGCGCTCGATGAGCCCGCGGAGCTAGCTGCTGACCTGCGCGCGCCCCAGGAACGACTTGATCGTGGCGCTCGAGATAGCGAAGCCGACTCCCGTCGAGCCCGCCTGCCCGCCGGTCGAGCTCGCCGTCGAGGCGATCTGCGAGTTGATGCCGATGACCGAGCCGGAGCTGTTGATCAGTGGACCGCCGGAGTTGCCGGGATTAAGGGCGGCGTCGGTCTGGATCACGTGGCTGATCGTCGCCTGGCTTGGAGACTTGATCTGGCGGTTCACCGCCGAGACGATGCCGGTCGTCAGCGTCCAGTTGAGCCCGTACGGGTTGCCGATCGCATAAGCGGGGTCACCGACCTGGGTGCTGCTGGAGTCGGCCAGCGTCAGCGGGTGCAAGGTCAACCCGCCGGGAGAGATCTTTATCAGCGCCAGGTCGCTCGACTTGTCGCTGGCGACCACCGTCGCCTGACGCGTCCGGCCCTTCTCTCCGTCGAGCGACACCGTGACCGCGCTCGCGCCGTCGACGACATGCTCGTTGGTGACTATCAGTCCGGCGGCGCTCAGCACGATCCCGGACCCGGATGCGGTTCGCTGGGCACCCGGTTGCGGGCCGAACGGCGATTGCCCACCGCTGGAGGTCGCCCGGACTGCGACGACGCCCTGTGCGTCGTGTTCGTAGATCTCTCGCGGCGTGAGCGTTCCGCTTGCCATGCGCGACGCGAACGACGCTGTGGCTGACGGGCTCACGACCACCTCGCTCTGCGTTCCCCCGGAGAACGGCTGGGCGACCAGGATCGCCAGTCCGGCCGCGAGGCCGCCGACGACTGCGGAGAGAAAGATAAGTGCCCTGGGATGGTTCATGCTCGGCCTCCGAGATGGGGTGGAGTGAGCACTGTGGCGCGCACCGCTGAAGGCTCAGTAACAGCCGGGTAAGCGCCCGGTAATAGCGAACGGTGCCCGCAGGGACGACCGGCGGCGCCACGCGGCGCCGCCGGTCGTCCTGGGCTCACGGGAACATGCGGGCATCCGTCACGTCCGCGCCGGCACGGCGGGCTTCTGCGGCGAGCGGGCGTGGTCGCGGGCGCGTGCGTGGCCGCCCGCGCGACCCCGCGCGTCGTGGAGCATCTCAGCGTCTCGACGCAGCTCCGTCTCGGCCTTCAGCAGAGCCCTGGGGGTGTGCGGCCTCAGCAGGTGCGCGCGTGACATGACGAACGCGAGGACGGCGATCAATGCCAGATCGCCGAGGACGATCGCAGCTATCGCGAGGGGGAGGGACATTGCGCTCCTTTCAGCTGGCTTGCACTGACGAGCGGCCAGTCTCGGGGCGAAGGCTGAGCCGAATGTGGCTTGAACCTGAGAAAGCGCTGAGACGATCGCCGTGCTCAGGCGGCGCTGGGCAGGGCCGGCTCAGGCGATGACTTCGGCAACTCGACCACGAACAGCGCGCCGCCGCCGGGCGCATTCTCGGCGCGAATCCTGCCGTGATGCGCCTCCACGACCTCGCGCACGATCGCCAGGCCGAGGCCAGCGCCCGCCTTGCCGCGCTCACGGCCGCCCTCTGCTCGCCAGAAGCGATCGAAGAGGTTGGCTCCCGACGTGGCCGGCAGCCCCGGGCCATGGTCGCGCACGCTGACGGTCACCGCCGCATCGTCCTGGGCGACGGAGACCTCGACGGGCGTGGAAGGCGGAGTGTGGACGAGCGCGTTGCGCATGAGGTTCCCGAGCACCTGGCGCAGCTGGTCGTGATCTCCGCAGGCGACCGCGACGTCGGTTGCGTTCAGGCTGATCGTCCTCTCGGGCGCGGTGGCGCGGGCGTCCTCGACGGCATCGCGCGCCAGCAGCGCCATGTCCACCGGGCCGGGCCGGCGTTCGGGTGTCTCGTCCAGGCGCGCGAGAGTGAGCAGATCGTCCACCAGGACTCCCATCCGCTTGGACTCGTCCTCGATCCTGCGCATCGCCATCTCGGTGCCGTCGGCGTCCTCGGTGGCCCCCATGCGAAACAGCTCGGCGTAGCCGCGGATCGAGGCGAGGGGGGTGCGCAGCTCGTGAGAGGCGTCGGCCAGGAACCGCCGTAGACGCTCTTCGCTGGCCGTCTGTTGGGCGAACGCCTGCTCGAGTCGCCCGAGCATCGCGTTCAGCGCGAGCCCGAGCCGTCCGACCTCCGTGCGCGGGGTCGCCGGGCTGACCCGGCGCGAGAGATCGCCGGCGGCGATCTGCCCGGCGGTGACCTCGATGCGATCGAGCGGCCGCAGCCCGAGCCGCACGACGAAGAAGGCGGTGACCCCGAGAGCCAGGAGCACTCCCCCGATGACGAGGCCCTCCACGACGAGCAGGCGGTTCAGCGTCTGCTGGACCTCGTGGAGGGGGACCGCGACTACCGTCACGCCGCTGTCCTCGGGGTCGCGTACCGCATAGACGCGATACTGCAGGCCGGATGATCCGACCGAGCCCACCGTGAAGAGCTTTTCCAGTGGCACCTCAGCCGGGATCTTCGGGGCCGCCGAGGCGGTCTGACCGTATGTGAAGACCCGGTTTCCGAGCACCTTCCCCGATGCTTCGCGCCGCTGGCCGTACGTTCCAGGCGGCAGATTCAGTCCCGCGGGGCCGGGACGGGGGCCGCCGCCGGACCCGCGTGGACCGGCGCCGAGGCCACCGCCTCCAGATGGTGTGCCGCTCGGGTTCGAGGGTTGATCGGTCGGTGGGCGAAGCCCGGCGGCGTCGAGCGCCTCGGAGACCGCAGGTCCGGCTGCCCGGACCTCCTGGTTCAACCGGTTTTCCAGAAAGGAGCTCTGCTCGGCGTAGGTCACGGCGGCGAGCAGCACAAGGCCTGCCGCGGCAAGCGCGAGCACGCTGACGAGCACGCGGGTGCGCAGCGACGCCATCAGCCCCGGGGCGCCTGAAGTGCATACCCGACGCCGCGAACGGTCTTGATCAGGGATGGGCCGTGAACATCGAGCTTCTTGCGCAGGTAGCTGATGTAGGTCTCGAGGACGCGGCCGTCACCCCCGAAGTCGTAGTTCCAGACATGGTCGAGCAGCTGCGCTCTCGTCATGACGCGGCGCGGGTTGAGCATCAGGTAACGCAGCAGCCGGTATTCGGTCGCCGTCAGCTCGATCGCGTTGCCTGCGCGGGTGACCTCCCGCGACTCCTCGTCCATCTCGAGGTCCTCGAACACGAGGTGCGCCGACTCCGCCGCGGCCTGGCCGGTGCGCCGCAGGATCGTCCTGATCCGTGCGACGAGCTCCTCGAGACTGAACGGCTTGGTCATGTAGTCGTCGCCGCCACCGCTCAGGCCGCGGATCTTGTCCTCGGTGGCGTCTCGCGCGGTGAGGAAGATGATCGGGACGCCGGTGCGCTGGGCGCCGAGCCGCGCAGCCACGTCGAAGCCTTCCATGTCGGGGAGCATCACGTCCAGGACCATCAGATGTGGCCTGAATCGCGTAACGGCGGCGAGCGCCTCGCGGCCCGTGCCGGCCGTCTCTACGTCGAAGCCCTGAAACCGCAGGGCCATCGAAAGGACCTCCACGAGATTCGGCTCGTCGTCGACGACCAGCACACGGTGGGCATCGGAGTTGTCCGTCATCCGCGACGCCTTCCTGCGTTGCGGTGGAGGCGGCCGGGGGCCGTGGCGGGCGTCGACTGAATCCTGAGGTTCATTGCGTGCTTTCGTCTCTCCGCACCGTGAAGTTGGTTCAAGGATCGTGCCGTCATGTGAGCGTAGCCCGTGAGAAGTCTGAGAGTCTTCTGAGAGGGTGCGCCTGGACGCCCCCGGACGCACTGCAAAACCGCCTCGACGCCGGGGGGGGATGCCGACGACGCCGACCCGTCTCCCGAGCCGGCAGTCTCGGGTTTATGCCCGGTAGCCGCGGGTAAGTCGGGCCCACGGCGATCGCCGGCCCTCGCGCCAGGCGAACACCGGCATGCAACGCGCGGACCGAGGGAGGGCTCTGATGGCCGGCAACCGTATTTCGTTGAGCTCGCGCCGTAGGGCGTCTCGGCGCCGACTGGAGCGCCGCTTTGCGATCAGCGGGCGCTCGGGCGCGTTCGGGGTACGCACCGGCCGCCGCGGAGCGCGATTCGGCTTCGGCGCCGGCGGTCGCGGGGCGCGATTCGGCCTCCGCGCCGGCGGTCGCGGAGCGCGATTCGGTCTCGGCGCCGGACGGCGAGCAGCCGGTCTTGGCGTCCGGACTGCGGCCGGCGGCACCCTGTTCGGCTCGAGGGCCGCGTCGAAGGGCGCGAAGGTCGGGGTCCGCGCGGCTGGGGCGGCCGTCAAGGCGAGCTCTGTGCTGGCCGACATGCAGCGCGCGGCGAGGGACGCCAACGGCACGCCACATGCCGCGTCGGCTGCCAGCGGCTTCGTCTCCGGCGTCACGACCATGTACTTCCTCGACCCCGCAGCCGGCAGGCGCCGGCGCCATATCGCCAGGGACAGGGCCTGGAAGCTGCTGCGACGCGGCGGTCGCAAGGCGGCGAAGAAGGCGCGATACGGCGAGGGCGTGGCGGCGGGGAAGGTCCACGACATCCGAGCGGAGCGAGGACAGGCCAAGGATCGACCGGACGACGTCACGCTTGCGCGGACAGTCGAGAGCATGATCTCTCGCGACCCCGGCTCACCGAAGGGTGGCGTGAACGTCAACGCCGAGAACGGCGTCGTCTACCTGCGGGGGCAGGTGCCGACCCATGACGTCGCCGACCGGCTTGTTGCGGCGGCCCGTTCCGCGGCGGGGGTGCAGGGTGTCAAGAACCTGCTGCACCTGCCCGGGGAGAGGGCCCGCACGGCCGAGGATGCGCGCTTCGCCTCCTGAGGGCAAGCAGGCCGCCTCGCCGATGCTGCAGTGAACGCCCGCGCGGGCGAGCGACGAAGCGGACGGCGAAGCGATAGACGACGCGGCGGCGGGCCGGGTGAGGACGCCCTTCCGGCGGCCGGAGGACCTGCCGGCTTGGGTGGCGCGGCCTCACACCTCAATGGCCTCGCTCTCTACGGCTCGCACACCGCGTCGAGGGGGAACGTAGGGCCACTGGAGCCGAGTTGCAAGCCCATCGGCGATCTCGTTCCTGCACGTTGCAGAAGAAATCCACCCACTCCGCGTGCCAGGCGGCCCGATCGCGGCCGGCAGGGCGCGGATCTCGCTCTTCCACGGGCTCGTGGAGGGCGTCCCAGTTGACCGGGTGGCCGTCGAGGCGATGGGCATTTGCGCTGGCGCACACCGACCGCGTCAGGGGTGTACGCCGGATTCGCGAAGGGGTACTGTGAACCTGCGGCACACGACGAACGGAGGAGTGATGGCTCGTAAATACATGGACTGTCGCGAGATGCCGAGCGAGAACAACTGCGATCTTGCGATGGCCGGAAGCGAGGAGCACCTGGTCGAGGCGGCTGCGATCCATGCGGTCACCGCGCATCAGCACGAGGACACCCCCGAGTTGCGCATGGAGATTCGCGGGACCCTCAAAGACGAGGTTCCCGGCGCGATCGCCTGACCGCTCCGCAGCAATGTGGCGCGCCGCACGAGGATCGGCGCGATTGGAGTCGCATCCGATCGGCGTCCCACGGGCGGCGCGCGAGCGCCGGCCTGACGAGTTGCCCGCCTGAGTACGGGCGGCATATCGGTTCGCGCGCTCAAGACTTCAGGCTCTCACCGGTTCCGCCGATAAGGGCGCTGGGTGCAGTGATGCCCCCAGCCGATGCGAGATCTCGGAACCAAGCCCCCAGACTCAGATCAGCCAGTGCCGACAGGCCTGCGGACGCGTCTGCGCACGGCACGCCCGGGCGAGCGCCGTCGCCTGGCGGCGCCGGCAGGCGCCGAGCGAAGGGCCGATCTCTACATCCCGCTCAAGCTGCGTGTGGTGCTCACGTTCGCCGCGGGCATCGCCTGGGTGTGCTTCTCGCTGTGGCTGTCTCAGGGGTGGATCAGGACGCTGGGGCATGACATCACGATGCCGCTTGCGATCCTCGTGATCGTCGGTATCGCGCTGATCCCCGGCTATCTGAACATCCAGCTCCTGAGCTCGATCCTCCTCGACCGGCCTCCGCGGCTGCGCTTCGACATCGACTTTCCCGACGTGACGCTGTTGATCGCCGCCTACAACGAGGAGCGCACGATCGTCGAGACGCTCGACTACGCCACGCGGGCGGACTACCCCGGCACCTTCGACGTCATGGTCGTCGACGACGGCTCGACCGACCGTACGCGCGAGATCGTTGGCGAGTACGCGACCCGCGACCCGCGCGTCCAGCTGCTCGCCGTCGATCACGGCGGCAAGGCGAACGCGCTGAACGCCGCGCTCGCGACCGTCTCGGCTCCACTGGTCTCGACTATCGATGCGGACACCCTGCTGATGCCCTACTCGCTCAAGCGCGCGGTCGCGCGGATGCTCGCGTCTCCGCCCGACACGGTCGCGGTGGCGGGCGCGGTGCTCGTCCGCAACTCGCGCGAGAACCTGCTGACGCGAGCGCAGGAGTGGGACTACTTCCTCGGTATCGCGAGCGTCAAGCGAGGACAGGCACTGCTGCAGGGGACGCTAGTCGCGCAGGGGGCGTTCAGCATCTACGACACGACCTCGCTGAAGCTGGCCGGCGGCTGGCCGAACCGGATCGGCGAGGACATCGTGCTGACATGGAGGATGTTGCTGCAGGGTGGCCGCTGCGTGTTCGAGCCGACAGCCGTCGCCTTCACCGAGGCGCCCTCGAACTGGCGCGCGTTCGCACGCCAGCGCAGGCGCTGGGCGCGCGGCATGATCGAGGGGTTGCGCGACCATGGCTTCAGTCTCGTCAAGCGCATGAATTTCTACTCGCACTCGGTTGCAGGCAACTTTCTCTTCCCACTGCTCGACGCCACGTTCACGCTCGCCTTCATCCCCGGGCTGGTGCTCGCGACGATGGGCAACTTCATGATCGTGGGGCCGATGACGCTGCTGGTCCTGCCCTTGAACGCCGTGCTCGGCGGCATCATGTTCATCCACCAGCGCCGCGTCTTCGCAAGCGTCAACCTGCGCGTACGCGACAACCGCCGCGGGCTTGTGTTCTACCTCTTCTGCTACCAGTTCGTGATGGCTCCGATCTCACTCGCCGGCTACCTGCTCGAGATGGTCCGCGCACGCCGCGCCTGGTAGGGCGCCCGCCGTCCCCGGGGAACGCGCGCCGAGGCGGCGCCAGTTCCGTCACGCAGGTGAGCTTCGCAGCGGGCCTATGGCCTGCAGCGTGGGGCTGCAGCTCAGCTCGATCGCTTCAGGGCGGCCATCTGCTCGAAGGCGGCCAGTGGATCGAGCGGCTCCGTCTCGGAGAGCTCGGCGAAGATGTTCGCGATGTTGACGACCAGGCGCTCGCTCTCGCGCCAATCGGCCCAGCGATCGAGCGAGATCGAACGGGCAGCCTGAAGCGGGGTCATGCCTTCGGCGTGGCGGCGTGTGGCCTCGGAGTAGAGGTACTGGAAGTAGGAGCGCAGCTCCCGCACGTCATGCGGTCCCGCGAGCGGGCCATGGCCCGGGACGATCACCTCGGGGTCCATCTCGAGAATCCGGTCGCACGCGTCGATCCAGTGAGACACCGGCCCGGCCCAGGCGATCGGATGGGCCTGCGCGAACAGGATGTCCCCCGAGTACAAGACACGATCGGCCGCGACGTGTACGAGCGTGTCTCCGCGGGTGTGGGCTGGGCCGACCTCGATCAGCCGAAGCTCTCGGTCGCCGAGCTCGATCGACAGCTCGCCGCTGAACGTCTCCCGGGGCAGCGCGAGCTCGATCCCGCCGAAGTCGAACGAGCCGAAGCAGTCGAGGAAGAAGGCGCCCAGCTCGCCCATGCTGGGCGCCTGCTTCACCAGCGCGGCCATGGCCGCCGGAGGCAGCTCGGTCATCTCCTGCGCGGTGGGCTCGGAGGCGATGATGCGGGCGTCGCCCAGCAGCTGGTTCCCGTAGCAGTGGTCGCCGTTGGCGTGCGTGTTGACGAGCGTGTCGATGCGCGCTGCCGTCGGGACGGCGTCGCGCATGGTGCGCAGCATCTCATCGGTCAGCGCGAGATCGAACAGGGTGTCGATGAGCAACGTCCGCTCGCCGTCGACGACCAGCCCCGCGTTGCTCCAGCCCCAGCCGCCGTCGGGCTGCAGGTAGGCGTCGAGGCCGTCGCCCACCTCCTGCAGGCCCTTGGTGTAGCTCATGCGAGCGTTATCGTGCGGGCTGTGGCACGCGCCCGCGTTTCGATGATCGAGTTTCCCGCCGACGATCCCGCGCGGGCCCGGCGCTTCTGGGAGGAGCTTCTCGGGGCCAAGCTACAGGCGCGTGAGGGCGCCGACGGCGAGGGCTGGCAGACGCATTCGCCAGGAGCGGCCGTCGGCGTGCACTCCCGCGGCCGCGGGCCCGGCGATTCCTTTTCGCTGCCGTATTTCGCAGTGGGCGACCTGCCCGAGGCGCTGAACCAAGTCAAGGCCCTGGGCGGCAGCGTCATCCATCCGGGGGAGCGGTGGGCGATCTGCAAGGACTCGGAGGGCACTCCGTTCGGATTGGCGCAGGCGCCGCTCGAAGCCTAGCCCTCGGCCGGCTCGGCCTGGGGGCGGTGCGCCTGCGCCCATTGGGCGATCTCGCCCGATCCGGAGACGACCTCCCCGCCGTCGAGCACGAGGATCGGGACGGCGCGCTGCCCGCTCAGGCTTTCGACCTCGGCTCGGTCGCTGGCCCTCGAGGGCCATGTCCAGAACTTGAGGGTGCCGCCTTTGACCTTTCGCCACTCGTAGCTGTGGCCGGCGTCGTCGAGCGCCTTGGCCGCCTTCCCACAGGGATGGGCCAGGGGACCGGGCAGCCCGCCGAACGCCTTGCCATCAGCGCAGGTGTAGAGGATCACAGCCGACACCGTAGCGCGGCCAGCAGTCGTGCGTCCGTCGCCCTCACCTACGGCACTACGGGACGGCTCGCAGCCGCTGATCGCGGCGGGGCGCCGGCATCCGTCCCCCGTCGTCGCCTTCGATCAGCTGCTTGGCGACGGCGGCGAGCGAGCGCACGAGCGGGTTCTGAACGTCTCTGCGCCAGAGCAGCGACAGCACGGCCGGGTTCGCGTCGGACAGAGGGATCGTCACCACGCCGGTCACGAGCTGCCCGACGATCGCGGCCTGGCACGCCGCCACCGTCGTGATCGCCCGACCTGATGCGACATTTGAGATCGTCGCGGCCAACGTGAGGGTCCGGTCGGCCGTCACGTTTGGCGCGGGCCCGCCGCGGTGGTCGTCGAGGGTCCAGAACCCGGCCCAGATGGGGTCGACCCCTGGATGGGAGCCGACGTATGTGGCGTCGAGCACGTCCTCGATCCCGAGCTCGCTGCGCCGCGCGAGCGGGTGGTTGGTGGCAGCTACGACGAAGCGCTTTTCGGCCCACAGCGGGAAGACCTGAACCTCGGGGTCGGGCGTCGGCGAGTGGCACAGCGCGACATCCACGTCCGCGAGCCAGGACGCGAGCGAGCCCCGCGGGTAGGGGAGCCCGCGAAACGAGAGCTCGGCGTCCGGATGCTCGTCGGCGAAGGCGGAGAACAGGTGTGGCGCGTCGGTCATCGGCGGCAGACCGAGGAATCCGAACTCAACGGTCCCGGCGGCGGCGCGGGCAAGCGAGCGAGCCGTCATGGCGGCGTCTTTGGTGGCCGCCAGTGCGACCCGCGCCTTCGTCAGGAAGACGTCACCGGCCGGTGTCGGCGTGACCCCCCGCGCGTGGCGCGTCAGCAGTTCGACGCCGAGCTCGCACTCGAGATGACTGATCGCCTGCGACAGAGCCGGCTGTGCCACGTGGAGATTTCGCGCAGCCCGCGTGAACTGGCCGTCCTCGGCCACCGCGACGAAGTAGCGCAGCTGTTCGAGCCTAAACGGCATCGCCGCTCCACGTGCCAGCCTGGCAGCCGGTAGCGGCCTTGGGCAAGGGCGTTGCGTGTCTCGACGGTGCCATCGCGACAGGGTTCACGGCGCTTGCGCCGGTCTCCTGGACACCGTTTATAGCAAGATAGTCGAGTCCTTGGACTTTCCCCGACTACGAAAACCCGCTTTGACATGACCCCGCCGGCGTGCGAGCGCCGGGCCACACGCCCGTCAGGGCACTATGCGCGGTGCGTGTGCTTGACGCTGCGGGCGCGTCTGGCGACTGAAGGTGAGGCGCGGAGACACCGAGGGATAGGTGTCCCCGCGCCTATTCCAGCGCGCTGAAAGGGAAGGAGCGTAACCTCCGCGCTGACCTGGCACCGGTTCCTGCGCGGCGGCATTGACCTCGCCCGCCGCTTGAGACGCCCGGCCGAGGACGTCATCGCCGTGCGCCGCGCAGCGGCACACGGCCACGAAGAGTGTCACGACGGCCAGCCAGATGATCGGGATGAGAATGACGAGCATGCCATCCCCCTAGCTGGGTCGGAGCCCTTGACTCCGACAACATGGCGGCGCATCGGCCGTTGTTACTAAGCGCTTCATGTCCCCCCTGTCGGCCCGTCGTGACTTGCTCCGTGTTAGGCAGAAGTCTGCGTGATCGGAAGGCAGAAGTCCAATACATGTTCAACATTCTGGTATAACGCGCGCTGATCGCACATGGGCGGGCGCATGGCATCCTGCCGGGACCGTTCACCGATGCTGGCCGGTGACGGGCAGGCCCCAGCGTTGACGGCCCCGGCTGTCGCGCGGGCGTCGCCTCGCATCGCGTCGAGCTTCCGACGTCGGCGCGGACGGGAACCCGATGGCGTTTAAGCGCGGCCAACTGCAGTACTTCGTGACCGTCGCCGAGGACGGCCAGATGACCCGCGCTGCGAAGAGGCTCAACCTGGCACAGCCCGCGCTGTCGCGGGCGATCGCCCAGCTGGAGTCCGAGCTCGGCATCCAGCTGCTCGACCGCCACGCCCGCGGCGTGACGCTGACGCCCGCCGGCGAGACGTTCCTGCCGAAGGCGCGCGCGGCGCTCGCCGCCTACGCGGACGTCTCGCTCACTGCGCGCTCGCTCGCGCGGGCGGGACGTGGCGCGATCGAGGTCGGGTTCATCGGACCCCCGCCATCCCTCAGCGCGCCCGAGCTATTCGACGCGTTCGCGCGCCTTCGTCCTGAGGCCAGCGTCTCGTTTCGCGAGCTCCCCTTCCCACGTGGTTCCACAACATCCTGGATCGAGGAGGTCGACGTCGCCTTCTGCGTCGCTCCCGCCACCGAGCCCGGCATCCGCGTGCATCCCTTCCGGGCCGAGCGCCGCGCGGTCGTCGCGCCCGAGAGCCACCCGCTTGCCACCAGGAAGCAGCTGGCGGTCGCCGACGTGCTGGACGAGACCTTCATCAGCTACGACCCGACCGTGCAGCCGCTATGGGCTGGATTCCACAGCCTCGACGACCATCGCGGTGGGCCGCCTGCACACCTGAGCGATCATCGGGTGATGAGTCCGCCGGAGATGCTCGCGGCGATGGCCTCGCGCATGGCTATCACGACGACAGCGGCGTCCGACGCTGCGATCGCCGAGCAGGCATTGCGGGGTGTCGTGGCGATACCTCTTTCGGATGCCGCTCCGGCAATGCTCTCGCTGATGTGGCGAGACGACAGCCGCAACCCACTGGTCGGGGAGCTCACCGCGTTCGCACGCGCGCTGGCCGACGGGACCGCCGACGCCCGTCCCGGGGCCCACCGAGCTGGGAGCAGGCCTCGCGTCCTTTGACTAGGGCGCGGCGATCATCGCCGCCCGTTCGGGGACGCTCCCAAGCGCGGCAAGGCTCTGCGGCCCGCCGACGCTGTGCTTGAGGTAGCCGTCCAGGAACGCGATCGTCACGCGCTCGACGATTGACAGCTGGGGCTGCTGTTGGGTGTATGGCGGCAGGTGTTCGGCGCCGAGCAGGCGGAGCAGGTACTTGGGCCGCCGCGCCGCCCGGAAGAAGACGTTGGTGTACCTCGGCCGGTTGACCCTGTCGGCGGTTCCCTGCGTCGCCAGCAGGGGCGGGCTCCCCGCGGCGAACGGAAAGCCGCCGACGCCCGCCATCTCGGCGCCGGAGAGGATCACGGCGGCGCCGATCCGCGGATCGCGGAAGCGGCCGCTGTAGGCGGCAGCGAGCGCCGTCTCGCCACCGTCTGACTGTCCGGCGACGGCGATCCTGGTCGGGTCGATCAGGCCGGCCAAGGGCCCCGCGCCACCGGCGCTCGCGGTGAGCAGGCTGGAGATGACGAAGCGCATGTCCTGCGGCTGGTTGATCAGATCGGCCTCGTCTGGACCGCCGGGAGCGTTCGCGTTCTCCAGGGGGAACACGGGCGCCGCCACGACATATCCGGCGCGTGTCCAGCTCTGCAGCAGGCTGGCGTAGATCCGCGGGGTGACCGCGAATCCGTGCGCGAAGACGATGAGGGGAAAAGGACCCCCGACGCGCTTCGGCGCCGCGTTCGGTGCGTCGGCCTGCGCCGTCGCCCCGGCGGCGGGGTAGCGGACATAGGTCAGAAGCGTGCGCGGCCGGCGGCGACCGTCGCGGAGGCGGATCGAGCGACTCGCGTCCCGCAACTGCAGCATCTGAAGCCCGACCGCATTGGGCGGCGGCTGCGGTGACGAGGCGACGGGAGCCGCCTCGCCGCCGCTTCCGAAGCCCGCGACCCGCGCGTGAACCGCGGCCGGCTGTGACGCCGGGGCCCCCGCCGCCAGCACCCCGGCCAGCCCGCAGGCCGCCAGGCCGAGCGCCATCCTGCTCCTGAGAAGCATCTAGCGCCTGGACCCCGCCAGCTGCCTGGCACCCGCCCGGGAGCGTCGGGTGGACTCATATGGGCTCGGCGTCTCGGCGTGCGGCGACATGCTCGCCTACTCGTGCAGGCCCACTGCTTCCAGGGCTTCGCGACGGCTCGCGTAGCCGATCGCCAACGTCGCCTTGCCGTCGCGAAACCACGTGACCCCGGCCCAGCGGAACTCGAGCGGCTCGCCCGATCGCGCGCCTCGGCCGGCGAGGCAGAACATCGCCGCCACGAAGTCGTCGCCGGCCGCGATGAGCTCCTCGACCCCATAGCGGGCTCCCTCGGCGAAGACTTCGAACAGGTCGCTCATCCATTCGCGCCAGCCGGCGGCGCCGTAGTAGGTGTGGTCGGTGACCGCCGTCGCCCGGTTCTCCATGCGGAAGCCCGGCGCCAGGAGCTCGTCGGGCACCTTGCGCGCGTTCACGGCCGCGACCGCGAGACTGTGGACATCGAGGTTCCGCTGTGACATCGCACACTGAGTATCCGCCTCCCCGGGGGTCGGCGCATCCGCGCCCGAGGGCGAGCGCGCAGGCCTGTCGTGAGGTTCGCCGGGCCGTCGGACGCCATGCCGCAAACCCGCATGCTAGAGCCAAATCCCTGATGTTGGGCGTCCGGCTCGCCCTGGCTCGCGGTCGTGGGTCCATGCCCGACTCGCGCGCCCCCGAGGGCACGCGCCCCGCGCGAGCAAACGCATCAGTCGTCGTGTTTCGGGTCGCCGCCGGGTGACGGCACGGGACGGGTGCTCTCCTGAACGACGTACACCTGCAGCTCGGAGCTGCGCACTAGCAGCTCGGCGATCCTCGACTGGTAGTCCGCAAAGGCCTGCGAGCGGTAGTGCTCGCCGAGCGCGGCCTGATCACTCCACTGATGCACCACCAGGAAATGGCCGGGATCGTCGAGCGTCTCGGCGAATGTGTAGGACACACACCCGGGCGTCCCACGGGCAGCCAGCTGCGTCTCGCGCATGAGGTCTCTCACCTCCTCGCGACGAGGGATCTGTGCGTAGATGTCGCCGACCGCGATGATCACTTCGATCACCGCCACCACGGCCTGCGCCGGATCTCAGCGAGACGGGAGGCTGGGCGCACGAGCTCGTCCAAGCCCTCCGACAGATGATCCAGGTGCTCGCAGAGCCAGATGCCGTAATGCGACCCGGACCCCGCGTTCACGACGTCTACAGGACCGAACGTCGGCGCGTCGAGTTCAGCCACGGGCCTCCCGCGAGGCTTGCCGACGAGCTCGGCCAGCCGGTCGTACCACGCAACGAGTGTTTCCGTGCGGTGGCTGAGCGCGTCGCGCGCCGTGCCCACGCCGGTCGCGTCGCGCGGCAGCCCGGCCACCAGATGGGCCGTGAGGCGCAGACGGAGCGAACCGCCGACCAGGCGCCAAAGTTCCTGTTTGCCGATGTGCTTGGTGCCCTGCTCTGTCAGGAACGCTCGCAACGCGTCGTCGAGACGCAGTGCGGCGGTGACAGTCGCCGTCCCGCCGTCGGGCTCGTCGGTTCGCGAGCCGGACGCCCAGTCGATCGCCTGCGTCAGGTAGGAGGCGCCCGAGCGGAACGTGTCGGCGAGGTCGTCGCCCACGAGAGAGGCCAGCCCGCGAGGCCAGAACAGGGTGCCGGCGAGGACGCTGACGGCGCAGCCGATGGCGACGTCCTCGACCCTCAGCACGCCGACCTTCCAGCCCACCGGCGCCAGCAGGTTGAACAAGACCGCGATGGTCACCGTGAACGCCGCCTGGCCGATCGCGAACGGCGCCGTCCCCGGGGCGTAAGCGGCCACGAAGACGGCGATTGGAAGGGCCACCCATAACGCCGTGGTGTCGCTTCCGATCGCGAGCAGCAGCGCGCCGCCGATGACAAAGCCGATCGCCGTCCCGGCCAGCGCGCGCAGCGCCGTGGATCCCGTTGAAGCTGCGTTCGTGCGCAGCACCGAAAGGGCCCCGAGAACGACCCAGAAGCCATGTTGGACGCTGCTCAGATCGGCGACGGCCACGGCCGCCGCCAGCGCGATCGCGCCGCGCGCGCTGTTGATGAACCAAACGGACCGCACACTCGCGTCACGGCGAGCGACGGCGGCCAGGCTGGAGAGCCGCCGTCGCGGAGTTTGAAACCGCGCGGTCGCAGGTCCGTCATACCACCGACTGCGCGCCGTCGCCATCCACTCGGGGTCCGCGAGACCGCAGGCGACGAGCGCTGCCGCTCCAGCCGCCAGCACCACGCCGGCGATCGTGTCGGCGTGAAACGAAAGGCGGGCGGCCGCACGGAAGCCGGGGCGCTCGGGCGTCAGCTGGCCAAGCCAGGCCAGGCTCTCGGCTCGGCAGCGCTCTAGCCGATCCAGATCCGGGATGGTGCGCCCACCCGCCAACAGCGTTGCGACATCGTGGAGCACTGAGCCGGCGGCTTCGAGCAGGTCGCGCTCCTCGCGTGACGCATCGCGCAGGTCGGCGCGCTCGCGGACGGTGTCGGCCACGAGCGTCGCGCACCACTCGAGCAGCTCCACGCTGTTGGCGAGCGCCTCGTCGGGCGTGCCGAGACCGGTCGGTCGATACGGAGTCGCGGTGAATCGAGCGATCAGCTCGTGCTTGGCGGCCAGGGCGTCGCCCAGGCGAGCCTCGGTCGCCGCGCCACCGAGTGCCGCGGCGAGGACGTCGGCAAGGTCGGCCGCGAGCTGCGAGGCGGCTGTGCGCAGCCTGTCATCACCCGGGCGCGGTGAGAGCGCCAGCACCGCGGCGGTGCCCGCAACGGACGCGAGCCACCATCCCGCGAGACGATCGGGGATCATGCTGATCGTGCCGGGGGACGCCGCTGGGAGCACATAGGCGAGCAGGGCGCCGGTGACTCCGGAGGCGGCGTTCGGGCCGGCAATGCCGGCGAAGAACACGACAAAGGTGACGGGCAGGGTCACGATCGCAGCGAGAGCGATCGAGGACGTGACAGCGGTGCCGATCGTCAGCAGCACGCTCCCGGCGACCGCGAGCGCTGCGTGCGCGGCGAGCTTCTCGCGCCGGGTCCCGGCGAATGAGGACAGCACGAGGGTCGCGAAGCCACCGAAGGCTGCGAACGTCGCCATCTGCAGGTTCCCGATCACCTTGTCGGTGAGCGCGAACAGCCCTGCAACCACGATCGTCGCCCGGACGGCCCGCAGCGCCGCCGGGGTCGACCATGTCGGCACCCAGGGCGTGCTCCCAGGTGTCGCGGTCCAGAGCCGCTTCAGCCAAGGAGCCGGTATGCCCTGAGCCGCATTCGGCACGACCGGCGAGTTTACTCATCGTCCCTCGTCGGCCACCCGGCCACGGGTCGTGAGGTCAGAGCGCGAGGAGCAAGGGGGCGAGGCGCTCGAGCTGTTCAAGGGCGGCGTCAGCATGCTCGGCGTAGGCCTGTATCGCCACGTGGTCTGCGCCCGCGTCGAGGTGCTCGCGCACCCGCTGGGCGATCGCGTCCTCCTCACCCCAAGCAACGACCGCGTCGACCAGCCGCTCGCTCCCACCGTCGGCGAAGTCGGCATCGTCATAGCCGAGCGTGCGCAGGTTGTTGACGTAGTTGGGCAGCCTCAGGTAGGTGGCGATGTGCCGGCGGCCGATCTCGCGCGCCCGCCCGGCGTCGCTCTCCAGCACGACAACCTGCTCTGGAGCCAGCAGCGGCCGCGGGCCGAGGATCGCCCGCGCCGCGGCGGTGTGCGCCGGTGGCACAAAGTACGGGTGCGCTCCGGAGGTGCGCTGGCGCGCCAGTTCGAGCATCTTTGGACGCAGCGCCGCCAACACGACCGGGGAGGGATGCGCAGGCGCCGGCGCGGTGTAGGTGTGCTCGTCGATCGCCTCGAGATAGCTGCGCATCGCCGTCAGCGGCTTGGCGTATTCGTGGCCGCGCGAGTTGACGGTCGGCGCGTGGCTGACGCCGAGGCCCAGCAGGAAGCGATCCCCGCATGCCTCGTTGAGAGTGTTCGCGCCGTTGATCGCGGCGGCAGCATCCCGAGCCCAGATGTTGGCGATGCCGGTGGCGATCATCAGACGCTTGCTCGCGCCCAGCAGCAGGGCCGCGTGTGACAGCGCCTCGCGGTTGGTGGGGCCCTCGCCGAACCACGCAGTGCCATAACCAAGCTCCTCGATGCGCGCGACCGCTGCGCGCTCCTCCCGGGCCGGCTCGAGCGCGATTGATCCGAGCCAGACGCCGACTCGGCCTATCCGAGTTCGTAATGCCTCTGCCTGCTCGTGCTCGATGGCTGTCATCGCCGCGATCAGGCGGTGCGCCCGCCCCAGGTCGCGACCTCTCGCGCCGCGTGAAGCGGCCCTTCGAAGAGGGGCAGCCACGAACTGAACGCGGTCGACAGCACCGGATCATCGAACCATTGCCTCGTGTGGAGGTCGACGTCATCGCCTTCGATCATGAAGACCACCTCGCCGGGCGAGAGGAACGTGGAACCTCGAAGTAGAGCCTGGCCTGCGCCTCCAGTCATCTCGACCGAGGCGAGCTGCTCGGCGCGCTCGTAGACGTCCGGCTTGAGCCTCGCGATGAGCACTAGTCGTTCCACGGGGCTCCGGGCTCCTGGTTGTCGCGTCGCGGCATGCTGCGGTGGGCGCGCCACCAGGCGGTGGCGCACGCCTCTATGGGGAAGGCAACGCCGGGCAGCTCCCTCACGCGGATGATTGTCGCAGCTGCAGCTGCGGTCGACGTGCGCGGCGCTCGTAGATGTTGTTGTTCTGGGCCACGATCTGGACGGACGTGGGCATGCGCCGGGCGCGCCTTCATCTGGCGAGGACAGCGGTCGATACGGGGACGATGGGCGGGCGCGATCGAATCGAATATGCGGACACGCAACGGCTCGAGATCACCTCGGGCTGGCGGCGTGAACACGCCGGCTCCGGGCTGACGTCTCGGCTGATCCTCGCCTACGTCGAGCGGGAGGCCGGCGGGCAGGCGGTCAAGCTCATGCTGGCCAGGGCCGGTCTGTCGGTTTCCGAGGAGCGCCTTCGCGACGAGAACTGCTGGTTCTCCTATGAGACCAAGCTCGCCCTGTGGAGGGCGGCCGAAGAGCTGCTCGGCGATCCGCACGTCGCCGAGCATGTCGGCGCCGCGGCACTTGATCTCTCGGTCGCCATGGGCCTCAAGCGCGCCTTGCGAGCTCTCGGGACTCCCGCATTCGTGTACGGCAACGTGGTGCGAGCCAACGCCAAGTTCAACTGGGCCCATCAGCTGGTCCTGCTCGAGAGCGGCACCGAGTCCGTCCGCATGCGATACCAGGACCTCGCGGGGGTGGGCTATCACCGCTACGACTGTGAATACACCAAGGGATTGCTGGCGACGGTTCCCCAGTTGTTCGGGCTTCCAGCTGCGCACGTCGGCCACTCGGTTTGCGGCGCGCGAGGTGGCCAATGCTGCGAGTTCGACGTTCGCTGGACGACTGGCACGCGCCGCCTGAGACGCGCCGCGGTGGGGTTGGCAGGGGCTGCCGGCGCCGTGGCCGCCGCCGGCGCAGTTGCCGAGCCGATCCTCGTCCCTGTCGCGGCCGGCGTTCTGGTGGCCGGCGAGCTCGGCCTGGCCATGCGGACGATGAGCTTCCTGCGTCGACGGCTACGGGTACTCGAGCACCGCGTTCGCGAGCAGGACGACGCGGCGGGGCGCCTGCTGTCCTCGCTGGAGGACCTGTCCTCGGATCTGCGCCTGGACGAGGTGCTCGAGCAGATCACGACGAAGGCGCAGACCGCGGTGGGAGGCAAGCAGTTCGCCCTCCTGCTAATGGATGGCAGCCGGATGCGAGCCGATCGGCACTCGGGAATTCCGCAGGCGTCGCTGGCAGCGCTCGAGTCGTGGGCGTTCGAGCACCGCAAGACGCTGATCGAACACGGAACGGTGGTCATCGATGACCTGTCACGCGAGCCGACCCTGGCGAATCTCCCGCAGGAGCAGCCAGCCCCGTTCGGGTCGATGTGCGCGGCGCCGCTCGTCTTCCGGGAGGAGCTGCTCGGCGTGTTGGCTGCGCTGGCGCACGGCTCCACGGTCTTTCTCCCGGGCGACGCGTCGGTCCTGTCCGCCTATGCCGGTCACGCGGCGATCGCGCTGTCCAACGCCCGCTTAGTGGCCCGACTTGAGCGCCAAGCCGGCGAGGATCCGCTCACGGGTCTCGCGAACCAGCGGACCTTTCACAACGAGTGCAGGGTGGAGCTCAGTCGAGCCCAGCGCTCGGGCGGGGAGGTGTCGGTCATCATGCTCGACCTCGACGAGTTCAAGGCGATCAACGACATGCACGGGCATCCCCACGGCGATCAGGTCCTGGTCGGCGTCGCCGAGGCTCTGCGCGCGTCCATTCGTCAGCACGACACCGTCGCGCGCATGGGAGGCGAGGAGTTCGCCATCCTCCTGCCGGATGCCGACAAAGCGGCGGCCTATGCGATCGCCGAGCGCGCCCGCGCCGCCATCGCCGGTGTCCCCGTCGCGCGCACGACGCTGTCATGCTCCGCCGGCATCGCCACGACCTCGGCTTCCGAGACGTCCCAGGTAGAGCTGCTCGAGACCGCCGATCGCGCTCTCTACCAGGCAAAGCGGCTCGGCCGCAACCGCACCGTGACCAACCCGGACTTCCCCAGCGAAGTCCCTGCGTTCGCGGTGACGGCCGGCGCCGAGGCTGAACAGGCGCCGGCTGCTCAGGCTGGCGGCAGGCGCCTGGCCAGCTGAGCGTGGATCTCCGTCGCCCGAGCCGCCGACAACGGGCCCGAGCCGTTCAAGCGCCGTGCCAGACGCCGCAGGTAGTAGAGCGGGTAGCCCTTGATCTTCAGCGTCCGAAGTAGCGGCAGGCCCACATCGGAAAGCAGCCCCGCAGGGGCCACGAAGCAGAAGCAGCCACGAACCGGAACGTCCGCCGCCACGTCGGCCAGCGCCGCCTCTACGACGCCGACCTGCTTGGCGAGTCCATCCACGAGCTTGCTCTGGTCGCGACCGTTGATGCGCAGCGTCGGTGAACCGAACAGGGGCTGGCGTACCTCGATCCTGCCCCGATAGCGCTTCGTATCGATCACGTACACGCCACTGGCGGCCACGGCGATATGGTCGATATTCGCGCGGCTGTGCGGCATTTTGCGGTCGTGCAGCAGCGACACGCCGGGGCAGCGTCTTGCCAGCGACTCGCCGACGAGTTCCTCGCCGCGCGCACCGACGTCCCACTGGCTCTCGCGAGCCACCTGCCGTCGCTGGCTTGCCGACAGTCCCCTGAGGATCGTGACCAAAACGGGACTCTGCCGGGCGGCCAGGGCCCTATGTTCGCGGGTTTGCTCGTAGCGTCGGCGGGCGCTGCGCCCAGCCACGCCCGGCTCGAGGTCACGGTCGTCCATGCCGGACGTGTCGGCCGGGCTGCGAACGGTTTTAGCTATTGGAAGCAGATATAGACATGTGTCCTGGGTCCTGTGCCGTCGGTCCGGCACGATGGCGAGCAGGTCACACGGCGGCGAACCTGAACCGAGCGGGCATCGAGCCCCTTGGTAGGAACCGTGCTACGCGGGTCAGGCTCGTCGCAGCAGCTCTCTCTCGAGCACCAGCGAGACGACGAGGTCGCGGTAGCCGTGGTCATCGAACAGCACGGTGACCTGATCGCCGTCGTAGCGCTGGACGGTGCCTTCGCCCCAACGTCCGCTCGCGACGCGGCCGCCGACCGGGAACGGCTCGACCGCGTGGCTTGCCGCTCCCTGTCGCTCGTCGTTGTCGCAGGCTCCGCAGGGACCTTTGTAGTCCTGACCGAAGTAGGTCAGCAGGAAGGAGCGGCGGCAGCCCTTGTGCTCGGCGTAGCGGCGCATCATCTCCAGCCGCGAGCGCTCGACCTCCTTTTCGCGAGCGGTCTCCTGCCGTGACGCGTTGAGCGTCTCGGGCACGGTCCTGGCGTCACTCCAGCGAACGCATCCGTCGGGCCTCCAACTGGCGGCGCCGACGTCGACGAGGCGTGCCAGCGCCACGGTCGCCGATCGCGATCCAAGCCCGACCGCGCCCGCGAGCTCGTCGACGTCGGTCTCCGCCGGTGTTTTCGCCAGCCGCTCGTCGACAGTGGTGAAGACGGCGCTCGAGACGCCGCGGGCATTGAGATGTCGAGCCATCGCCAGATCGCTCGGCTGATAGAGCAGTCGCGCGTGAGCCGCCTTGCCATCGCGGCCGGCGCGTCCAAGCTCCTGGTAGTAAGCATCGAGGGACCCTGGGGCATCGGCGTGCAGCACCCAGCGCACGTCAGGCTTGTCGATTCCCATGCCGAACGCAACGGTTGCCGCGATGATGCGTGCCTCGCCATCGACGAACGCCGTCATCGCCTCGCGTCTTGCGGCCGTCGATCGGCCGGCGTGGTAGAGCACCACATCGTGTCCCGCGGCCGCGAGGACGTCGTTGGCCATCTGCGCGCTCGCGTGCGTGGAGGCGTAGACGATCCCCGACCCGGCGAGCGTCGATGCAGCCTGCTCGATCTGGCGCTGCTTCTCACTGGCCGAGCGCACGCGATGGACCGACAGCTCGATCTGCGGCCGGTCGAAGTCGCCGACCACCACCTCGGGATCCCTGAGCCCGAGGCGGCGCTGGATCTCGTCGCGAACAGGAGGAGCGGCCGTCGCTGTCAACGCCAGGCGCACCTGCGCCCCGAGGGCGTCTGCCTGCGCGCCGAGACG
>JAOPZB010000108.1 GCA_025964355.1 Solirubrobacterales bacterium | reverse complement strand
GTCGGCGCTGCTCACCCATGCCAACCCGTCGCTGGAACCGAAGCTCCAGCTCGAGTCGATCTCACAGACGCTGCCCGCCGCGGTGCCCGCCGACGCGAGCAAGCCGTTTGGCTGGCAGGACCCCACGGCCTGGGCGGCGTTCGGCAGATGGATGCTTTCGCAGAAGCTGCTGTCACACGACCCGAACGGCGGACTGCCGCCCTTCAGCAACGAGTTCCTCCCGGGGCAGGGCATCTGACGATGACCCCCGCCGCCGCGCCGCTCCCAGACGCGCCGCTCCCAGACGCGCCGGGAGGGCGTGGCGCGCGGATCGGCCTGTTGACCGGAGGCGGGGACTGCCCGGGGCTCAACGCGGTGATCCGCGCGGTGGTCCGGCGCGGCCTCGCCGACGGCCGGTACAGCTTCGTCGGCTTCCTGCACGGCTGGGCAGGCGTGCTCGAGAACCAGGCGATCGAGCTGACGCGCCAGAGCACGGCGGGCATCCTTCCGCGCGGCGGGACGATTCTCGGCACGTCGCGCACGAACCCCTACGCCGGCGGAAGCGACGGGACCGCGGCGGTGCGGCGCACCCTTTCCGACCGCGGCGTGGACGCGTTGATCCCGATCGGAGGCGAGGACACGCTCGGGGTGGCGCTGCGACTCCACCGCGACGGCATCCCGATCGTCGGTGTGCCGAAGACGATCGACAACGACCTCGGCGGCACCGACGTCACCTTCGGCTTCCAGACGGCCGTGCAGATAGCCACCGATGCGATCGACCGTCTGCACACGACCGCGGAGTCCCACAACCGCGTGATGGTGGTCGAGGTGATGGGCAGGCATGCCGGATGGATCGCGACGCACGCGGGCCTCGCGGGAGGCGCGGACGCGATCCTCGTCCCCGAGCGTCCGTTCGACATCGATGAGGTCGTCGCGCACCTGCGCCGGCGCCACGCCAGCGGCCGCAGCTTCTCGATCGTCGTCGTCGCGGAGGGGGCGGCGCCCCGTGAGGGCACGATGCAGACGCACGAGGACACGGAGACCGACGCCTTCGGCCACCCCCGGCTCGGCGGGATCGGCGTCACGCTCGAGGGTGAGATCGAGCTTCGGACGGGATTCGAGAGCCGCGTCACGATCCTCGGGCATGTCCAGCGGGGGGGCACGCCGGTCGCCTTCGATCGCGTGCTCGCCACGCGCTTCGGAGTGGCCGCGATGGAGGCCGTCGCTCGGGAGCGCTTCGGGACGATGGTCGCCCTTTCAGGCACCGACATCGTCGGGGTGGAGCTCGAGGAGGCGCTGCGCGAGCCGAAGCTGCTAGACCCCGAGCTGTACGAGACGGCGGAGCTGTTCTTCGGATAGGAGAGCGATGCGCGCAATGGTCTTCCACGAGGTCGGTCAACCGTTGCGATTCGAGGAGCGTCCGATCCCGCAGCCCGGCCCCGGGCAACTTCTCATCCGCGTCCTTGCATGCGGCGTCTGCCGTACCGACCTGCACCTCGTCGACGGCGAGGTGCAGATACCGCAGCCGCCGCGGATCCTGGGACACATGATCGTCGGCGAGGTGCAGGCGGGCGGCGAGGAGGTGGCCGAGGGCCTCGGCGACGGCGCCCGCATCGGGGTGCCGTGGCTCGGCTGGGTTGACGGCACGTGCGAGTACTGCCTCAGCGGACGCGAGAACCTCTGTCCGAACGCCAGGTTCACCGGACGCGACATCGACGGTGGATTCGCCGAGTACACCGTCGCCGACGCCCGATTCTGCCTGCCGATCCCCGCGAGCTACTCCAACGAGCAGGCGGCGCCGCTGATGTGTGCGGGGCTGATCGGCTACCGGGCGCTGCGGATGTGCGGGGACGCTCGCCGCATCGGCTTCTACGGGTTCGGAGACTCTGCGCACATCCTTGCGCAGGTCTGCCGCTGGCAGGGGCGAAGCGTGTACGCGTTCACGCGGCCCGGCGATGACACCACGCAGGACTTCGCACGTGAGCTCGGCGCCGTGTGGGCGGGCGGCTCCGAAGACTCGCCGCCCGAGCGACTGGAAGCGGCGATCATCTTCGCGCCGGTGGGATCGCTCGTGCCGTTCGCACTGCGCGCGCTGGCGCCCGGTGGCACCGTGGTGTGCGCGGGCATCCACATGAGCGACATCCCGGCGTTCCCCTACAGCATCCTGTGGGAGGAGCGGGCGATCCGCTCCGTCGCCAACCTGACGCGGCTCGACGGTCGGGAGATGCTCGCGCTTGCCCCACAGGTGCCGGTGAGCACCCGCGTGAGCACCTACGAGCTCGAGGATACGAACAGCGCGCTCGACGACCTGCGTGCCGGGCGCTTCACCGGCGCCGCCGTGATCGTCCCCTGACCGCGCCACCGGGCGGGCTCAGGAGTTTGGACTTGCTGCAAACAGCGACCGCCGGTATGATCAAGCCGCGGGCTGGAGGGGAGCAGCCGAACCCGGCGTCTCTCCCACGGTTTCCGCGTTCGTCTCGCCGCCGGCGGACGATTGCCGAGGGGGCTCGGCGCGTGCGCTTGCCGTATCTCCGGCAGATCTCGATGAACGAAAGGGCAATCTCCATAGAGCTCACTCGAGCACAGGTGGACCAGATCGTTCGCGATGCCTCGGGTGAAGACGGAGTGTCGGCCCTGCTGCGCGGGCTGGGCGACGAGGCGAGCCTCTCCTCCAAGTACCGCGCCCTGTCGGAGAGCCCGCGCCTGTCGCGCTCGTTGCTGCTCGGACTGCTGGTTCTCGCGTGCTTTCCCGCAGACGGCGACACGCTGGCGGTCTCCGACATCGCAGAGCGGCTGGGGATGAGCCCGAGCACGACTCACCGATACATGACGACGCTGCTCGCCGTCGGCCTGCTCGAGCAGGAGCCGCGGACGCGACGCTACCGCGTTCCGGCCGGCCGCTAGAGCTCGGCCCAACGCAGGTGGCGCCAGATGCGCCCGGCCGTCCCGTCCCGCTCAGGGGGTTCTGACCCGCTCCCCGGGGGTCGCCCCGTCCGGCATCTTGTCGCTCTTGCGTTCGGCGAGCTCGGCGGCGGAGGGCGCGGCTTTGTAGGAGGGGGTGAACCCGGGCAGCTCGAGCTCGATCCGGGCCCCTCCCTCGGGTGATTCGCCGGCGATCACCGTGCCGCCGTGGGCATCGGTGATCGCGCGCACGATCGCGAGCCCGAGACCGGTGCCGCCCGAGGCGCGGTCACGGGCGCCGTCGGTGCGGTGGAAGCGGTGGAAGATGCGCTCGCGCTGGTCGACGGGGATGCCGGGGCCATCGTCTTCGACGATGAACCGGATGCGTTCGTTCGCCGCGCGCTCGACGCGCATCCGTACGACGCCCCGATCGGGGGCGGTGTGGTCGATCGCGTTTCCGACGAGGTTGCGCAGCGCCTGGGCCAGGCGATCGGGGTCCGCCCGCAGGGTCCCCGCCGGCACCGGGTCGAGCTCGAAGCGACGGGGCGCCAGCAGGCTCATCCCGTCCCAGAGCTCCGGCACAAAGGCCCCGAGATCGATCCACTCGACGCGGAGAAACTGCGTCTGCTCGGTCTTCGCCAGCAGCAGCAGGTCGTCGACGAGACGGCTGATCCTGGCGATCTCGGCCGCCACCAGACGCTCGACGCGGCGCACCTCGCCTGCGGATGGATTGCTCTGGGCGGCGAGCACTTCGAGCTGGCCGCGGATCACGGTCAAGGGCGTTCGCAGCTCGTGGGAGGCGTCGGCGACGAACGCCCGTTGACCGGCAAAGGCGTCGGTCAGGCGGTCGAGCATGTGGTTGAAGGCGTCACCCAGCACCTTCACCTCGTCGCCCTGAGCGCCGACATCGTGGATTCGCGGGTGCAGGTCCCCGGCGTCCACGCGCGCGGCCACGTCGGCCATGCGGCGCAGCGGGCGAGACACCCGGATGCCCACCAGATAGGAGGCGAAGATGGCTCCCGCGATCGCGAGTATCCCGGCCAGGATGAACGCCTGTGCGACGCCACGCTCGGCATTGCCGACGGCGGCGAGGGGCTCCCCTGCGCCGAGGATGACGTCACGGCCTCCCGGAACCACCACCACGCGCTTGAGCAGGCGCAGCTTGCCGACGTCGGGCAGATGCAGCGTGGAGTAGCCGACGGGAGCGCGCAGGAGCAGGGCCGACTGGCGGTCCTCCTGACTCTGCTCGGCCGACGTCTCGCCGTTGTCGGGAACCTTGGCGGCGAACAGCTCGGGCCGGTTCGTGCTCGTCGGCTCCCCGGGGACGAGCGCGAACAGGAGCGTCGAGCTCGTGCTGAACGGCTGGTCGCGGATGTAGTGGGTGGCCGCTTCCGAGAGCTGCCTGCTGGTGCGAGCTTTCGCGAGCGCGAGGTTGTGAGCGAGCTCGCCGGCGTCGCCTCCGAGCTCGTGGTCGATCTGGTGGCGCAGCTGAGCGCCGGTGCCGCCGTAGACGGCGGCGAAGGTGATCCCGGTGCAGACGAGGGTGACGAGGGCGACCCAGCCCGCCAGGCGCCATCGCAGCCCCGCGGGGGCCAGGCGCCGGAGGTCCGCCCTCGGCGAGAGGCGCATCGCGATCAGTTTGCGCTGCCGAGGCGATAGCCCACGGCACGCACCGTGAAGATCGGCGCCGGGTCGCCCGGCCGGCCCAGCTTGCGGCGCAGATAGCCGACGTAGACGTCGACGACGTTGGTGGCCGGGTCGTGCTCGTAGCCCCACACCGAGCCGAGGATCTGCTCGCGCGAGACGACCTGTCCGTGGTGTCGCAGCAGATAGACGAGCAGCTCGAACTCGGTCGTCGAGAGCGCGACGGCCTGACCGCCCCGGCGCACCCTGCGCGTCAGCAGGTCCACCTCGATGTCCTCGCTGTGCAGCGTGCTCGCCGATGCCTGCGCGACGACCCGCAGCTGTGCGCGCACGCGAGCCACGAGCTCGGCGAGGGAGAAGGGCTTGACCAGATAGTCGACGGCTCCGGCGTCGAGGCCCGCGACGCGATCCTCGATCTCTGCTCGGGCGGTCAGCACGATCACCGGCACGCTCGGCGTGTTTCGGCGCACGGAGCCCAGGATCTCAAGACCGCTGCGGCCGGGGAGCATCAGGTCCAGCACGATCGCATCGAAGCCGCCCTTCAGCGCGAGCCGCTCACCCTCGATTCCATCCACGGCGCTCGCGACGACGAAGCCCTCGGCCTCGAGGCCGCGCTGGACGAAGTCGACGATCCCCGGCTCGTCCTCGATCAGGAGCACTCGTGCTGATCCGACCGGGTCCTCACGGGCGCCATCGGACTCGAGCGGCGCCGATGGCGTTGTCACCTGCTCAAGTTCAGAGTCAGCGTTGCCCGGCATGTGCCAAGGATAAGCCTCGATGGCCTCGCCCCTTTTCCTGCCCGTATTTCCAATGAGCTTTCTCATCCGGTAGTTATCCGATCCTTAGTCAAGATGAGGACACTCGTCTCATGGCCGTCAATCAGCGCACACCTGCTCCTGGTGCGGTTTCGCTTCCCGCGCGGACGCATGCCGGACGCATCACGGGCGGCGGCACCAGCGGCAACGAGCGACTGACGGCGGTGACGGGTGGCGCGCTGCTCTTACCCCTGGCGGTAATCGGTGTCACCCTGCTGCAGCTGCGTCAGCTGCTGTCGGTGCATCTGTTCGTCGGGATGCTGCTGATCGGACCGGTGGCGCTCAAGCTCGGCAGCACCGGCTATCGCTTCGTCCGCTACTACAGCGGGAACCCGGCCTATCGCCGCGAGGGGCCGCCTGCCACGCCGCTGCGCCTGATCGCCCCGATCGTCGTCCTATCGACCGTCGTCGTCCTCGTCACCGGCGTCGCGCTCCTGTTCGCCGGCCCGTCGTCGAAGAACACGCTGCTGCCGATTCACAAGGTGAGCTTCATAGTCTGGGCCGCCTTCACCGGACTGCACGTCCTCGCTTACCTTCCGAGACTTCCGCGCGCCTTCCGCGCCGACTACGGCCGCGCGGCCCAGTTGAGCGGTGACATCACAGGCCGCACGGGTCGCATTCTCTCGCTTGCCGGCGCGATCGCGGCCGGGGTCGTCCTCGCGGTTCTCGTGATCCCGGAATTCGGTCCCTGGATTCACAACTCAGGCGTCTTTGACCACCATCACGGCTGACGCCTCTCTCACCCCGCACTCACACCGACATGCGCACTCACACAACTCACACACGCGACGCCGCCCTCGGCAAGCTTCGGCGCATCAATGGCTGGATCATCGCCGGCTCGGTCGCCCTGACCGCCGTCCTCTCTGACGTGGCCGCCAACGCATTCCCGGGCAAGACGATCAAGGCATCGTCCAGCAAGAGCCGCAGCTCGGTCAAACACACGTCGACCACCTCGACGGCGCCGGCCAAGCCGCTGGCGCCCCCGGCGCAGGCGCCCGAAGCGCCAGCGCCCTCCCAGGAACCGCAGGAATCGCCCTCACAGGGATCTGCGCCGTCGCCCGAAGCGCAGCAGGCGACACCGGCGCCGGAAGCACAGCAATCGGAAACCCAGACGGCCCCTCCCGAAGCCCCGCGTGAAGAAGCAGCTCCGGAAAGCTCGCCTCCGGTGGTCTCCGGCGGTTCGTGACGTGCCTGGCGTGCCCGGCATGAGGCGCGAGCCGGCATCCGCGACGTGGGAGGCCTTCGGCACGACCGTCGTGCTGCGATCGACAGACGCCTCGGCGATCGCCGACGTACGCGCCGCGGTGCAGCGGGAGCTCGACGCGATCGACCGCGCCTGCAGCCGCTTCCGCGCCGACTCAGAGCTCTCGCGCGTGAACGGCGCCGCCGGCCGCTCGACGCGCGTGAGCCCTCTGCTGATCGAGGCCCTCGAGGTCGCACTGCGTGCGGCAGAGCTGACCGGTGGCGACGTCGACCCGACGGTCGGCCGGTCCATCGAGCTGGCTGGCTATGACCGCGACTGGCGGCTGCTGGCTGCGGCGCCGGCGGGCGCCGGGGAGCGCGGCGAGCGCCGAGCGCCGTCTGCGCAGGCGATCGTCGCCAGGATGCGAGCCGGCTGGCGCGGCATCGCCGTAGATCGCACGAGCAGCTCGGTGTGCATTCCACGCGGTGTGCGGCTGGACCTGGGTGCGACCGCCAAAGCATGGGCGGCCGACCGTGGCGCTCGCGTTGGCGCCGACGCCGGCGGCTGCGGCGTGCTGCTCAGCATCGGCGGCGACATCGCCACATGCGGGCCTGCTCCCGAGGCCGGATGGCGCATCCTCGTCACCGACGATCACCGCAGCGGCCACTCGGCACCCGGCCAGACGATCTCGATTCGCTGCGGCGGCCTTGCGACCTCCAGCACTGCCGTGCGGCGCTGGGGTCGAAGGGGCCGCTCGATGCACCACATCATCGACCCCCGCACCGGCGAGCCGGTGCGCGCGACCTGGCGCACGGTCAGCGTCGCGGCCGCGAACTGCACCGACGCGAACATCGCGACGACGGCCGCGCTGGTGCGCGCGGGCGAGGCGCCGCAATGGCTTGCCAGCCTCGGCCTCCCGGCCAGGCTGCTCGACTGGGAGGGAGGGGTCACGACGATCGACAGCTGGCCCGCCGAGGACGCGTTGGAGCAGGCCCTCCGATGAGCTCCACTCTGGCGGCCGCAGGACCGAGCCTCTATTGGTATCTGACGCGCTCCACCGGCGCTGTCGCGTTGCTGCTGCTGACGTTCGCGGTCGCCCTCGGCGTGGCCGACGTCCAGCGCCTGAGCACGCCGCGGTGGCCGCGCTTCGTCGTCGACTCGCTGCATCGCAACGTCTCGCTGCTGGCGATGGTGTTCCTCGTGCTGCACATCGTCACCTCGGTGCTCGACACCTTCGCGCCGATCTCACTGCTCGACGCGTTCGTCCCGTTCGCCGGCACCTACCGGCCGTTCTGGCTGGGGCTCGGGGCGATTGCCTTCGACCTCCTGATCGCCGTGACAGTCACCAGCCTTCTGCGCCAGCGAATGGGCTTTGCGACCTGGCGGGCGATCCACTGGCTCACCTACGCGAGCTGGCCGATCGCCCTGCTGCACGGGTTCGGAACCGGCAGCGACGTCAAGAGCGGGGGGTGGCTGCTCGTCCTCAGCGTGGCGTGCCTGGCGATCGTCGTGGCCGCCGTGCTGGCACGGGTGATCAGCGGCTGGCCGGAGCATGCCGCGCGCCGCGGCGCGGCGATCGGCGGAGCCGGCATCTTCTCGCTGTTCCTGCTCCTGTGGCTGCCGAATGGACCGCTGGGCTCCGAATGGGCGCGGCGCTCGGGCACACCATCGTCGCTGCTCGGCAAATCCCACGCCGCCGCGAGCTCCAAGGAAAGCCGTCGATGAGCGCCCTGCCAGCGACCACGCCGTTCGGGGACGGGACCTCAAAGCCGCAGACCCCGTCGCTGCCCCGGCTGCTGGCCGGCATCCCCGCCGAGGGCGCGATGACGCTCGAAGAGCATCTCGCCGAGCATGGCGCCCCGCCGCTGCAGCTCGGGCAGGGTCGCCGGTCCGATCGCGACCGTGCGGAGCGGCTGATCGACGAGATCGACGCGGCGGGGCTGCTCGGCCGCGGCGGCGCCGCCTTCCCGACCGCCACCAAGATGCGTGCGGTCGCCCGCTCGCGCGGGCGTGCGATCGTTCTCGCCAACGCCGCCGAGGGCGAGCCTGCGAGCCTCAAGGACCGCACGCTGCTCGAGGCGCTGCCGCACCTCGTGCTCGACGGCGGCATGCTCGCCGCCCAGGCGGTCGGCGCCGACGAGCTGGTGATCTGCGTGTGCGAGTCCTTCGGCGCCGGGTCACAGAGCCTCGGTGAAGCGCTGCAAGAGCGGGCCGAAACCGCCGACTACGCCGAGTTTGACCGGCTCGCACGCGTGCGACTGACGACGGTGCCCGGCCACTACGTCGCCGGACAGGAGACCGCGCTGATCAACCATGCCGGCGGTGGACCGGCCAAGCCGCTGTTCACGCCTCCGATGCCCTTCGAGCAGGGTCTGCGGCGCCGCCCGACGCTGGTCAACAACGCCGAGACGCTCGCTCACATCGCGCTCATCGCCCGCCATGGAGCGGCATGGTTTCGTCAGCTGGGCACGCCGACCCAGCCGGGGTCGGCGCTGGTGACCCTGTCTGGGCCCGTCGCTCACCCGGGCGTTTACGAGATCGAGCACGGCGCCTCGCTGTCGTCGCTGATCGAGGCCGGCGGAGGTACGACCGCGGGCCTGCGCGGAGCGCTGATCGGCGGCTACTCCGGCGCCTGGATCGGCGCCGAGCGGCTGCGGGGCATCGCGCTGTCCAACGAATACCTCGCAGCGCACGGCGCCGCGCTCGGGGCGGGCGTCGTGCTGCTGCTCTCCGACGAGGCCTGCCCGGTCGCCGAGACGGCCCGGCTCGCCCGCTGGCTGTCGGGACAGAGCACCCGGCAGTGCGGACCGTGCGTACACGGGCTCGATGCCCTCGCCACGGCGATCGAGCAGATCGCCGGCGGCGACGGCGGCGGGAGGGCCGCGCAGCGTGTCGAGCGCCTCGCCTCACTCGTGCTGGGCCGCGGCGCCTGCAGGCATCCCGACGGCACGGTCAACGTCCTGCTGAGCGCGGTTGAAGCGTTCCCGGCGGAGTTCGCAGACCATGGGCGGCGCGGACCATGCGATCGCTGCGCCGGGGCGCAGGAGCTCCCGCTGCCGCGACGACCCCTCCCGCCGGACCCGGCGCGCCGAGCGCGCGTGCGGCTGGGCGCACAGCGATGAGCCATCGTGTGCGCGTCAACCCGATCGCCTGTGAGGCGCATGGGATGTGCGCGGAGCTGCTGCCCGAGCGGATCACGCTCGACGAGTGGGGCTACCCCGTTATCGACGACACGCCGCTCGCCGGCGCAGAGGTGGAGCACGCGATCCGCGCGGCGCGCGCCTGCCCCACGTTCGCGCTCCTCGTCGAGCGCGACCGAGACCCTGCCCGCAGGTAGCTGACAGCGCGTCCTACTCGGCGAGCCCGCACGGGACCCGGTCGCTGGTGGCTCACAGCGCCATCGTGTGCGCGGCGGCCAGGCCGGCCCACTCCCCGTAGGGGGCGAACAGCTCGCGAACCTGCTGTTCGTCGGCGACCGCCTTGGGGTCGCCGCCGCTGAGCAGCCTGCCGGCGAGCTTCAGCAGCCCGAGATCGCCGGCCGGCAGCTGGTCATGGCGACCCTGGCCGCGCAGCGCGAGCATCTCGACCGTCCACGGGCCGATCCCGGGAATCGCGCGCAGCCTGCGCCAGCCTCGCTCGTGGTCGGAGCTCAGCAGGTCCACGCGCCCACGTGCGACCTCGCGTGCGGCGCGCACCAGCGTGAGGGCTCGGCCGGCGGCGAGGTCGAACGACTGCAGTCGGGCGGGCGCCGTGCCCGCCAGCACCGTGACGGCGGGCAGATCGCGCAGGCCGCCCTCAGATCCGTCCCAGCACATCCAGCGCCGGCCCAGGGCGCTGACGACGCGACGCTCGATCGCGGCCGCGCGCTCGTACTCGATCAGCTGCTCGCAGATGGCCCAGGCGAGAGCCTCGAAGGGGTCCGGGCGGCGCCCCACGCGCAGCCACGGGCGCCGGCGCAGCGAGCGTCCGATCATCGGATCGCGGGCGAATGCCCGCTGGAAGGCCCCCAGATCCTCGTCGACGCCGAGCGCGAAGCGCATCCTTGCGATGCCGTGCGCGGCCGCCGCGCGCGTCGCGGCGCGCGCTCCGAACAGGACCCGGTCGGCCGCCGGCTGGGCGACGCGGACCAGGACCGGCTCCTCGCCGTCGTGCAGCAGCCGCTCGAGCACCCCGCCCCGGCGGCGCAGCATGCCGTCCATGCCGGTCATGTGCGGCAGCCGAAACGGACCGGCCGGCGCGACCTCGACACGCAGCTCGACCAGGTCGTTCAGCGTGCGGGCCTCAGCCGTCTGCGCCGGAGTTTCCCAGCAGGTGCACGTCCACGAGCAGCGAGCGACTGCCGACGATCTGCACGAGCTCCGCCGCCTTGCCGGACCGGCGCCCGCGCCGGCCGGCTCGGGCGAGGTCTCCCCCGCGGCTGGCCTTCGACAGCGCGCCGGAACGCCGCTGGCGGCACGCCCGCTCGCGGGGTCGCCGGCGCCGTCACCTAGCTCG
>JAOPZB010000106.1 GCA_025964355.1 Solirubrobacterales bacterium | reverse complement strand
TCACGCTGCTGATCTTCCTGTGCTGGTCGCTTGCGTGCGGCGAATACCGCCTGCTCCCGCTGACGGTGCTCGTCGCCAGCTTCGTCGTCCAGTGTCAGCTCGCGTTCGTGCCGCCATCCCTCGGGCTACTCGCGGTCGGTCTCGTCGGGCTGGGCCTGTCGCTCAGATCTTCGCGCGGCGAGGCCGAAGGGCAGCGGCGCGCCGAGGCCGGACGGCAGCCGCGCGCTGCACGCCGAGGCGTGTGGCGCTGGGCGCTGGCTGCGCTGCTGGTCGCCGCCGTCTGCTGGACTCCGCCCCTGATCGACCAGATCCAGGGGAACCCGGGCAATCTGACGGCCGTCCTGCGGACCGCCAAAGCGAACCCGCCGACCCTCGGGGCCGGCGTCGGCTGGCACGCCGTCGTGCGTGCGATCGGCGTTCCACCATGGTGGCTGCGGGATCCGGCCTCGCCGTGGGAACGCAAGCACGAAGTCCGCGCCTCCTCCGGCGCCTTCGCCACGATCTCGACGATCGTCATCCTGCTGGGGCTGCTGGCGCTCGCCGTCGCCGGCGTGCTTCGCCGCCAGGCGGAGCTGTGGGCCGGTGCGCTGATCGCCCTCGCGCTCTGCGCCGGCCTGGCGGCGGTCGCGGCGTCGACGCCGACGATGCGCGTGCTGGCCGAAACGCTCGGCTACACGATGTGGTGGGGCTCGCCGGCCGGCATGTTCGTGTGGGTGATGGTCGGCTGGGGGACGCTGGCGACGCTCGCCGAGGCCGGTCTGCCGCGATTGCGCGCGCCGGAGCTCGCCTCGGTGGCGGGCGTGGTGGCCCTCGCCGGTGTCGCGACCGTCGTCGCGGTCTCCGAGCGCCCCGACTATCACCGCCCGGAGTACCGTCCGCTGAGCGCCGTCTACGCAGGCCTGGAGCAGGGGATTCCCACGCAGCGAACGGTGCTGCTGATCGGCTCGCTCGGCAACGACACCTTCCGCTTCAAAATGGCCGCCCGCTTCGCGCTCGTGCGACGCGGCATCCGGCCGCTGTCGCCCGGCAAGGACGTGCGGTTGGGGAGCTGGTATGAGCAGGATCATCGGCGCTACGACTGCGTCGTCTATGTCAAGGACGGCACCGCGCGCCCCGCCGGGCCATCGAGCGCCGCCCGACGGTCGAGCCGTGCGAGGCCGGCCGGCTCCGCGCGGCCCACCAGCCCCGGCGGGCCGGCACGCCTGCTCGCGAGCGTGAAGTTCGACGAAGGCGGTGGCGAGCGCCCGGTGACGGTGTGGTCTGCGCCTGCCGGATGTCCTCGGCAGGCGACGGGCGCGCCGGTGGCGGGCTAGCCGCCACCTCGCGCTAGAGCTCGATCGCGCGCATCGTGTGTTCGTCGGGCAACTTGTCGAGGATCGCCCTCAGGGTCTCTCGCTCGGCGGCCTGCTCGCGCTGGAGGTCGTTGAGCAGCAGCCTGACGGCGCTGAAGGTGATCTTCATCTGCCCGGCGCCGAGCGCAAGGGTCAGAGTTCCACGCGAATCGGGCTCCGACTCCAAGCGAGCGAGGACATCACGCGCGAGGCGGCGGATCTCCGGCTCGTGCGCCTCATCGGAGATCAGCAGGCGCAGCGCGCTGGCGGCGACCGGCACCTCGTCCCGGTCGAGCAGCAGGTGGTACGCGGGGTCGGGCTCCTCCGACATCAGGCGGCCGGGTTGTCCTCTGCCGACGGCGACGGCCGTCGCATCGCGCGGCCGACCCGTCCGCCGGCGGCACCGAGCAGCATTCCGATGATCGCGGTGACGACCGCCAGCAGGGGCGGAAAGCTGCCGAGCGAGACCTTCGCATGCGTGCCGACGATCGCGTGGGCGATGAGCAGCGAGGCACCGTAGATGGCGCCACCGACCAGGCCGCGGTCCGCGCCGCCCCAGCCATCCTCGTGCTCGAATCCCGCGAGGAACCCGCCGACCCCGGCCAGGATCGCGACGACCCAGTACGCGCCGGCCGACACACCCACCAAGACACCGACCACCGCTCCGGTGATCGCGGGCACGACACCGCCTATGACGATCTGAACGGGACGTGGGCGGTCCCTGAACAGAACCGGTGAATACATTTGATCCCTTCCTCCGTGCTTGGCAGCAAACCGTATCGCGTTGTCCAGCGCCCCGGCCGCGGGACAGCGCCGCGGAGCGTCGCGAATCGCGCCCGCCGCTGCGTCTCCGGCGCGGCGGGATAGCGTGTGATCGATGCCGCCGCCCTTCCGCCTCTCGGTCCTCGACCAGTCCCCCATCTCGGAGGGCTCCTCGGGAGCCGAGGCCCTGCACAACACGCTGGATCTCGCCACGCTGGCCGATCAGCTCGGCTATCACCGTTACTGGGTCGCCGAGCACCACGGCGGACCGATGCTCGCCGGGCCCAGCCCCGAGGCGCTGATCGGGCCGATCGCCGCCGCGACCAGCCGCATCCGCGTCGGCAGCGGCGGCGTGATGCTCCCCCACTACAGCCCGCTGAAGGTAGCCGAGACTTTCAGCCTCCTGGCGGGCCTGTTCCCCGGGCGCATCGACCTCGGGCTCGGGCGCGCCGCCGGCACCGACGCGATGACGACCTTCGCGCTGCAGCGCGACCGTCGCCAGGCGGCGCCCGACGACTTCCCCCAACAGCTCGCCGAGCTGCTCGGCTACCTCGACGACCGCCTGCCGGAGGACTTCCCGTTCGCGCGCCTGGCCAAGACCCTGCCCGGAACGCCGGAGCGACCCGAGCCGTGGCTGCTCGGCTCCTCTGCGCAGAGCGCCCTCTGGGCCGCCGAGCTGGGCCTGCCGTACGCGTTCGCGGACTTCATCAACCCGAAGGGAGCCGAGATCGCTGCGCTCTACCGCGAGCGCTTCGCCGAACACGAACACGCCGAGCGGCGGCCGCACACGGCGGTGGCCGTGTGGGTCATCTGCGCGGACAGCGACGACGAGGCTCGGCGGCTGGCCGCCAGCGCGCGGATGACCTTCACCCTGCTTCGCCGCGGCGAGCTGATCGCCGTTCCGCCGCCGCAGCGGGCGCTGGACTTCCTCGCCGCCGAGGATCACGCCGGCGCCCCGCGCTCGGAGCGCCGTGCGATCCTGGGTCCACCTGCGATCGTGCGCGCGCAGCTCGAGGAGCTCGTCGCGGAATATGGCGCGGAGGAGGCGATCATCGTGACCATCACATACGACCATCAGGCCCGCCGGCGCTCCTACGAGCTGCTGGCGCAGGCGTTCGGGCTGTGAGCCTCCACGGCGCCCGGCCGGCCGTCCGCCGCGCGACATCCGCCGACGTGCCGGCCCTGGCAGCCGTGCTCGCGCGCGCGTTCCTGGACGACCCGGTGGCAGCCTGGGCATTCAAGAACGGCGGGCTTCGCCGGAGCGCCCTCGAGCGCTTCCAGGCGACGCGCCTACGCCAGCTGCTCGCCGGGGGAGAGGTATGGACGACCGAGGACCTGGCCTGCGCGGCTCTCTGGGCGGCGCCCGGAGGCTGGCGGTCCAGCCCACGCGAAGAAGCACAGATCGCGCGTTGCTTTCTGCACCCGCGGCTGATCACGCGCTTGCCGCTTACAGCGGTCGGCTGGCAGCTGCTGGAGCACCGGCACCCCTCCTCCCCCGAGCACTGGTACCTGGCGGTGCTGGGCACAGACCCGAGCGCGCAGGGCAGGGGCCTGGGCTCCGCCGTCCTCACGGCCATGCTCGAGCAGTGCGACGGCGACGGCGTTGCCGCCTACCTGGAGTCCTCGAAGGAGCGCAACATCGACTTCTACGCGCGCCACGGATTCCGCGTCACCGGCGAGTTTCACCTGCTGCGGGGGCCGCCGATGTGGCCGATGTGGCGTGACCCGCGTCGCTGACGGTCCGATGATCGCCGAACGTCTGACCGCGCAGCTGCTGGCCGGCGAGCCGGCCGGCGATCCACTGCAGGTCGTGCGCCGGCTGCTAGCGGTCCAGGGCCAGGACCCGCGCGGCGCGCGCCTGGCGATCCGCGCGCGCAGCGACGGCCTCACGGCGGCCGACGTCGACCGGGCGCTGAGCGAGGATCGATCGCTGCTGATTACGTGGTTGAACCGCGGCACCCTGCATCTGATCGCCAGCGAGGACTACGCCTGGCTGCATGCCCTCACCGCGCCGCCGCTGTTCACCGGCAACGCCCGCCGCCTCGCCCAGGAGGGAGTCGCCGCGGGCGCGGCCGAGCGTGCGGTCGCTGTCATCGAGCGCGCGCTCGCCGACGAGGGCCCGCTCACACGCGTGCAGCTGCGCGAGCGCATCGCCGTCGCCGGGATTCGCACCGAGGGCCAGGCGCTCGTGCACCTGCTGATGCTCGCCTGCCTGCGTGGCGTGGCCGTGCGCGGACCGATGATCGGCACACAGCACGCGTACGCCCTGGTCGAGGACTGGCTGGGGCGACAGCCGCCGGTCGACCGCGAGCGCTCGCTGGCCGAGCTGGCCCGCAGGTACCTCGCCGGCCACGGCCCGGCCGACGCGCGAGATCTGGCGCGCTGGTCGGGGCTGACCCTCACAGACGCCCGCGCGGGGCTGGCCGCCATCGCCTCCGAGACCCAGCAGCGCCCCGGCGGGCTGCTCGATCTGGTTGGGCGCCGGGCGCCGGCCGAGCTGCCGCGGCCCATGCTGCTCGGTCCGTTCGATCCGCTGCTGCTCGGCTGGAGCTCGCGCGAGGCCCTGCTCGCCGGCAACGAGGGCATCGTCACCACGAACGGCCTGTTCCGCCCGTTCGCCCTGGTTCGCGGACAGGCGGCGGCCACGTGGAGCCTGTCGGCCGGGAGGATCGCGGTGCGTCCGTTCGCGCGGCTGACACGGCGGGACGAGAACGCGCTGCGCCAAGACGGGCTCGACGTCGCGCGCTACCTCGGGTCGGACGTCGAGGAGGTCGCGTTCGAGCAGCGTGCGGGGTGAACTGACCATGTCCTGCACGCAGTTGCCGGCGGCGGTCCCCGGGCCGCGCCCGACGGTTAGCCTTTCAGATCGGCAACGACATGAGCTGGCCCGCACAAAGCGGCGTTGACGGCGTCGCTCCAACCGATCCAAGATCGGCTAGCAAGCGCGAGGCGCTCGAGCTGTTCCG
>JAOPZB010000068.1 GCA_025964355.1 Solirubrobacterales bacterium | reverse complement strand
GGTGAACCACGACGCGAAGGGGCGCTGGGTCCGCAGCGACGCGAGCACCATGCAGCCGAGCAGCGTGTCGATACCGATCTCCTGGGCGAGATATACGGTCGCGCTGCCTGACGTCAGACCGACGGTTGCGCGGATTGCGACAAGCACGAGCGCGAGGCGCACCACCATCCCCGGCTGGCCGCTGCGCCGCTCGTGCACGAACACCGCGAGGCCGAACAGCGCGGCCAGCCCGATGCCGGCGCCGAGCCCGATCAGCTTCCAGCCGGCGAAGAACACCACGAGCGGCCCGAAGCCGTCGCGCAGCAACCGCGGCCCGGCCCGGCGGACGATCGCCCCCGTGGAAGGCGCCTCGGGAAGGACGGGCTCGCCAAGCGTCGTTGCCACCGCCCCGTAATCTAGCGGCGTGCGGCTGAACCACGTGACGCTCGCGGTCACAGACGTCGAGGCCTCGGCCGACTTCTATCGGCGCCTCGGGCTTACCCAGATCGTCGCGAGCTACCCGGAATACGCGCGCTTCGTCGCTGCGGAGGGAGACACCACGCTGTCGCTCAAAAGCGTCGAGACCCCCCAGGACTCCCGCCCGCGGGACAGCGCCTCGATCCATTTCGAGGTGCAGGACGTCGATCGGACGGTCGAGGAGCTGCGCGCGGCCGGATTCGAGCTCGCCTGCGAGCCCGTCGACCAGCCGTATCTGTGGCGCGAGGCGATCCTGCTCGATCCCGACGGCTACCGGATCTTCGTCTACAACGCCGGCCGCAACCGCCTCGATCCGCCCTGGCGCCTGCCTTCACAGCCGCCCGACGGGTGACGGTCATCCGTTGTCTGGCGGTTTAGAACGACCAGTCTCGGGAATCGGCTGTTGGATGCCGGTCGACACCGTGCTCCCGGACCTGCAGGTTTCGCTGCATCTGGACCCCTTCGCGCCGCGCGCGGCGCGCTACTACGTGGCCCAGCTCGACAGGCCGTCCCCCGACCTGCGCGACGCCGTCGTGCTGCTGACGAGCGAGCTCGTCTCGCGAGCCGTCGAGCAATGCGAGCAATCTCCCGACGAAAGCGTGGAGCTGCTCGCCTGGATGCCGCCGGACATCGTGCGCGTCGAGCTGCGGGCGCCGCGGGAGCTTCTCGACCTGTCGGCGCATGCCGATCGGACGCACTACGACATGCTGCTGCTCGACCAGGTCGCGGACCGCTGGTCGATGGACACGGCGGACAGCGAGGACGGCGAGCCGTCCGCGTGCATGTGGTTCGAGATCGACCGCAACGTCACGGAGTAGCGGCCGGCGGGCCGAGCACCGTGGCGGTGCGCCGCCGTCCGGGCGGGCGCCTGCGGGGAGGCGGGGAGGCGAGCGTCAGCAGATCAGACATACCGCGCTCTATGCCCGCCGTCAGCACGTCGATGTCGGGAGCGCCGTCGTAGTCGCCGGTAACGCCGAAGTAGAGGCCGCCGTCGTAGGAGAAGATGGCGACGACTGTCCTGATCGACCCGACGACCGGCACGAACGGGTAGGACGCGAGCATTCGGCGCCCGAGCGTTTGGACCGGTTGCTGGGGGCCGGGCACGTTGGTGGTCGCGGTGTGCATGTTCAAACGCGGCGACAGCGTGACGAGGCGGCTGCCGAGCGCGAGGAGCAGCGGTGGCGCGAATCCCGACAGCGACGTCAGCACGTCGCCGGCGACCGCCTGCTTGGACTGCTTGACACCGTCCATCTCCGCGCGTATTCGATCGAGGCGCGCCGCTGGGTCGCGCAGCCCCACGGGGAGGCGTGCGAAGACGGCTGAGACGCGATTGTTATAGACGCCACGCTCTCCGCGCCGGCGGACCGACACGGGCACCATCGTGCGCACGACGCGATCCACGGCGACGTCCTCGCCACGTGAGTCGAGCAGGTCGCGGAACCCGTTGGTGATGACGGTCAGCACGACGTCGTTCACGGTGCCGCCCAGCACCGTCCGAATCGTCTTTACGTCGGTGAGGCGCGCGTCTGCCCAGCTCCAGCGGCGATGAGGACCGATCGGGCCGGTGAGCGAGGACGACTCGACGGGGCGCATGCTCGGGCTCGCGGCGGCCGTCGCGCGGACCATCTCCAGCAGCGAGCGCGTGGTCTGGCGGGGCGCGCCCAGCGCGCGCCGCAGGGCGTCGACCTGTCCCGCCGGGCTCGCCCGCCGCACGAGCGTCCGCAACAGCACCTCCAGGCCTGACGGCTCCGGCGGCGGCGACCACCTATGGACGGGGGCGCCGCCGGTCGTATCCGAGAACATCACCGACATCAGATCGGTTGCCGCGACGCCGTCGACCATGCAGTGATGGACCTTCGAGAGCAGGGCCCAGCGCCCGCCCCCCAGGCCCTCGACGGCCCACAGCTCCCACAGTGGCCTGTTCCTGTCGAGATGCTGCGAGAAGACGCGCCCGGCCATCTGGCGCAGCTGCTCCTCGCTTCCCGGAGCGGGGATCGCGGTGTGGCGCATGTGGTAGTCGAGGCTGAAATGGGGATCGTCGACCCAGACAGGCGGGCCGGCGGACAGCGGCACGAAGCGGACCTTCTGCCGGTAGCGTGGGACCAGCTCGAGCTTGCTCGCGACCATCGCCCGGAGATCCTCGAACGCGGGCGGCGGACCCGCGAAGATGCTCACGCCTCCGATGTGCATCGGCGTCGTGTCGTTCTCGATGTGCAGGAAGGAGGAGTCGATCGCGCTCATCGACTCCATACGAGCTCCTCCGACTGGTCGAGCATGCGCACGAGAGCCCGGTAGACGGCTGGGTGCACGGACATCCCGCAATGGCTCGAATCGACCTCGACCGCCTCCGCGTGCGGGTCGAGGCACGCGCGCCAGTCGACGATCGCGTCGCTGCGGGAGTGTACGGCGATCGCCCACATCGTCGGCGCCAGCGGAGCAGACATGTCCTCCCGGAAGGCGGCGCAGCACGCGCCGTCGCGACAGCTGGTGGAGAACACGCCCGGCAGTCCGAGGTCGCCGAGGCGGGCCATCCAGCGCACCGTCCGCAGCACGGGCGCCGAGACCGCCAGTGGGTCCTGGACGGGAGATCCCAGCATCACCAGTCCCGCGACCCTGTCAGGCTCGCGCACGGCGAGCGCGCGAGCGAGCGCTCCGCCGCGGCTCTGGCCGATCAGCACGACGGAGCGCCCGCTGTCGGCGGCAAATGCGCGCAGCTGCTTCTGCAGGCGCCCGACGCTGCGCTCGGCGCAGTCGACGTTGACGCGCATGCCGCTCATCGCCACCGGATGTCCGCGCCGGCGCAGCCAATGTCTCAGCAAGGCAAGCGAGCCGTCGCCGGCCATGAATCCGGGGACGAGCAGCACGGGCTGAGCGTCCGGCCGACTGCTCGAAGATCGCAGCTGGCGGTCCGCCAGCAGCCGCATGAGCTCACCGCTGTAGCGCAGCTCCCCCCAAAGGGGGGCCACGGGCGAAGCCGGGGCGTTGGCCTCAGCGCTCATGGGTGACGTAGAGTACGCCCGATGGAGGTCGCCGGCCGTCATGTCGTCGTCACTGGGGGCGCCGGCGGCATCGGGCGGGCGCTCATCAGACGCTTCGCGCAGGAGGGGGCGCGGGCGATCGTCGCCGCCGACCGAGACCTGGCAGGCGCGCAGACCGTGGCCGCAGAGGCGGGCGCTCTGGCGGTGGAGCTCGACGCCGGCCGCGAGAGCAGCGTGCTCGCGCTCGTGGCCGAGGCGACCGCCGCACACGGCCCGATCGACATCTTCATCTCCAACGCCGGAGTACCCGGCGCGATGGGCGGCCCGGAGGCACCGGACGACGTATGGGACGAGGCGTGGCGGGTCAACGTCATGGCGCACGTGTGGGCCGCGCGAGCGCTGCTGCCCGAGATGCTCGAGCGCGGCGACGGCTACCTGATCAACACCGCGTCCGCGGCCGGACTGCTGACCCAGGTGTCCTCGCTCGTCTACAGCGTGACCAAGCATGCGGCCGTGTCGCTGGCCGAGTGGATGGCGATCGAATACGGCGAGCGCGGCGTGCGGGTCTCGTGCATATGCCCGCAGGGCGTGCGCACGCCGATGCTCGATCTCGCGATGGACGATCCGGCGGGCGCGGCGGCGTTGACGTCGGGGGGGTTGATCGAACCGGAGGACGTGGCAGACGCGGTCGTCGCCGGGATCCGCGACGAGCGCATGCTGATCCTGCCGCACGAGAATGTCGCGGGATTCATGGCGCTGAAGGGATCGGACCCGGAGCGCTGGCTGAAGGGCATGCGCCGCATGGTGCGCACGGCCCGCTCCTAGCGAGCGCGCGGCTCCCGCCAAGCCCCTGCCCTTCCTCAGAGAGGAGTCGCCGCCGCCTGGCGCGGGGCTCCATTGGCCGTCGCGGCCGCGGCCTCCAGCTCCGTCGAGCGCCCGCGGATCAGGTCCGCGGCGCGCTCGGCGATTGCGATCGTCGGCGCGTTCGTGTTCCCGCGTGGAACCACCGGCATCACCGAGGCATCGACCACGCGCAGTCCCTCGACCCCGTTCACGCGCAGCTGCGCGTCGAGCACCGCCTCCGCGCCCTCGCCCATCCGGCAGGTGCCAACCGGGTGATACACCGCGAAGGTCGTGCGCGCGACGTGCGCGCGCATCGCATCGTCGGACTCGCCGTCCGGCGTGTTGAACGGTTCGGCGCAGTACGGCCTCAACGCGGGCTGGCCGCAGATGTCGAGCGTGAGGCGCAGCGCGGCGATCATCCGCTGCATGTCGTCGCCGGCGGAATAGAACTCGTTGCGGACGATCGGCTTGGCAGTCGGATCGCTCGAGGCGAGCCGCACAGATCCGCGGCTGTGGGGAGTGAGCACACACGGTGACACCCACACCCCGTGTGCCTGCGGGTCGCTCATGCCCTCGTCGACTATGTGCACGGGGGCGAAGTGAAACTGCACGTCGGGCGCCGGCGCGCCCTCCCCCACGCGGGCGAAGCCGCCGGCCTCGGCGAGGTTGGATGTGAACGGACCGGTCTGCGTCGCTTCATACTCCGCCAGCGCCGCCGGCTCGAGCGCGAGAAGCAGGCTCTCTGGCTCGGGCGTCGTCCACACCAGCTGCGTCGCGGCATGGTCGGAGAGGTTCGCGCCGACCGCCGGCTGGTCGAGCAGCACCTCTATTTCGCGCATCAGCAGATGGTCGGCCGGCCCGATGCCGGAGAGCATCAGCAGCTGAGGCGAGTTGTATGCGCCACCGCAGAGGATCACCTCGCGCTCGGCCCTGAACTCCTGGGCCTGGCCCAGCTGGGTGGCCTGCACGCCGACGGCCCGCGTCGCCTCGAACAGGACGCGCTCGACGTGCATGTACGGCATGACGGTGAGGTTCTCCCGTTCCATGGCCGGGTGCAGGTAGGCGACGGCCGCACTTGCGCGCTGCCCGCCGCGCTGCGTGACCTGATACATGCCGACGCCATCCTGCTCGTCGCCGTTGAAGTCGTCGTTGCGCTGAAGCCCCGCCTGAGCTCCTGCGTCGACGAATGCGCGGGACATCAGGTTCCCCGAGCGTCCTTCGCTCACAGGCAGCGGGCCGCCGGCGCCATGCCATCGCGATGCTCCGCGCTCGTTGTCCTCGGCCTTCAGGAAGTAGGGCAGCAGCTCTGGGGAGGACCAGCCGGGAACCCCCCAGTCATCGTAGTCGCGCCTGTTCCCGCGGATGTAGACCATCGCGTTGACCGAGGAGGAGCCGCCGAGGACCTTGCCGCGCGGCAGCGGGATCCGCCGGCCGTAGCACTCGCGCTCGGGCGCGGAGTGGTAATCCCAGTCGACGTCCGTGCCGGCGAGCTGCAGATAGCCGAGCGGGACGTGGACGTTCTCCTTCGTGTCCGGCGGGCCGGCCTCGAGCAGGAGGACCTGCACGTTCGGGTCTTCGCTGAGGCGCCCGGCGAGCACGCAGCCCGCGGATCCGGCCCCGACGATCACGTAGTCGAACACGATGTCGCTCCCCTCGCCGCTTGATCTCCTCGGCGAGTCACCATACCGGACCTGCAGCGCCGCGGGTCGAAGTGAGGGCGAGCCGGGCGACACCTACTCCCGGCGGAAGATGGGAGCACTCTATTGGAGTACATAGCTCGCGCTTAAGCTGGCCTGTACAGGATGCAGGATCTTCACGGCCGCCAAGAACTGGGACGCACACGTCGCCGACGCCGAGCTGGTCGCTCGCAGCGCCGGGTTTCGGTCCCTGCGCGACCGCCTCCTCGAGCTGGCGGCGCCGCGGGCTGGTGACACGGTCGTCGACATCGGAGCGGGAACCGGGCTGCTGACGCTCCCCTTCGCCGAACGCGCGGCGCACGTGTGGGCGATCGACAGCTCCAGCGCGATGGGCGAGTACCTGCGGGTGAAGGCGAGCAGCGCGGGCCTGGAGAACGTCGAGACGGTGCTCGCCTCGGCCGTGAGCCTTCCGCTGGTCGACGGCATCGCCGACCTGGTCGTGTCGAACTACTGCCTGCACGAGCTGCGCCACGCTGACAAGCGGCGCGCGCTCGAAGAGGCGAGGCGTGTCCTGAGGCCCGGCGGTCGGCTCGTGATGGGCGACATGATGTTCTCGCTGAACCCAGCCGGCGCGCGCGATCGTCGCGTGGTCGCCGGCATGCTCGGCAAGCTCGCACGGCGGGGTCTCCCGGGCCTGTGGCGGCTGCTCAAGAACGCAGGTCGCCTGCTGAGCGGGCGGGGCGAGCACCCGGCCAACGCCGCCTGGTGGGAGGACGCGCTGAGGCAGGCCGGCTTCAGTGGGGTGGCGATCGAGACGCTTGCGCACGAGGGCGGCATCGCCGTAGCCGAGGCACCGTCGAACGGGGGCCTGTCGAGCACCCAGGACGCCGCTCTGTCGCGTGCCCGCGCCGAGATGCGCCTACGGGTCGGCCATGAGAGTCGCCGCGCCTCCGCTGCCGGCGAGTGAGCCGAGTCCCCGCAGCGCGCCGCCACGGTGCTTGAGGTAGGCGTCGAGAAACGCGATCGTGACCCGCTCGACGATCTGCAGCTGCGGTTGCTGATCGGAGTACGGCGGCAGATGTTCGGCTCCGAGCAGCTGGAGCAGGTACTTCGGGCGCCGGGCCGTTTCGAAGAATTCGGTGGTGAGGCCGGGGGGGTTTACCGTGTCGGCCGTCCCCTGCGTCGCCAGAAGCGGCGGGCTCCCCGCCGGGAACGTGAAGCCGGCGACACCGGGCATCTCCGCGCCGGAGAGAATCACGGTAGCGCCCACCCGCGGGTCGCGGAAGCGGCTGTTGTAGGCCACCGCGAGGGCAGTGTCACCACCGTCTGACTGACCGGTGGCGGCGATGTGAGCGGGATCGATCAGCCCGGCGAGGGGACCCGAGCCCGCCCTGTCGGCGGCCAGCATCTGCGAGATGACGAAGCTCATATCGGCCGGCTGGTTTGTCAGGTCGGACTCGTCGGGCCCACCCGGGGCATTCGCATTCTCCAGCGGAAACGCCGGCGCCGCGACGACATATCCCGCCCGCGCCCAGCTCTGCAGCAGGCGCCGGTAGAGCGCGGGAGTGACGGCAAAGCCATGACCGAAGATGACCAGCGGAAACGGACCGTCGGCGCGCGCGGGCGGGGCGCTGGGCAGGTCGGTGCCGGCGACGCCTCCGGTGGCCGGGTAGCGGACGTATGTCACGAGCGTGCGTGGCTCGGAGGATCCGTCGGGCAGGGGGATCGTGCGACTGGTGTCGACGAAGCGAAGGACGCGCAGCCCGACGGCGAAGCTGGACTGCGAGGTCTTCGCCGCGGCCCTCTTGCTCGAGGGCGGGGTCGGTTTCGCCGACGTGCCGGCGCTGGCGTGCCGCGCCGATCCCCCGGTGCCCGTCACCACGATGATCAGCGCGACGGCGACAGCGGCGAACGTGACCAGTGCCAGCGCCAGCAGCCGCTGGCGGCGCGGCGCCCGGGCTGCGGCGCGCTCGCGCCCGGGGGATGCCCGCCCGGCGGTGCGCCGGGGCGTGAGATCGGGCGGGCCTGATGGTGTGGACGGCACAGGACGTTGCGGGGCGCAGGCCCAGCCACCCTACTCAAATGCCCGTGCGCCGGACGCTGGTCGCCGAGCACAAGCGAGGTGAGAGTCCTCTCGGAGATGGCCCCCACCCGCACCGGCTGACTAGCATCGAGGCATGCGGCAAGACCGCCCAAGGGTCGAGGTGCAGGACGCCGCGGGGCGGCGCGCGAGGATCATCCGAGGCGCCGCCTCGACGATGGCAGCGTTGCTTTGCCCGGCCGTGGCACTCGTAGCTGTCGCGGGCTGCTCCTCCACGCGACCGTCCGCTGACAGCCCGGGCGTGACGACGGCAGCCCGCCCGATCGCGACGGCCGCCAAGCCCAAGCCCGCCGCTCCGGTTCCGGTGCCGCCGCATCTCACCGTGAAGGTGCCGGCACATCCGGCGGGGAGCTGGTCGACGGTCGCACGCGTGCACGGCAAGCCCGCTGCGTGGGTCGCGCAGCGCGGGGGCGTGACGTTGATGCGATTCGACCAGGGCCTCGTCCATCTCACGCTTCACGCGGGCTCCAGCGACGGCGGCACGAGCGGGTGGACCTATGGCGACCAAATCTCAAGGCGTGAGATCCACGTCGTGATCGCGGCGGTCAACGGCGGCTTCAAGCTCACATATCGAGACGTCGGCTTCATGTCGGGCGGCCACGTCGCCGCGCCGATCCGGGTCGGCCTCGCCTCGATCGTCACCTATAGGGACGGGACCTCCGACATCGGCGCCTGGCGGGCCGGCGTGCCAAGCGGACGCAGCGGGGTCTTCTCGGTCCTGCAGAACCAGCACCTGCTCGTCGATCGCGGCGCACCGGCCCCCACCGTCTCCGGCTGCGTCATCGCCTGCTGGGGCGAAACGATCGGCTCGCGGACCGTCGTGGCCCGCGCCGGGCTCGGCATCAGGGCGAACGGGCAGCTCGTGTGGGCCGCCGGGGAGGAACTGACACCGGCCGGGCTCGCCGGCGGCCTCGTCCGGGCGGGGGCCGTGCGTGCGATCGAGCTCGACATCAACCCCGCCTGGGTCGCCGGCTACCTGTACGTGCATCGTCGAAGCGGGCCCTCAGCGGTGCCTATGGTGCCCGGTCAGTCGGGCATCCCAGGGCAGCTGTTGGAACCCTACAGCCGCGACTTCCTGGCGTTCGTGGCGAACTGACCGGGCCGAGCCGGTCAGCGCGGAGCGGGCGAGGCGCGCCCGGCGAGCCGCTACCTGCCGCGCTTTGACTGGTGCTCGAGCACCTTGCCAAAGGCGTCCTCGAGCTCGGTCGTCATGCTCTGCTTGAAGAGCGCGAGGAGCGCCTCGGAGGCCAGCGGCCGCAGCGAGTTGACGGCCTCTATGAGCTCATCCCACTGATCGTCGGGCTGGCCGGCCCGCTCGAACGGCTCCCACAGCTCCCTGAGGAACAGCTTCGTGAAAGCCCGTGAGATCGAGTCGCAGTCGCGTTTGATGCGTTCGACGAGCGTCAGCGCGGCGGGGAGCGGGATCCCGAGCGCCAGCACCTCCTCGGCAGCGCCGAGCAGCGCCGGACTCGGAACTTCGAAGCGCCCGTCGCCGAGCGGCACGAGAAGCCTGAGCTTGCGTATCCGCTCGGCATCCTTCGCATCGACCTCGCCGAACCTGTCGTCCAGTTCCTGCGCGGTGACGAGCTCGGCCGACTCGGGCTCATATGGAGTGGTGACCGCCTGGCGAAGGCCAAGCAGACGCTCGGCCAGGCCGTTGGACCCGCCCAGCAGCCGCTCGATTGCAGCGAGATTGAAGCCGTCTGCCTGCAGGTCGAGGATCAGCCGCAGGCGCGCCACGTGCTCGGCGCTGTAGTAGCCCACACGAGCTCGCACCTCCGGCGGGGGCAGCAGCCCGCGGGTGTGATGGTTGCGGATGTTGCGCACCGTCATCCCGCTCTCGGCCGCGAGCTGCTCGATGGTGAGGTCGTATGCGCTCCCGCCGTCCTCGGCCGGGTCGACGTGACTCGAAGCGCCTTCGGCGCGGTCCACGTCGCTGGTCGCGACCCCCGCGCCGCCCAGCTCGATCGTGTCCGCGCTCTTGCCCGCCATCCTGAATTTGAGGGTACCATGTTTCACGCGCCCTCATTTGAGGTAACATCACCTCGCGTTATGATTTGCAGCCCTTCTCCATCCCCCGAGAAAGCCGGGCGGGTCGTCCACCGTGCCTGAACGAGGAGCCGTCCCGCAGGTGCCGGCCACGCGCCGGCGCGCACTGGCGCTGATCCGTTCGTTCACGTCGCCGCTGCTTCCGGACGACTATCTCGAGCTGATCAACCCCCTCTGGTCGACGCGGGAGCTGCGCGGCCGCATCGAACGGATCGAGCGCGAGACCCCGGAGGCGGTCACGATCGTGATCAAGCCCGGCTGGGAGTGGCCCGGCCACCGGCCCGGGCAATACCTGCGGCTGGGCATCGAGGTCGACGGCGTCCACCACTGGCGCGCCTACTCGCTGACGTCCGATCCGCGACGTCCGGACGGCTGCATCACGATCACCCCCAAGCTCGTGGCCGCGGGCAAGGTCTCACCCTTTCTGTTCGGGCGGGTCCGCCCGGGCACGATCGTGCGGCTCGGCGGCGTTGAAGGGACCTTCGTGTTGCCCGATCCCCCGCCGGAGAGGCTGCTGTTCATCAGCGCCGGCAGCGGCATCACTCCGATCATGAGCATGCTGCGTCACCTGGCAGACGCGGGACCTCTGCGCGACGTCGTACACGTGCACTGCTCACGCACCTCCGACGGCGTCATCTTCGCCGGCGAGCTGCGCCGGCTCGAGCGCCTTCACCCCGCCTATCGGTTGCACGAGCGCATCACCAGCCGGCAGAGGCGCGTGAGCCCCGATCAGCTCGACGAGCTGTGTCCGGACTGGAGGGAGCGCGAGACCTTCCTCTGCGGGCCGACCGGTCTGCTTGAGGCGATGAAGCAGCGCTGGGCGCTCGACGCCGAGCCGGCGCGGCTGCACGTCGAGCACTTTCAGCCAGACGCTCACGTCGGCGACGGCGAGCGCGGCGAGGGCGGCACGGTCAGCTTCTGCTCGAGCGGCATCCAGGCCGCCAGCGACGGCGAGCAGCCGATCCTCGTCGCCGGCGAGCAGGCCGGCGCGGACCTGCCGTTTGGGTGTCGCATGGGCATCTGCCACAGCTGCGTCGGGCGGTTGCGCTCGGGACGCGTGCGCGACCTGCGCACCGGCCGTGTCCATGGCCAGCCCGGCGAAATGCTGCGCACCTGCATCAACGCGCCCGAGGGCGCGGTCGAGCTCGATCTCTGACCTCTCAAACGAACGGAGCCACGATGTCCGCAACACAGGTCGATCCCCGAGCCACGCAACCGTTCTCCGCGCAGGATGAGAGCCCCCTCGCCAGTCTGGCGCCCGAGCAGATCGAGCAGCTCGGTCGCGAGCTCGATGCGCTGCACGACGAGGTCTTCGCCGACCTCGGCGAGCGCGACTCCCGCTATATCCGCAGCACGATAAAGCTGCATCGGCATCTGGTGCTGGCCGCGCGCGCACTGCTGCTCGGCTCGCGCCGCAAGCCCCTGTGGCTCGCCGGGACGGCGTCGCTGTCGCTGGCCAAGATCCTCGAGAACATGGAGATCGGTCACAACGTCATGCACGGCCAGTGGGATTGGATGAACGATCCCGACATCAACTCGCAGAGCTGGGACTGGGACACCGCGTCTCCTGCCGAGGCATGGCGTCACTCCCACAACTACGAGCACCACACGTTCACCAACATTCGCGGCAAGGATCGCGACCTCGGCTATGAGATCATGCGGATCGACCCTCACCAGCGGTGGCACCCGGTTTATCTGTTTCAGCCGCTGTACAACCTTCTGTTGATGGGTTTCTTCGAGTGGGGCGTGGCGGTGCACGACCTCAACGGAGACGCGATCCGCTCAGGTGAGAAGTCCAAGAAGCAGGTGGTCAAGGAGCTGAAGGCGATCGGCGTGAAGGCGCGGCGGCAGATCGTCAAGGACTACATCGCCTTCCCTCTGCTCTCGCGACGGGGATTCAAGGCGACTCTCGCGGCCAACTTCACGGCGAACATCGTGCGCAACGTGTGGGCGCACTCGATCATCTTCTGCGGGCATTTTCCCGATCAGACCTACACGTTCAGCGAGGATGAGGCGGCCGAGGAGACGCGCGGCGGCTGGTACGTGCGCCAACTGCTCGGAGCTGCCAACATCGACGGACGTCCCCTGTTTCACCTGCTGGCGGGTAACCTCAGCTTTCAGATCGAGCACCACCTGTTCCCCGACATGCCATCCAGCCGCTATGCGGAGATCGCTCCCCGCGTGCGCGACATCTGCCGCCGCTACGGGCTGCCGTACAACACCGGCCCGCTGCACCGGCAGTTGGGAGCGGTTCACCGCACGATCCTGCGCCTGGCGTTCCCGGGCGGCACGCCGCGGCCGAAGCCCGGCCCGTACAGGCCGTCGTGAGGGCGCGTGGTCGTATAGCCCGGCTGTAGGCAAACCGCGAGTCAGAGAATTGAAGAGGGCGGCATGCCCCGGATCCGCGGGGACGCTCGAGTCCGTTCTCTTGATTCCATTCTCCTACCAGCCATTGCTGCTGGCGCGACCATCGCGCTCTGCATGCGACTGCAGTGATGATCATGCCGCCCGACTATCTACTTACCCGTATGGCGCCGTTCCATGCCCGGCGAACTGGCGACCCTGAAGTTTGAAGGTATGAACGCGGGGTATCCCTAGCAGCGGAAAGGAGGCTCGTAATGCTCGTAGCACTTGCAGTAATTTTGCTCATCTTCGCCCTCGCGGGCGGAATAGCGATAAACCCGCTGCTGTTCCTCATCGCGCTGCTGGCGCTTGTGGTGTTCTTGGGCGGCGGCCGCCGCGGCACGGTGCTCTGACTCACCGCGGCACGGCGCTCTTACTCAAAGAGCGACAGCGGAATACTCGCCGGGCGATGGATGCACTGGAGCGTCCGTCGCCCGGCGGGACTCCGTTGCAGAGTTTCAAACGTTCACTCGGCCTCAAGCGGTGGATATGTGAGAGTGGCGGCCTCGGCCCCCGGCGAGCGCCGCGCGACAGACCGTGACCGTCGTCACTGCAGGGTCAGCCGCCGAGCGGCGAGGGCGGAATGCGCGTCTCGCCGTGAACGTCTGCGATCACCATGGCGAGCTGATCCTCATAGCACCAGGACCACGTCTCGCCGGGCTCCAGAGACCGGATGATCGGGTGACCGCTCGACGCGGCGTGGGCGCTCGCGTGTTTGTTGGGCGAGTCATCGCAGCAGCCGACGTGACCGCACTCGAGGCAGATCCGCAAATGCAGCCACGGGTCGCCGGTGCGCAGGCAGTCCTCGCAGCCGTCCACGGCATCGGGCAGCTCGGTGATCAGGACGTGGTCGAGATGCGTGCAGGTGGGCATCGGCCCAGCTAAGCACAAGCAGCCCCGCGATCCGGCTCACGTGACGCAGACGCGGCGCCCGCCACCCAAAATCCCCGTCAGACCCCCGTCGGATAGGTCTCCGGCAGCTCGCCCTCGTCCCACTCACTCGTGCGCTCCAGCGGCTGCAGCGCGGTCGTCTCGTCGAGATGGATAACGGCGTCGAACTGCTCGGCCAGGCGGGCCTGGAAGTAGTGCGACACGCGCTCGGTCTGTGGCTGATAGATGACGCCGATCGCCCGCTCCAGCCGGCGCCCGGGCACGCGCACCGGATCGAGCAGGAACCGTGCGTCCTCCTGTTCGTGGAAGAGCTCCTCCCAGCTGCCGGGCAGGGCGGGGCGTACCCGCTTGCGCTCGGCCGGACCGCCCCACTGCGACGCCGCCGTGACGGTCCCGGCGTACGTGGTGAAGCCGATCAGCAGCGCCTGGCGTCCATGTCGCTCGCGGACGAGCTGGCCCACGTTCAACTGCCCGGCCTGGCCGAGCTCGGTGGCTCTGTTGTCTCCCAGGTGTGAGTTGTGCTCCCAGACCGCGACCTGCGTCGGCACGCCGGTCCGTTCCAGGTGCGCGGACAGCTGCTCGAGCGTCTCGGCCATGTGGCGGTCGCGCAGGTTCCAGCTGTCGACGCCCCCACGGAACATCGCGCGGTAGTAGCGCTCGGCGTCGACGACCAGCCGCGCGTTCTGCTCGGCGTGAAAGCGCTCGTCGGCGTCGAGCGGCCTTCCCTCGGCGGCGTCCTGGGCCGAGGCGGCGAGCAGTTCAACCAGCTGCTCGACCGCCGCCTGCTCACACGGCTCTGCCCCCGCAACGCCGGTCTCGTAGGCGTAGACCTGCGGGTCGCGCCCGAACTGGTCAAAGCAGGCATATCGTTCGCGCGCGCGCTCGGCCGCCGCCGGATCGACGCGATCGAGATAGGACACGACCGCATCCATCGAGGCATGGAGGCTGTAGAGGTCCAGGCCGTAGAAGCCGACCTTGCGATCCTCGTTCGCCTGTCCCTCGTTGTAGTCGCGCAGCCACGCGATGAACTCGGCGACGACGGTGTTGCGCCACATCCACACCGGGAAGCGTCGGAAGCCGCGCAGCGCCTCCTCCGGCGTCCGGTCCTCGCCGGCCGCCCGCACGTAGCGGTTCACGCGGTAGGCGTCCGGCCAGTCGGCCTCCACCGCGACGGCCACGCAGCCGCCCTCGGTGATCAGGCGCTTGGTGATCTCGGCTCGTTCGCGATAGAACTCGTGCGTCCCGTGCGACGCCTCGCCGAGCAGCACGTGTCGGAGGTCCGTAGCCCTCACGAGCAGTGAATCGAAGTCCCCGCGCGCGCCCGTCAGACGTTGCACGGCGCCATCGGCGTCGAGGGCATCCAGGGCCCGCGGCCGCCGTGCCCGTGCCAGCAGCTCGCGCACCTCCTCGTCACTGGTCTGGGAGAAGTCCTCGTACCACAGCCCGACCGCTCGCATCGGCTGTGGAGTCGCAGCGCAGACGACCTCGTCGGCCACCTGCCGCAGCGTCTCGCAGACGTCCGGCGCGGCCACCGGCACCGCGACCACGACCGTCGCGGGATCGTCCTGACGGACGGCCTGCACTGCCGCCAGCATCGTCGAGCCGGTCGCGAGCCCATCGTCGACGAGGATCACCGTCCGTCCGGCAAGGTCGGGGGGCGGTCCCTCGCCGCGATAGACGCGCTCGCGCCGCTCGAGCTCCCGGCGCTCCTTTGCGTCGATCGCCTCGACCCACTCCGCCGGCAGCCGCAGTCGTTCTATGAGCTCCTTGTTCAGCACACGGACGCCGCCCGTCGCAATGGCTCCGAACGCCAGCTCCTCGTGGCCGGGCAGCCCGAGCTTGCGCACCAGATAGACGTCGAGCGGCACGCCGAGCTCGCTCGCCACCTCGTAGGCGACCGGCACGCCGCCGCGCGGCAGGCCGAGCACGACGACGTCGTCGCGTCCGGCGTATTGGCGCAGCTGAGCGGCCAGACGTCTTCCCGCCTCGGCGCGATCGCGAAAGCGCGTCGCCTGCGCTGCGTTCTGTCTGTCACCCACCTTCGCGCCACCTCCGCAGGGGGCCTGGCCGCCGCTGTCGCCGCTGTGCGCGGTGGCGCGCGGCTGTGCTCGTGTCTACCCGCAGCCCGGGCGCCGTAACGCTACCGGGCCCTCAGGAACCTCCCAGCAACCGCACACGGGCCACCCAGCGGCGCGGGGGAGACTCAATCCACGTCGAGCCTTCAACCTAAGGAAAAGACCATGACCCTCTCAGTCGCAATCGCCATCAACGCAGTCGCAATGTTCACGCTCATGGGCCTGCTCGCGCATGTGATGTCCCGGCCGGCGCAGCTGAAGCCTCACGGTCCTCGCGACGCCGTGCCCGGGGTCGTCGCGGTGGCGCCGAGACGCGTGACTGAAGCTCGCCGCGCTCGCCGCTCGCCAGCCGTCGCATCGCTCGGCTCTTAGGCGCGACAGCCGGCTCTCATCCCCGGCGGAAAGCCCGGGCGCGACTGCGCTCGGGCTTTCTCGCTGTTTGCGCGAATTGCGCCTCGGCCGTTTGGGGGATCTAGGTAGCCGGCGCACAGGCCGATGCTCGTACATGGCATCCGCTGGCCCGGCGTACCCCAAGGACGCGGACATCGGCAGGTCCGGTGGCCATGGGCAGACGCGCGCCGCGGGTACCGGCTCGCCGGGACAGCTCGCGATCGAATCATGCGGATGACGCGCGCCAGAGCCCCGGCGACGATGCCCAAGTCGACCGCTCACCCAGGTCTGGCGACGAGCCAGCTGCAAAGAACCCGCCAGCTCACGGCCGCGCGCGACCTGCTGCAGGGAACACTCGACTCGCTCACGGCGCATATCGCGGTGCTGGACAGGCGCGGCGAGATCATCATCACGAACCTGGCGTGGAACGCGTTCGCCCTGGCCAACCGTGGAGGCGCCGGCGTCGGAGTCGGTCGCAACTATCTGGCCGCCTGTGATGTGGCGGATGTGGACGGGCTCGCGGATGCGCTCGCGTCGCGGGCCGCGGATGGACTGCGTGAGATCATCACCGGCGCGAGCGCCGAGTTCACCATGGAGTACCCCTGTCACGGGCCGGGGGCGCCGCGCTGGTTCTTGATGCGCGCCGCCCGCTACGAGGGATCGGGAGCGGCGCGGGTCGTCGTCGCGCACGAGGACATCACGGCGCGCTGGCTCGGGGCGAGCGAAGCCGGCCGCGCTCTGCTCGCCGCTCGCAATTACATGCGCGCCGTCGCCGACAACATGGGCGAGGGGCTGTTCACGCTCGACCCGGCCGGTCAGGTCATCTACATGAACGCCGCTGCCGAGGAGCTGCTCGGTTGGACCACGCAGGAACTGGAGGGAATGGTGCTGCACGAGGTGACACACTCCCACCGTCCCGACGGATCCCCTCTCCCGGCCGAGGATTGTCCGATTCTGCGGGCACGCAGAGACGGCGTCACCGTTCGCATCGAGGAGGATCACTTCATGGATCGCGACGGGCGATACCTGCCGGTCGCCTACACGGCGACTCCGGTCGTGACCGATGAGGGCATCGAGGGCTGCGTGGTGATCCTGCAGGACATAACCGAGCGCAAGGCGCAGCGACAGCACCTCGAGCGCCACGTCGAGACGCTGGGCTGGATCGGGCGCGTGCAGGAAGCCTTGGCACAGGACCGCTTCGTCCTCTATGCCCAGCCGATTGTCGATGTGCGCACGGGCGAGGTCGCCCAGCGCGAGCTGCTGTTGAGGATGCGCGAGCCCAGCGGCGAGATCATCTCCCCGGCCTCGTTCCTTCCGGTCGCGGAGCAGTACGGGCTGATCGGCGATATCGATCGCTGGGTCATCGCCCGCGCGAGCGAGATCGCCGCCGTCAGCGGCGCCGTCGAGTTGAACCTCTCTGCACGCTCGATGGGGGACCGCACGATCCTGGACTACATCGAGCAGTGCATTCAGCGAACGGGCGCCGACCCGAGGAACCTCGTGTTCGAGATCACCGAGACGGCGCTGGTCGCAGACGAGGCGGCGGCCTTGGCATTCGCAGACCGCCTCCAGTCGCTCGGATGCAAGCTGGCGCTCGACGATTTCGGCACCGGCTACGGCGGGTTCACCTACCTGAAGCGGTTCCCTGTCGATTTCCTGAAGATCGACGTCGAGTTCGTCCGTGACCTGGCCACCAATCCGGCCAGCCACCATGTCGTCGCGGCGGTCGCGATGCTCGCCCGGGCGTTCGATCTGAAGACCGTAGCCGAGGGGGTCGAGGACGAGGACACGCTCCAAATGCTGAGGGCGCTCGGCATCGAGTTCGCCCAGGGCTATCACATCGCCAGGCCCTCACTCGTCGCCGACGGCCTCATGCCGGCGCCTCCGGCCCTCACGAACGTTGGCCCCAAGGGGAAGCGACCGCGGTAGGCAGGCGTGGTGGGCGCGGAACGAGGTCCTCGCGCGTCGCCCCGCCGGCGTCACCTCATTGGGACTCGGCGCGGATGACGACGCGGCCGAGGCCGATCACCTCCATCTCGGTCTCGGGAACGCAGACCGCGAGCTTGTCCGCCTCGTTTCGCAGCGTCCGGCGCAGCACGATGAACGCGCCCGCGCCGACGACGGCCGGGACCCACAGCGCGATGGCCCGGTAGATGAGCACCGCCCCGGCGGCAGGCGTCAGCGACACGTTGTAGAGGGCGAGGGTGCCGACGAGTCCGGCGTCGACTCCGCCGATGCCGCCGGGCACCGGAATCAAGCCGCCGAGCTCGCCGATCAGATAGCCCATCCACATGTTCGCCAGCGGCGGAGCCGTGCCGATCGCATGGAACGCCGACCAGAGGATCATCACGTCGAACGCCAGGTAGGCCACGAGGCCGAGCATGAGCACGACATTCCCCTCGCGCAGCAGCTTGACCGCCTCGTCGACGCCATCCGCGATCGCCCTCAGGCCGTTCCACAGAGCCCGCGTGCGGCGCGACAGCTCATGGCGCCCTTCTCGCTCGAGCCTCGCCCGGGAGCGATCGGCGATGCGCCCGGCCAGCAGTGCTCCGACGATCGCCAGCGCGGCGATGCCGGCAGGGAGGAAGGTGAGCAACGGGTTGTGCTCGCCATCGAACAGCCCGACTCCGAGGCCAAGCCCGATGACGATCACGCCCAGCACGTTCGGCACGCTCGTGAGCAGGAAGAAGGCAACCGTTCGGCGTGCGATCTCGCTGCCCTGCATGCCACCGCGGCGCAGGGCCCATGCGCCGAGCGCGAGCCCTCCGGCGCCGCCGGTGGGGAAGAGCGCGTTGGCGCCCAGCTCGGACATGCCGATCTGATAGCTGACGCCCCACTTCATACGCCGGCAGAAGACCATGCGGAACACCGCCACGTAGCCGAGACCCGACAGCAGCTTCAAGGCGACACCGACGATCAGCCACTCGGGCTTCGCATGTGCGAGTCGTGTCCGCAGGCCCCCGAGACCCGGGACCAGCGTCACGATCGCGATGACCAACAGGATCAGGCCGACGGCGAAGAGCAGGCGCGAACGCAGCCTGTGACTGCTCAGCTCCTCCGGCATCTCGACCTCGCTCGGGGCGACCGGCGACGTGCTCTGGTCGACACTCACGGCAGTCATAGTCGCAGAGCTCATCGGCCGGCCCGTGGCAGCGCGGCTGCTCGCCTCAGGTGAGAGGTGCCTCAGGTGAGCTCGGCGATCAGGTCCGCGACGGAGTCCACGATCCGCGAGGCGCGGAACGGGTGTCGCTCGGCGTCCCCGCGCGAGGTCACGCCGGTCAGCACCAGGATCGTCTCCATCCCGGCCTCGAGGCCGGACACGACATCGGTGTCCATCCGGTCGCCGACCATCGCGGCTGTCTCGGAGTGCGCGTCGATCGCGTTGAGCGCCGAGCGCATCATCAGCGGGTTCGGCTTGCCGATGAAGTACGGATCCACCCCCGTCGCCCGGCTGATCAGCGCCGCGACCGACCCGGTCGCCGGTAGAGGGCCTTCCGGTGTGGGACCGGTCGCATCGGGGTTGGTCGCAATGAACCGCGCCCCGTCGGTGATGAGGCGGATCGCTCGTGTGATGCGCTCGAAGGAGTAGGTGCGCGTCTCGCCGAGCACGACGTAGTCGGGCGCGCGTTCGGTGAGCGTGTATCCCGCGTCGTGCAGAGCAGTCGTCAGGCCGGCCTCGCCGATCACGAACGCCGAGCCTTGCGGTCGCTGGTCTTCGAGAAAGCGGGCGGTGGCAAGCGCCGACGTCCAGATCCCCTCCTCTGGGACGTCCAGACCGCTTGCGGCGAGCCGGGCGGCGAGGTCGCGCCGCGTATAGATCGAGTTGTTAGTGAGTACGAGGAACGGCGTGCCAAGCTCGCGCAGGCGGGCGATGAAGGTGTCGGCGCCCGGCACCGCCTCGTCCTCGCGCACGAGCACGCCGTCCATGTCCATGAGCCACGAGCGGATCTCGCGTCCGGTCATTGACGGGCAAGCATGACGCACTGCCTCCCGGCGCGTTCTCTGCAGGCCGGATCGCACGCCGGCGCCGTGGCCGCGCCCTGCGCGTGATCGAGAGCGCCCCGAGCGGTCCGCGCCGTCAAACGGACGGTCGCGGAGTCCGGCCGGGGCGGCTTCCCGCTCGATCAGCCGTCAGTCGCTGGAGTCGTACTTGAAGGAGATCGCAAGGCGGACGCGGTATGTGTTGATCGCTCCGTTCTCGATCGCCACGTCCTGCCTGACGACCTCGGCTATGCGCAGGTCGCGAACCGTTTTGGCGGCGGTCTCGACCGCGCTGCGCGCGGCTGCCTCCCACGACTCGCTGCTCACGCCGATCACCTCGGTGACGCGGTAGACGGTGTCAGCCATCACGACCATCCTCTCCTCGACGTTGGACTCTGCGACTCTCGCACATCTCGGGTGGCTGGGGTGACCGATTTGCGGGCGCCGCTGCGGTCGTGCACACTTCGGTCGATGACCCTGACGTTCGCCGAGAGCCCTCACGCCGTCCGTGCGACGTCGGACCGTCTGGTCGCAGCGCTGCGCCGTCGCGAGCTGACGTTGTTCGCACGCGTCGACCACGGCGGTGGGGCGCGCGCTGCCGGGCTCGCGCTGCCCGACGAGGAACTGCTGATCTTCGGGGACCCGCGGGCTGGCACGCTGCTGATGCAGGCCGACCCGGAGGTTGGCTACGAGCTCCCGTTGCATGTGCTCGTTTGGGAGGCTGGCGGTGGGACGCGCATCGGCTACCGGCACCCGATCGAGCTCCGCGAACGCTACGACGTCGAGGCCCGGGCGGAGGTCCTCGACCGGATGGGTGCACTCCTGGAGGAGCTCGTCGCCGAGGCGGTGCGCGATGCGCCTTGACCCGCTCCTCGGACGGGACGGTCGGCGACGTAGACTCGTGAGACGGTCCAGCAACCGAGAGGGGCGAAGATGACTGCCAAGAGCGACTTCACGCCGCAGGAGTGGGAGCAGGTCCTCGAGGGCCCGCCCAGCGCGGGCATCGTCGTGATCACGGCCCAGCGGGGCGGGACGCTACGTGAGACCGTCTCGATGGCGAAGGCGTATGCCGAGGCGCGTCAGCACCATGGGCAGAGCGAGCTGCTCGACGAGATCGTCGCGGCCAAGCCGGAGATAGATCACACCCGCTACCACTCGCCGCAGGAGCTCAAGGAGCACTCGCTCGCTCACCTGCGCGACGCGGTGGCTCTGCTGCAGGCCAAAGCGGAGCCGCAGGAGCTCGACCAGTACAGGGCCTTCGTGATCAGCCTGGCCCAGCGGGTCGCCGAGGCGCACCGCGAGAGCGGCCGCGGCGGGGATGCCGTGAGCGACAGCGAGCGCGCCGCGATCTCGGAGATCGAACAGGCGCTCGGGAGCTCAGTCTCGAGCTGACGCGGCGTCGTCGTTGAGCGCCACCGCTTCATCTTCGCCGCTGTCGGCGACGTCCGGGTCCACGCTCCGCGCGTGATCGTGCTGCTCGCGAGCGGCCACGGTCTGGCGCTCGGCAACCTCGCCTCGCTTCTGCGCCGCGACCTCCTCGCGACGCGCCGCAGCCTCCTTCTCCTGCGCTTCGGCGCGCACACGCTCGGCGCGCGCGGCCTGTTCATCGGCGGCGGCCCGCGCATCCTCGGCAGTCGCCTCGCGCTGACGAGCATCTGTGCGAAGCTCGCGTGCCTCTGTGCGTCTACCTTCCACTCGTCGCATGCGAGCCGCGCGCAGCACCACGACGATCAACGCGATGACCACGACCGCCCCAGCGACGATTCCGATGATTGCGCCTGTGCTCATGGTGAACTGTTACCCAAGCTGCAAAGAGATAAACCGCGATATGAAGTGAAACAGCCATCTCTCCTTTTCACCAGTGACCATTTCGCGCGGCCCGGGCGTCGCGGGCCCGATCCCCGAGCTAGGGGCGTGGCTAACATCACCGTCGTGTACACCAGCGCGGAGTGTGGCGATGCGAAGCCGGGCGTGGCTCGATGAAGGCGCAGCTGCGCTTTATCGAAGATCTGGTCGAGCCGCTGCGGGTTCAGCCGGGCAAGGCAGTCGACCTGCGACGGGACTTCGACCCGCGATACACCGGTGGGCTGGCGAGCAAGGCCGACGCCGGCGCGCACCTGGAGGAGGGCCTCGCGCTGCTGGTGGACTACCAGGACAGGCTGTCCGCCCAGGACGTCTTCGGAGTGCTGCTCGTTCTGCAGGGAATGGACGCTGCCGGGAAGGACAGCACGATCAAGCACGTCATGAGCGGCGTCAACCCGCAATGGGTTCAGGCGCACAGCTTCAAGGAGCCAAGCGCCGAGGAGATCGACCACGATTTCCTGTGGCGCTATCAGCGGGCCCTTCCCGAGCGTGGGCGCATCGGCCTCTACAACCGCTCTCACTACGAGGAGGTGCTCGTCGTGCGGGTGCATCCCGAGCTGCTCGTGCACGAGCGGCTGCCGGACGTGAGCAACACCCATAGTGTGTGGACGCGGCGCTACCGGGAGATCAACGACTGGGAGCGCTATCTGGTCGACAACGGCATCCGGGTCGTCAAGGTCCTGCTCAACCTCTCCAAAGAGGAGCAGGCAAGGCGCTTTCTCAGCCGAATCGATCGGCCCGAGAAGAACTGGAAGTTCTCGCCGGCCGACATTCGCGAGCGCGAGTACTGGGACGACTATCAGCGGGCGTTCGACGAGATGCTGGCCCACACGAGCACCGAGTGGGCGCCCTGGTATGTGGTTCCGGCCGACCACAAGTGGTTCACCCGCCTTGCCACCGCGGCGATCCTCACCCGCACCCTCGCCGAGATCGACCCGCACTATCCGCGGCCGGCGCCTGAGGTCCTCGAGGAGATGGCCAAAGCTCGAGCGATGCTGCAGGTCGAAATCGACGACTGAGCAGACGGCGGCCGAGCTGGCTTGCTAGACGCACACCCCGCTGGGACGCCGCGGTTTGCCTGTTTCCTGGCGGGGCATCGCCTGCGGCGGCATCGGCAGCGGGTAGCCGGTGACCGTCGGGAAGCTGGCGCTGCCGGTGTCCGGCGCCTGCGTGGGGCAGTCGCTGGTCAGCACACGCGGGTCGGCGGCCGAGGGGCTGGGCAGGACCGGCACGCTCGTGTTGGGTTTTGCGA
>JAOPZB010000037.1 GCA_025964355.1 Solirubrobacterales bacterium | reverse complement strand
GGTCCCTGGCCCGACGGCGGCAGCGAGCGCGCTCGCGGGAGCGGCGCGGCCCGGTCTGTCGGGAAAGGCGGGCGGCGCGGCGCAACCGTCCCGCGCGGCGAGCGCGCGGCCCTCCAGCCGGCGGGCGCTCGCCGAAGCCCGTTCGATCGCCGCCGCGAAGTCGCATATCGCGGGCAGATGGCTGGAAGGCTTCTATCCCATCTACACGACCGCCCAGCGGACCTTCGGCGTCAACTGGCTGCTGCTCGCCTCGATTCACATGCAGGAGACGGCCTTCTCGACGGCGCCGAGCACCTACCGGGGACTGAACTTCGCCAACTGCTGCGGGGGCCCGATGCAGTTCAACGTCACCAACGGACCGGTCACCACGTGGGACCTGGTCTCCGATTCCTATGTCTACGGTCGACGTCCCGCGGCCTATGACCACGCCACGTCGACGCACCCGTCGATCTACGACGACTTCGACGCGATCATGGCCGCGGCCCACCTGCTCTCGGCCGACGGAGCGGGTTACGCGCTCGACGGCTCGGCGTGGGACGCCGCCTACGCCTACTACGGCCATGACGCCACAGGCGTCGTCTACGCCGACCAGGTTCTCGCGCGCGCGATCGCCTGGTCCCAGCACGGGTTCTGCATCAACTGCGGCGTGGACGCTGGCATGATCGAAGCCGTGCACGGCGCCTACGGGGCGCCGGTTATCGCCGCGCTCGCTCGCGCGACGCCCCCTCGGCGGGCGGCGCGAACGACGCCGGCTCGCCGGCGCTGAGCCTCGCGCTCAGGCGGCGTCGGCCTGAGCTATGAGCTCGCCGGCGACCCGGTCGGTGGCACGGCCGGTCCCGCCGAGCAGGCGCCTGGAGAGCTGCGCGCGGCGGAAGTACAGCGGGGCGTCGTGCTCCCAGGTCGCGCCGATGCCGCCGTGCACCGAGATCATCGTGCGCGCGGCCTCGTCGAGCGCCCGGCCGGCGACCGAGCGGGCGGCGCTGGCGGCGAGCGGGAACTCCGCCGGCTGTCCCTGTCGCGCCCAGCCGGCGTAGTAGAGCAGGGAGCGTCCGTTCTCCAGCTGGCGCAGGACCTCGGTGAGCGAGTGCTTGACGGCCTGATATGACCCGATGGCGCGCCCGAAGGTGTGGCGCTCCTTGGCGTAGGCGACCGATAGGTCAAGGGCGGTCTCGACGCTGCCGACGGACTCCGCCGCGATCAGCGCCTGCGCGAGGTACCAGGCGCCGGCGAGTGACTCGACGGGAGCATCGAGCACGGTGGCCGGGGACTCGGCCAGCGTCACGTGGCCGAGCGAGCGGGTCGCGTCGTAACGCCGAACGGGCTCCACCGACACGCCCGATGCGTCGGCCTCGATCGCTACGCCGACGGGGCGGCCGTCGAGCAGCGCGACGCCCACGAGCAGGTCTGCCCCGGGCGCGTCGAGAACGAACGACAGCCGGCCGCTGACCCGTGCCTGGCCCCCGTCCTCGGTGGCGGTCGGCGCGGGCGCTCGCGCAGCCCCGCGGGCCGGGTCCGCAGACCAGTTCTGTTCGATGTCATCCGGCGGGCTGACCGGCAGGTAGGCCGCGCGGCGCTCGCCGGTCGCCAGCGGCTCGAGCAGGCCGGAGGCGTTCGGCGCCTCGGCGAGGATCGCCGTGGCGGGAAGGTGACCGAGCAGCGCCACGCCCGCGAGCACGCGGCCGCACTCGCCGAGCACGAGCATCGCGTCGAAGGCGTCCAGCCCGGCTCCGCCGTGGGACTCGTCGATCAGCAGACCGGGCCAGCCGGCCTCTCTCGCCGTCGGCCAGAGGTCGGGGAGGGCGCTCTCGTCGCCGTCGAGCGCCTCGCGCGCGGCGTCGACGGTCTTGAAGCGCGAGAGGGTGCCGCGCGCGGCCTCGCGCAGGAAGACCTGCTCATCGGACAGTGCGAGGTTCATGCCGCCGCTCCTTCCTTGGAGCGCAGCTCTGAGAACGGGATGCCCTTGTCCAGCCGCGGCTCCGGCGGCAGGCCGAGGACGCGCTCGCCGACGGTGTTGCGCAGGATCTCTTCGGTTCCGCCGGCCGACTTCAGACCGGGGAGGAACGAGATCATGTAGGCCCACTCGCCGTCCTCGGCGAGCGAGTCGGGGCCGAGGATGTCGGCGATCAGGTCACCGGCCTTGATCGCGCCGCTGACGATCGTGATCTTCGCCAGGCCGGCCTCCGGCCCGGGGATCTGGCCTTTCTGCAGCGCTGTCAGCGTCCTGTAGCCGGTGAACCTCACGGCGAGCAGCTCGCTGGCGATCTCGCCGAGCTGGTGGCGCACCTCGGGATCGCGGCGGGCATGCTCGTCGCCCGCGATCGCGTTGGCGAAGCGGTTTGAGTTGTAGCCCATGCCCTCGCCGCCGAGGCCGATCGTAACGCGCTCGAACATCAGCGTGGTCAGCGCCGTGCCCCAGCCGTTGCCGACCCCGCCGACGACCGCGCCGGAGTCGAGCGCGACGTCGTCGAAGAAGACCTCGTTGAACTCGGCCTCGCCGGAGATCTGGCGCAGGCCGCGCACCGTGACTCCCTCGCCGTCCATCGGCACGACGAACATGGTCAGTCCCTTGTGCTTGGGGACGTCGGCGTCGGTGCGGGCCAGGAGCAGCCCGTAGGAAGCGAACTGCGCGTTGGTGGTCCACACCTTCTGGCCGGTCAGGCGCCAGCTGCCGTCGTCCTGCTGGCGTGCACGCGTCTGCACGGCGGCGAGATCGGAGCCGGCGGCGGGCTCGGAGAACAGCTGGCACCAGACCTCGTCGCCGTGGAGCAGCGGCGCGAGGTAGCGCGACTTCTGCTCGTCGCTGCCGTGGGCGATGATCGTGGGGCCGAGCATTCCGACGCCTATGGAGTCGAGGATGCCAGGGATTTTGGCGCGTGCGATCTCCTGGTTGCAGATGACCTGCTCGATCGGCCCGAGACCCTGGCCGCCGTACTCCTTGGGCCAGGTCACGCCGGCGAGGCCCGCCTCGGCGAGCTTGCCCTGCCATGCGCGGCGCGCAGCGACTATCTCCTGCTCGTCCTCGAGCGCTCCCGGGCCCTGCAGCACGGGCGCCTCGGCCTTGTGCTGCTCGAGCCAGCCGCGCACCTGGGCGCGATAGGCGGACTGCTCCGGTGTGTCGTCGAGATCCACGGCTTCTCCTTTGGCTGACTGACCAGTCAATCGTCGCACGGAGAACGGTACTCCACCGCGAAACGGCATGCTGCGCGACTTTGGCGGCACTTCCTCGGCCCCGGGCGCGCATGCTTTTGGGGCCGCTGGGCCGCGGCTGGCCGCTCAGCCCGTGGCGCTCAGGCCTGCGGCGGTATTGCGGGCTCGGGCAGGGGAGGCTGGTGGTAGACGCGCTGGAACGCGCGGTCGAGCAGCTTTTTGGCCTCGGTTGCGGGGGCGGTGGAGTCGAGCAGCACCACGCCGAGACGCACGCCGTGTCGCTCGGCGGTGGCCACGAGGCAGCGCCCGGCGGCAACCGTGTAGCCCGTCTTCAGCCCCGTCGTTCCCGGATAGCCGTACACCAGCAGTGGGTTGTTATTGGCGAGATACAGCTTGCCGCCCTTGATCGGGAACGGCAGCACCGCATGGTAGGTGTGGGCGACCCTCGCGATCCGCCGCTGGGCGAGGTCGTAGTGCGCGAGCACGGCGAGGTCGGCCGCGCACGAGAAGTTGCCCTGGTCGTAGAAGCCGTGCGGGGATGAGAACCGCGTACAGCCCATCCCGAGCCCGGCGGCCTTGGCGTTCATGCGTGCGACGAAGCGCGCGACGGTACCGGAGATGTGCTGGGCGAGCGCCACCGCGGCGTCGTTGCCCGACGGCAGCATCAGGCCGTAGAGCATGCTCTCCAGGCGCACCTCTCGGTGGACGGGCAGCACACCGACCTTCGAGCCGTCGGCGCCGACGGCGGCCCTGGTCACGAGCACCGGCTCGCTCGAGTGGGCCTCCTCGACGGTGATCAGCGCGGTCATCATCTTGGTGAGACTCGCGATCGGCAGTCGCCTGGTGGCGTTGCGCTGCCACAGCACGCGGCCGCTCGAGAGGTCGAACTCCAGGCCGGCGCGCGGCGGCTTGTGGAACACGAGAGGCACCGCCTGATGGCGCGGCGTCCCGAGCCCGCTCAGCCTGAACGCCGGCTTGCCGAGCGGCAGCCCGACCGGCGAGCGGGTCGGGGCGACGGCTACGACGGGCGCCCGGCGCAACCGGGCGACGTGGCGAGGAGCGTGGTGCCTGTGGTTGGCGGGGGCCATCGCGACGGCGGCCGCGCCGACCGCGGCGAGCACGACGATGCCGACCGCGGCGATCCACCACCGGCGCCGCCGGGCGCCCCCGGGGCGCTGCCCGTGTCGGCCGGGAGTCAAGAACGGGTGGGTGCTCAACGTGGAGGATTGCGCAGCGCGCCGACGATGCCGACGGCGAGCAGCACGAGGATGAAGATGGACAGAAGGCTTGCCAGGGTAAAGCCCTGTTCGTCGATCGCGCGGAAGGTGAGGAAGGCCAGGCCGGCGATGAACACGAGCGCCGCGCCGAGCACGAGGATGCGTCTCACGCGCTGGCGACGCTGTGCGAGGGCATCAGTGGACGGGGAGGCCGGGTGGCGCGGAGCGGCGGTGGTGGACCGCGAACAGGCGGATGAGGGCCAACCCGAAGACGAAGCCGCCGACATGGGCGAAGTAGGCGACGCCTCCGCCGCCGCCGACCGGGTTCGCCAGCCCGGCCGCGCCGAAGAGCACCTGCTCCAGGAACCAGAAGCCGAGGATCACCACGGCCGGCACCTCGATGATCGTGACGAAGAAGACGATGAAGATCAGCGAGAGGATGCGGGCACGCGGATAGAGCACGATGTAGCCGCCGAGCACGGCGGCGATCGCTCCCGAGGCGCCGAGGGTCGGCGCCACCGAGTTCGGGTCGACGGCGATCTGCGCGGCCAGGGCGATCAGCCCGCCGAGCAGGTAGAAGGCGAGGTATTTCAGCCGGCCGACGACTTCCTCGACGTTCGGGCCGAAGATCGCGAGGAAGATCATGTTCCCCGCGATATGCAGCAGGCCACCGTGCAGGAACATCGCGGTGAAGGCCGTCTCCCATGTCGGGATCTGCCCGGGGAACGGCCCGCTCTTGCAGACGGCCTGTACCCCGGTGTTCCCGAATTCGGTCACGGCCGGCGCGAGCGTGCAGTATTTGCCGGGGTGTGTGAAGTCGTATGGGATCGCTGCGTCGTGCAGCACCGTCGAGGTGCTCGGGCCTCCCAGCAGCCCTCCTCCGTGGCGGATGGAGATCAGGTAGGCGACCACGTTGATCACGATCAGCGCCACCGTCACGAACGGGAAGCGTTCGTTCGGGATGTTGTCCTTTAGCGGGATCATCGCGGCTCGCCCGCGCCGAGCGCGAGTGAGCCAGAGCCTACCCGCGCCGGCTGGGGCCTACGCCGCCGGCGGGCTTACGCAGGCGTGGGCTGGCGGTGGCGCC
>JAOPZB010000093.1 GCA_025964355.1 Solirubrobacterales bacterium | reverse complement strand
CCAGGGCGTCCAGCTGACGCCGGTGGGCGACGATCAGCTTCTGGGCGGCGCGGCGCGCCTCGTCGATCAGGTCCTGGCGCTCCTCGTCGCGGATGCGCAGCGTGGTCTCCGACAGCCGCACGTCTCCATCCGGCGAGCGCCCGACTCCAGCGGTGCCCATCGCGTAGTCGTGGACCATCGAGTGGGCGATGTCCGCGACGCGCTTGAGATCGTCGGACGCGCCGGTGGTGATCGCGCCGAAGACGATCTGCTCCGCCGCCCTGCCGCCGAGCAGGACCGTCATGTAGTCGAGCAGCTCCTCGCGCGTCTTCAGGTAGCGATCCTCGGCAGGCAGGTTCAGCGTGTAGCCGAGCGCTCGACCGCGCGGGACGATCGAGATGCGGTGCACGCGGTCCACCGACGGCAGCAGCTCGCCGCACAGCGCATGCCCAGCCTCGTGGAAGGCCACCACGCGCTTCTCCTGCACGTTGAGCACCCGCTTTGACTGCACGCCGGCGATCACGCGCTCCAGCGCCGAGTCGAAGTCCGCGATCGTGATCTTCGCGCCGCCGCGCCGCGTGGCGAAGATCGCCGCCTCGTTGCAGATGTTCGCCAGGTCCGCGCCGGTCAAACCGCTCGTCTGCTGGGCGACGAGCCCGAGGTCGACGTCGTCGAGCGGCTTGTCGCGCGTGTGCACCTGCAGGACGCCGAGACGGCCTTTGACATCCGGGGGCACCACGAACACCTGACGGTCAAAGCGGCCCGGGCGCAGCAGCGCCGGGTCGAGCTTCTCGAGCAGGTTGGACGCGGCGATCACGACGACCCTGCCGCTCGAGGCGAACCCGTCCATCTCCACCAGCAGCTGGTTCAGCGTCTGGTCCTTCTCGCCGGAGATGTCCGAGCCGCGCCGGCCGCCGACGGCGTCGAGCTCGTCGATGAAGATGATCGCCGGTTCGTGCTTGCGCGCGACGGCGAACAGGCGGCGGATCCGCGCGGCGCCGAGGCCCGCGAACATCTCCACGAACGAGGCGGCCGACTGGGCGAAGAACTGGGCTCCGGACTCGTTCGCCACGGCCTTCGCCAGCAGCGTCTTGCCGGTCCCGGGCGGCCCGTGCAGGAGTATGCCCTTAGGCACCCTGGCCCCGAGCTTGGCGAACGCCTTCGGCTCGCGCAGGAACTCGACAATCTCCTGGAGCTCGGCCTTGGCCTCGTCGACCCCGGCGATGTCGTCGAACGTGACGGCCTGATTGGAGGCAGGCTTGATTCGCTGCGGCTTGACGCGCGGCATCACCTTGAGCGTGCGCCACATCAGCAGGATCAGCGCCGTGAAGAAGACGATTGCGATCACCGGCTCCCACTGCAGCGCCCAGTTTTGTATTTCCTGGGTTATCGAGGCCTGTGGCACCCCCGGCGGGACCACGTGAGACACGACGTGCGAGTGCGCGTGCACGAGCGCTTCATGCGTCGCCGTGCTCTGCGCGCCAAGCGCGTGGACGTCCGGCGTCCCCCCGGCCGATGGCGGCGCGGCCCCTCCCGTTCGCTGGACGGCCGTCGTGGCCTGCCCGCTCATCCCTCACCTCTCAAGGCAAAACACCCTCCGTGGCATCGTCCTTGCATTATGCGGGTTGCCGGCCCGTCTGTCCAATTATCGGTTGCGTCCGAGGTATCGTCGGAGGTGGACGGCGCCGTGCGAGTCGCGTGGGCTCGCACGCCTGCGATCGCCCGCCGGCGTCAGCCGAGCAGACGCGTCGCGAGGTCTCCGAAGAGCTCCGTCGCGAGCGCGAGATCGCGCACGTCGATGCGCTCGTCGGCGCCGTGGATCAGCGGCGCCGTCTGCAGCAGCGACTGGTGACGATGGGGGAAGAACCCGTAGGCGACGCACTCGGGGAACGCCATGCGAAAGTGGCGCGAGTCGGTGAAGCCCGGGAGTATCACCGGCACGACCTCGGCGCCCGGGTCGCGCTCGGCGATCCAGCCCGTGATCGCGTCCATCAGCTGGGACTCGGTCGGCGAGCGGTTGCCGACGACCCGCTCGGTGAACTCCATCCGCCAATCGCCGTCGCCGCCGAGGACCTCCGCGATCCCTTCGCGCACCTCCTTCTCGCCGAGGCCGGGCGGGACGCGGCAGTCGACCTTCAGCTCGGCCCGGCTGGGGATGACGTTGATCTTCTCCGACGCCCTGATCCGCGTCGGGGTGAACGTGACGCCGAGCATCGGCTCGAACATCGTCGCCAGCCGCGGGTCGGCGGCGCGCATGTGCGCGACCGCCGCCTGCGGGTCCCCGGCGTCCTCGCCGATGCCGCGCAGGAACGCCTGCGGCTCGCCTGTCAGGCGGTATGAGGGCTGGCGTGCCGCGAAGCGATCGAGCAGGGGCCCCATCTTCAGCAGTGCGTTGTCGCCCATTCCGGGCATCGACGCGTGGCCGGCGACCCCGTCGGTCGTCACGGTGAAGCGAAACACGCCCTTCTCCGCGCAGCAAACGCCATAGCGCCGCCTGCCGCCGTACTCGAACACGGCGCCGCCGCCCTCGTTGACGAGCATGTCGCAGCGGACCTTCTCCGGATGCGTCTCGGTTATCCATTGCGCTCCGAGCGCGCCGCCGGTCTCCTCGTCGACGACGGTCACGATCAGCAGCTCACCGCGCGCCGGGCGCCAGCCCGAGCGCCCCAGCGCCGCCGCGGCGGCCACCTCGGCGGCGACCTGGGACTTCATGTCGAGCGCGCCGCGCCCCCACAAGAAGCCGTCGTCGATATCCCCCGACCAGGGGTCGTGGCTCCAGTCGGCGGCGTCGGCCAGCACCGTGTCGACGTGGCCGAGGTAGCAGAGCGTCGGCCCGCCGTCGCCTGCGGCGGTCGCTCGCAGCCGCGCGACGAGGTTCGGACGCCCGGGCTCGGCGCCGAGCAGCTCGCAGTCGAAGCCGGCGCTGCTCAGATGATCGGCCAGGAACTCCTGCGCCGGTCGCTCGTTGCCCGGCGGGTTGACCGTGTTGAAGCGGATCAGGGCGGAGAGCAGCACCTCGGCCTCGCCGGCCGTCGCGGGTGCGCTCATCGGCTGCGCTGGCCGATGTCTGACCGGTCGCCGCTCATCCGGCAGATCGTACGCCCATCTCGGTTACCTCCTCGCGCGTGAGCGGATAGTGGCAGGCGGCACGCGTCCCCGTGCCCTTGTCCTCGAGCAGCGGCTCCTCGATCGAGCAGAGCTCCTGCGCCTTCGGGCAGCGGGTGTGGAAGCGGCAGGCGCTCGGCGGGTTCGCCGGGCTCGGGACGTCCCCGCTGAGCAGGCGCCGCCCCTCGGCGGATGCCGAAGGGTCGGCGACCGGTACGGCGGCGAGCAGCGCGCCGGTGTATGGATGGCGGGGAAACCCGTAGAGCGGGTCGCCGGGGCCGATCTCGACGATCTTGCCGAGATACATCACGGCGACGCGGTCGCACATGTGACGCACCACCGAGAGGTCGTGGGCGATGAAGATGAGCGTCAGTCCGAACTGGCGCTGCATGTCGCGCAGCAGGTTCAGCACCTGCGCCTGGATCGAGACGTCCAGCGCCGAGACCGGCTCGTCGGCGATCAACAGCTTCGGTTTCAGCGCCAGCGCGCGGGCGACGCCGATCCGCTGGCGCTGGCCGCCGGAGAACTCGTGCGGATAGCGGTTGTAGTGCTCGGGGTTCAGGCCGACCGTCTCCATCAGCGTCTGCACGGCCCGCCTGCGGACCTCCTTGCCGCGCTCCAGCCGGTGTACCGCGAACGCCTCGCCGATGATCGAGCCGACCGTTTTGCGCGGGTTCAGCGAGGAGTACGGGTCCTGGAAGATCATCTGCATGTCGCGCCTGACGGCCTTCAGGCGGGCGCCCTTGAGGTGCGTGATGTCCTGTCCGTCGAAGCGGACTTCGCCGGAGGTGGCCTCGAGCAGCCGCATGACCAGGCGGGCGGTGGTGCTCTTGCCGCAGCCGGTCTCGCCGACGATCCCGAGCGTCTCGCCGCGCTTGACGTCGAAGCTGACGCCGTCGACGGCCTGCACGGCGCCGACCTTGCGCTGGAAGACGACCCCCTGCGTTATCGGGAAGTGCTTTACGAGGTCGCGCACCTGCACGAGCGGATCGCCGGCGCCGTCGCCGTCGGGACGTGCGGTGGAGCTGGGCTGCCGTTCCTCCCCGAAGGGCGAGCCGCGATCGGCTGCCGCGCTGGCGCTCACGCCCGCGCCCCCGGGAGCCCGCTGGGGTCGCTGAGCCACGGGGCCGCCGGCAGGCCGACCTCGTCGAGCGCCTCCTGCGGCGTGCGCCCGGCGCGCAGCTGCGCCCACAGCCGCCGGCGAACCTCGGCCTCGAGCAGGCAGGCGACGTGGTGGTCGGGCTCGCCGGGAGCCGGCTGAAGGGACGGGTCGATGACCGAGTGGTCGGGTTGGGCGTAGGGGCAGCGCGGATGAAAGTGGCAGCCGGAGGGAGGGTTGATCAGGCTGGGCGGCGTGCCGGGGATCGGCACGAGATCCTCCTCGCGTGGGCTGTCGAGGGTCGGGATCGACTTCAGCAGACCCCATGTGTACGGGTGCTCGGGTCCGGCGAAGACGAGCTCCGCCGAAGCCGTCTCCACGATGCGCCCCGCGTACATCACGGCGATGTCGTCGGCCACCTCCGCGATCACGCCGAGGTCATGGGTGATGATCACGATCGCCATCCCCAGCTCCCGCTGCAGGCGTTCCATCAGCGCGAGGATCTGAGCCTGGACCGTCACGTCGAGCGCCGTCGTCGGCTCGTCGGCGATCAGGAGCTTCGGCTCGTTGGCGAGGGCCATCGCGATCATCGCCCGCTGGCGCATCCCGCCCGAGAACTCGTGAGGGTAGTCGTCGACCCGTCTCGACGGATCCGGGATGCCGACGAGACCCAGCAGCTCGACGGCGCGCTCGCGCGCGGTCGCCCTGGAAACGTCCCGGTGTGCGCGCACGGCCTCGACCAGCTGCGCTCCGACCTTGAAGAAGGGGTGCAGCGAGGACAGCGGGTCCTGGAAGACCATCGCGATCTCGTTACCCCGGATCGAGCGCAGCTCCTTTTCCGAAAGGCTCACCAGATCGCGGCCGTCGAACAGGATGCGACCGGAGATGCGCGCGCCCTGGCGACGCGTGAGGCCGAGCGTGGTCAGCGAGGCGACGGTCTTGCCCGATCCCGACTCGCCGACGATCCCGAGAGTGCGCCCGCGGTGCACCTGATAGGTGATGCCGTCGACCGCATGCACGATCCCGTCTTCGGTCGGGAACTCGACGCGCAGGTCCTCGACGCGCAATAGCGGCTCGGTGGTGCTCACGAGTAGCGCACCCTGGGGTCGAGGTAGGCGTAGGCGATGTCGACGAGGATGTTCGCGACGATGATGAAGAGCGCGGCGAACAGCACTGTCCCCTGGACGATAGGAAAGTCCGAATGGGTGATCGCGTCGAAGTTCAGACGCCCGATCCCCGGGATGTCGAACACCGTTTCGACGAGCACCGAGCTGCCCAGCAGGACCCCGATGTCGAGGCCGAGGATCGTCACGATCGGGTTGATGGCCGAGCGCACCCCGTGACGCAGCACGACCCTGCGCTCGGTCAGTCCCTTCGCGCGGGCTGTGCGGATGTAGTCCTGGCCGAGCACCTCGATGAGGCTGCCGCGGATCAGACGTGCGTAGATCGCCGCGTTACCGGCCGCGACGACCAGCCAGGGCAAGATCAGCGAGGTGAACCATTTGACGGGGTCGCTGGTGAGCCCGACGTAGCTGTTGGCGCCGGGGAAGATCTTGACCTGACCGATGTCGGCTGCGAACACGTACAGCAGGATCAGCCCCAGCCAGTATTCGGGCGCCGACACGAGCACCAGCGCGCCGCCCATGCTGAAGCGGTCCAGGCGCGAACGCGGCCGCAGCGCCGAGATGATTCCCACGCCGAGACCCGAGACGAGCCACACGACCGCTCCGCCCAAGACAAGCGAGACCGTCGCCGGCAGCCGTTCGAGGATCAGGCTTTTTACCGGGGCGTTGCTGTAGTAGCTGTAGCCCAGGTCAAAGTGCAGTACGAGGTTCTTCATGTAGATCCAGTACTGCGTGATCAGGGGCTTGTTCAGGCCGAGGTTGACTCGGATCTCGGCGATGATCTTCTGACTCTGCAGGCGCCCCGCCCGCAGCTTCGCAGGGTCTGCGGTGGGGAACACGCGGAACATCACGAACAGCAGCGCGGAGACGATGATCAGTAGCAGGACGCCCCACAGGAGCCTGCGGACGATGTAGCGCGTCATGTCGACGGAGTCGAGGGGATCATGGTCCTCTGCGTGGTGTGTCGATGGCGGGTTGGGCCGGCTCGTGCTGAGCCGGCCCAATTCCCGTCATGCCGTTGTTCACCTGCCTTACTTCAGCGAGGTGAAGCCGTAGTCCCAGCCCGCCTCGTTCCAGACGTCGGCGACGCCGGCGACATCTTTCGACTCGATGGCCGGTTGCTTGTCCCAGTCCCACACCGGCGCCACGGCTTCTTCGACCAGTTCCTTGTCGATCTTCGCCCAGGCGACGGCGCGGGCAGATGCGCCGACGACGTTTTCGGCGACTTCCATCGCCTTGTTGATCTTCGGGTGGTTGGACTGTGGCCAGTTGGAGTTGGTTCCGTTGGTGATGATGTACTTGCCGTCGAACGGCACCTGCAGCGCGGCCTGCCCGTCACCGAAGTCGGCGAGCCATCCGACATTCGGGCACACGTCGATCTCTTCGGTCACCACCCCGCAGAACTTCGAGTACATCGTGGCCTGGTCGACCAGATTGAACTTCGTCTTGAAGCCCATGTTCTTCAGCGTCTGGTTGACGATTTCGGCATCCACGGAGGCCGGGTTGCCGGTGGAGCCGACGACCTGGATGGTCTTCCCACCGGTGTACTTCCCGCTCGGATAGCCCGCCAGCTTCATGTACTTGGCAGCGACCGCCGGGTCGCCCTGCGGGTGTTCGTTGTAGTCGAACTTCGGCCCCGTGACGCCTCCGGCCTGTTCAAAGCCCGGGACTTCCGGATAGATGTAGTGCGTCGCGGGGATCGTGACGAGCGAGCCACCGCGTGCCTTGTCCATCGCTTCGCGATCGAGCGCAGCCCAGACGGCCTTGCGCAGGTTCACGTTCGTGAAGGGACCGTGGCTGTTGTTGAGAGCCACGTAGCGGTTTCCCGATCCGGGGGCGATCAGGAGCTGTTTGCGGAATTTTTCGAACGCCAGCTTGACGATCGACTGAGCCGGCGTGTCGTTCTGGACGATGTGGGACCCTTCGAGCACCTGGCGCCCGATGACGGTGGGGTCACCGCCAATGCTGAGGTTGATCTGATCCAGGTACCCCGGTCTGAAGTCGGTGCTTGCACTCCAGTTCGGGTTGCGCACGAACGTCGCCGACTTGCCGGGCTGGTAGCCCACACCCAGCACCTTCCCAGAGGCGTCCGCCTTCCACATGTAGGGCCCGGTGGCGACCTGGAAGTTGCCGTATTCACTCGGTTTCTTGGCGTCGTATTTCTTGGCGTATTCCTCCGGCACGGCCGCGCTCACGGGCAGCACGAGCGCGGCGGCGGCGATCGCGGCTTTTGGTTCGGTCAGTTTCAGCACGATCGTGTACTTGTCGGGCGTTTTGATGCCCGCAATAGGTCCGCCGTTCGCCTTGCTGAACCCTTCGAGCGATTTGAAATACGCTTCGAAGTAGGGGTTGGCGACGTTCGGGTTGGCGCCGCGATCGAGCGCGTAGGCGACGTCCGCCGAGGTCACTTCGCGGTTGACCGGCGGCCCGAAGTGAACGCCATGGCGGATGTGGATGGTGATCGTCTTGGCGTCGGAGGAGACCTGCGGCGGCCCTTCCGCCATGTCGGGAACCGGTTCTTTGAAGCTGTTCGGCTTGTAGGAGTACAGCGGCCGGTTGGTCGCGTAGACGGCCTGGTAGTCGATCGCGAAGTAGGACTGGCCTGGATCTATGTGTTCGAAGTCCTCATGGTTGACGACGTTGAGCGTGCCCCCCTTCTTGCCTCCGGTCAGCGACTCGGTGGCGGGTGTCTGCACCCCTTCCGGGGCACTAACGCCCGCATTGGCGGATTTCGAGCTGCTGCTCGACCCGCAGGCAGCCACGCCGAGCGTGAGCACCCCCGCAAGTGCCGCCAGCGTAATCGTTCTAAGCGACCTCATTGGGCCTCCTCCTGTTGTCTTGTCGCCCGGTCATCGGGCTGTCCTTGGGTTGAGGGCATCCTGCAATCCGTCGCCGAGCAGGTTGAAGGCCAGCACGGTCAACAGCAGAGCGATGCCGGGAAAGGCCATGTACCACCAGGCCGTGTTGAAGATAGGCGTCGCCGCGGCGATCATCTGCCCCCAGCTCGCCGTCGGCGGCCGGATGCCGACGCCAAGGAACGACAGGGCCGCCTCGAGCAGGATGTTCAGCGGGATCAGAAGCGTCGAGTAGACGATGATCGGCGCGACGAGGTTGGGCAGGATCTCGCGGGACATGATCCGCAGGTCCGAGGCACCGAGGGCGCGGGACGCGTCAACGAACTCGCGCTCGCGCAGCGACAGCACGAGCCCGCGCACGATGCGGTAGACGTAGGTCCAGTTGGCGAGCGCGATCAGAAAGAGGATCTCGCCCAGCCCGGTCTGGATCGTCCCCCCGAGGCAGCCCCTGACGGCGCACGCCGCGCCGATGCCGAGGCCCAGCAGCAGGATCGGGACCGACAGCACCACGTCCACCAGGCGCGAGAGCAGCGTGTCAACCCAGCCGCGGTAGAAGCCGGCGACCACGCCGAGCGTGACCCCGATCACCGTAGCGATCGCCGTACCGACGATCCCCACCTCGAGCGAGACCCTCGTGCCGTAGATGACGCGCGACATGACGTCCTCGCCGAGCTGATCGACGCCGAAGGGATGGGCGCCACTCGGACCGAGGGGGCTGCCGAAGGAGTCGGTCAGGTTGGGGTTCTGTGTGTACGGCCCCGGCAGCCCGAGCAGTTCGACGACGAGTGGAGCGGCGATCGCGATGACCACCAGGAAGGCGATGAACAGCAGCGAGGCGACAGCCACACGATCGCGTCGGAACCGCCGCCAGAACAGCTGCAGCGGTGAGCGGGCGGAGATCTCGGTGCCCGTATCGAGCAGCTCGAGACCTCCGCCGGGCACGATCTCGGCGGCGCCGGCGCTCATCTCACCACTCGTTCCTGCCGAAAACGCAGGGGAATATCGACGTAAGGCACGGGAAATACAAGTTCGACATCCGGTCCGTGGCAACCTCCCGCGCACCCCAAAAGGTTCCAGCCGGGATAAATACCCGTTTTCGCGCTTCTCTGCGCCGTTTCCCCGCTCTCAGCGCGCGATACTCAGACGATGGACACCCTGTTCGACGACGATCCGAGGGGGCGCGAAAGCGGGCATCGGGCCGCCGGAGGGCGCAGCGGCGCACGGCGCCAGCCCGGCGAGGACCCGGACGACCGCCCGCTGGCGGCGCGCATGCGCCCGCGCGATCTCGATGACTTCGTCGGCCAGGATCATCTGCTCGGACAGGGTTCCGCCCTGCGTACGGCGATCGAACTGGGCAACCCCCACTCGATGATTCTCTACGGGCCGCCGGGATCGGGCAAGACGACGCTGGCGCGGATGATCGCCGAGCACTCGCAGGCCGCCTTCGAGGAGCTCAGCGCGGTGGCGGCGGGACGCGCCGAGGTCCGCGAAGTGATCGAGCGAGCCGCCCACCGGCGCGCGACGGGCGCGTCGCGGACGGTGCTCTTCCTCGACGAGATCCACCGCTTCAACAAGGCGCAGCAGGACGCGCTGCTGCCGGCGGTCGAGGAGGGGTTGGTCACGCTGATCGGCGCCACGACGGAGAACCCCGCCTTCGAGGTCAACGGGGCACTCCTCTCGCGTGTGCGCGTGTACGCGCTCGCGGCACTGGAGGCGGAGCAGATCGGCGCGATCCTGCGTCGCGCGGCCGACCCCTCGGTCGACGACGACGCGATCGACTTCCTCGCCGCACGCAGCGAAGGGGACGCGCGCACGGCGCTGAACGCGCTCGAGCTGGCCCTCGCCACGGCGGCCGAGCTCGGCGAGGAGCGCGTGGCGCTCGCGCGGGTCGAGGACGCGCTGCAGCGCCGTGCCGTCCTCTACGACAAGCAGGGCGACCGGCACTACGACTACATCTCGGCTTGGATCAAGGCCACGCGCGGCTCGGACCCCGATGCCTCGCTGTACTACCTCGCGGTGATGCTCGAGGGCGGGGAGGATCCCCGCTTCATCGTCCGGCGGATGGTCATCCTCGCTTCGGAGGACGTCGGCAACGCAGACCCGGCCGCCCTGTCGGTGGCGACGGCGGCGGCGGCCGCGGTCGAGCACGCCGGCCTTCCGGAGGCGCGCTACGCGCTGGCGCAGGCGGCCATCTACCTGTCGCTGGCGCCAAAGTCCAACGCGGCCGGCCGGGCGCTCTCGGCGGCGCAGCGCCACGTACGCGAGCAGGGCGCGGCGCCGGTCCCGTCCTGGCTGCGCTCGGGCCCGCTCGCCGGCCTTCGATCGGTCGGCCAGGAGCGCGCGGAGTACGACAACCCGCACTCCCAGCCGGGACACCTGTCCGCTCAACAGCTGCTTCCCGAGGGGGTCGACGGGGCGCGCTTCTATGAGCCGGACGAGGCGGAGGCACAGCTGGCGCAGCGGCTGGCGGCCATTCGCCGGGCACGTCGGCGCGACGCGCGATAATCGGCGTCAGATGAGCACTACCTTGAGCGAGACCTCCACCCCGGAGGCTCTCCTCGCTCGCAACCCCGCGACGGGCGAGATCCTCGGCAGCGTGGACATCACCCCGCCGGAGCGGATCGACGATGTCGTCGCGGATGTCGCCAAGGTGGCGCCCCTGTGGGCGCTGTTGCAGCTCTCAGACCGGGCGCGATACATGCGCCGAATGGCCCAGGCGGTGATCGACGACTTCGACGAGCTGGCACAGTCGCTCGCGGCCGAGCAGGGCAGGCCACGCGCCGAGATCGCAGCGCTGGAGCTGCTGGCCGCGATCGACGCGCTGATCTGGATCGCCGACGAGGGCGCCGGCGCGCTCGCCGCGCGCCGGATCTCGAGCAGCCGCTCGATGGCGATCGCCAAGCGAGCGCGGATCGCCTACGAGCCCTATGGCGTCGTCGGCGTGATAGGCGCCGGCAGCGCGCCATTCGCCCAGCCCCTCGGCCAGATCGCCGGAGCCCTGCTCGCAGGGAACGGCGTCATCTTCAAGCCGGCCGCCCGCGCCTGCCTGGCGGGCGGATGGATCGGGCGCGTGCTCGCGCGTGCCGGTCTGCCGGAGGGACTCGTGCGGGTGGTGCATGGCGGGGCCGACGTCGGGGTCGCGCTGGCGCAGTCGCCGGTCGGCAAGATCCTCTTCACCGGCTCGCCTGCGGTCGGGCGCGTCGTCGCTCGCGCATGCGTGTCGCGGGAGAAGGAGGTGACGGTCGAGCTGGGCGGCAAGGATGCGATGCTCGTGCTCGCCGACGCGCATTCCAAGCACGCGGTCGCGGGTGCGCTCTGGGCAGGCTGCGCGGTCGCCGCCGGGCAGGCGCGCGGATCGGTCGAGCGCATATACGTGGCGCGCGAGATGTATGAGCGGTTCCTGGGTTCCCTCGTCGCCGGCGCGCGCGCGTTGAGGGTCGGCGACCCCGCGGACCCCCGCACCCAGGTGGGGCCGCTCGCCTCCGCTCGCCGCGCCGAGCACGTCGAGGAGCT
>JAOPZB010000215.1 GCA_025964355.1 Solirubrobacterales bacterium | reverse complement strand
GGCGCCCTGGTCGACCCGACCAGCGACGACCCCGGCGTGCAGGGCATGCGGGAGTTTCACGAGCTGCTCTCCGCGGCGCCCGGCGCCACCGGCACGACGATCCAGACGGTCGGCGCCAAGGGCTACGACGGCTTCACGCTGGCGCTCGTCATGCCACGCCCCTAGCAAGGCCGCCGCAGCGCCCAGGCTGTAGCCTGCCTGCGATGGCGGGGGAGCTGAAGCTTGGACTGAACACCGGCTACTGGGCGGGGGGACCGCCTCCCGGCGCGAGCGAGGCGGTGGCCGAGGCGGAGCGGCTCGGGTTCGACTCGATCTGGACCGCCGAGGCCTACGGCTCGGACTGCCTGACGCCGCTGGCCTGGTGGGGCGCCTCGACCGAGCGGATCAAGCTGGGAACGGCGATCGTGCAGATGTCCGCCCGCCAGCCGGCCGCGACGGCGATGGCGGCGATGACGATGGACCACCTGTCGGGCGGGCGCTTCATCCTCGGCCTGGGGGTCTCCGGACCGCAGGTCGTAGAGGGCTGGTACGGGATGCCGTTCGCAAAGCCACTCGCGCGCACGCGCGAGTACATCGGCATCCTGCGCGACATCTGGGCGCGCGAAGGACCGCTGCAGGCAGCCGGGCCGCACTACCCGCTTCCGCTGCCCGATGGCACGGGTCTCGGCAAGCCGCTGAAGGCGTCGATCCACCCCCTGCGCGAGGACATCCCCATCTACCTCGGCGCCGAGGGGCCGAAGAACATCGCCCTCTGCGCCGAGCTCTGCGACGGCTGGCTGGCGATGCTGTTCTCTCCGGCCGTCTACGACGAGCTCTACCGCCCGTCGCTGGAGGAGGGCTTCGCGCGGCCGGGGGCACGACGCGGCGCCGAGGACTTCGAGGTCGCCGCCACCGTCCCGCTGATCGTCACCGACGACGTCGAGTCGGCGGCCGACGCGCTGCGCCCCTTCTACGCCCTCTACTTCGGCGGGATGGGCGCCAAGGGCGCCAACTTCCACGCCAACGTCCCGATCCGCATGGGCTATGAGAAGGAGGTCGCCGAAATCCAGGACCTCTACCTCAGCGGCAAGAAGGACGAGGCCGGCGCCAAGATACCGACCGCCCTCATCGAAGCGCTCTCGCTGATCGGCCCGCGCGAGAAGATCCGCGACGACCTGCAGGCCTGGCGCGAGTCGGTCGTCACGACGCTGCTCATCTCCGGCGACCCGGCCACGCTTCGCGAGGCCGCCGAGCTCGTCCTCGGGTGACCTCTCTCGGCTGATCGTTCTTTGCTGGTCGTTCTTTTGCTGATCTGAAGGCCATGCCGCATGCGGCATGGGCCCGGGGCGCGCATGCGCGCCCCGCCGGTCGGCGCATGCGCCGACCGGAGCCACCTCGTCATGAGGCGTTCCTGCGCGCGTCGGTAGGGTCCAGGGCATGGCCGACGCCGACCCCGTGCTCGTCGAGCAGCTCTTCGGGAACTTCCAATACGAGATATACGGCCGCGGCCTGGCCGGCGAGCTGCCGAAGCTCCCGATCTCCGTGCACGAGCTCGAAGAGCGCGCGCGAGAGACGATGACCCCCGAGGCCTTCGGCTACGTTGCGGGCGGCGCCGGCTCGGAGCGAACGGTGCAGGCGAACCGCGCGGCGTTCGCGCGCTGGGAGATCGTGCCGCGAATGCTTCGCGACGTCTCCTCGCGCGACCTTGCGACGAGCGTGCTCGGCACCGAGATGCCAGCGCCGCTGCTGCTCGCGCCGGTCGGCGTCCAGTCGATCGTCCATGCGGACGCCGAGCTCGCCACCGGCCGCGCGGCGGCTTCGCTCGGGATCCCCGCGATTCTCAGCACGGCCGCGTCTCACTCGATGGAGCAGGTGGCCGAGGCGGTGGGCGAGGCCAGCCGCTGGTATCAGCTCTACTGGCCCAAGGACCGCGAGCTCGCGTCGAGCTTCGTCGCGCGCGCCGCCGACGCCGGCTACACGGCGCTCGTGGTGACGCTCGACACCTGGATGCTCGGCTGGCGACCTCGCGACCTGGGGAGCGCATACCTGCCGTTCCTAAAGGGGGAGGGCGTCGCCAACTACTTCACCGACCCGGTCTTCCGCGCGGCGCTGGAGAAGCCGCCGGAGGAGGATCCCGGCCCGGCGATCGGGCATTGGGCCGGTCAGTTCTCCAACCCGAGCGTCACCTGGGCCGACCTGCGGTGGCTGCGCGAGCAGACCGCGCTGCCGATCGTCCTCAAGGGGATCCTGCATGGCGATGACGCGCGACTCGCCGTGGAGGCGGGCGTCGACGGCGTGATCGTCTCAAACCACGGCGGCCGTCAGGTCGACGGGGCGATCGGCGCGCTCGATGCGCTTCCCGGCGTCAGGCAGGCCGTGGGCGAGGGCTTTCCCGTGCTCTTCGACAGCGGCGTCCGTACCGGCGCGGACGTCTTCAAGGCCCTCGCGCTCGGTGCCGACGCGGTGTGCCTCGGGCGCCCGTTCGTCTGGGGCCTCGCCCTCGCCGGGCAGGCCGGCGTCGAACACGTGCTTCGCTGCCTGCTCGCCGAGCTCGATCTGACGCTCGCGCTGAGCGGCTACACATCCCCCGATCAGGTGGACGCGAGCGCGCTGACGCGTAGCGGCTGAGCGCGGCTCGGCGTGGCGCGAACGTCGCGGCGAGTCGCCTGCGCGCGGCCCGCCGTTGCACTACCGTCCAATGGGTGCTGAGGCTGGACGAGGCGAGGACGAAGCAGCTCACGCTGGTCGCCACGATCATGGGCTCGGGGATCGCCCTGCTGGACGGCACCGTCGTGAACGTCGCACTGGCCACCATCCAGCGCTCGCTCGGCGGCGGGCTGGCGGGGCAGCAGTGGGTGTCCAACGCCTATCTGCTCACGCTCGGGTCGCTGATCCTGATCGGCGGCTCGCTCGGCGATCTCTACGGCGAGCGGCGCATCTTCGCGATGGGCGTGATCGGCTTCGGTCTCGCCTCGCTGCTCTGCGCGATCGCTCCGTCGATCGGCTTTCTGATCGGCGCACGCGCGCTGCAGGGCATCGCGAGCGCGCTGCTCACGCCCGCCTCGCTCGCCGTGATCGTCCGCACGTTCCCCGAGTCCGAGCGTGGAGGGGCGATCGGCAGCTGGACGGCCTGGGGGACGATCGCCGGAGTGCTCGGTCCGCTGCTCGGCGGCGAGCTGCTCGCGATCGGCTCGTGGCGGCTGATCTTCCTGATCAACATCCCGTTCGTGATCATCTGCGCCACGCTGATCATGGTCGTGATCCCGCGCGCCGTGCCGCGCGCTGCGGGCGCGCGACTCATAGGCCAGAAAGGCGCCCAGCAGCGCCACGCCGGCGATCAGCGGCACGATCACGCCGGACCAGCCGAGCCGGGGCTGCTCGATCAGCGCGAAGACGAAGGCGCCAAGGCCGCTGGAACACAGCAGCGCGCCCGGTACGTCGACCCGCCT
>JAOPZB010000204.1 GCA_025964355.1 Solirubrobacterales bacterium | reverse complement strand
GTCAGCAGCGCCGCGACCGGCTTGCCCTCACGGAGCCCCGCGCGGTCCCACAGCGCCATGTCGATCGCGGCGAGCGCCGCGGGCACGTCCGCCGCGCGCCGGCACGCTTCGAGCAGGCGCGCGCCGCGTGACCAGTCTGACTCGGCGATCACCGGGCGGTAGCTCTCCAGTGCACGCTCCACCTCGGCGATGCCCACGCCGTCATAGGGCTCCAGCGGCGCCGCTTCGCCGTGGCCGGTGGCTCCCTCGCCGTCGGTGATCGCCACCGTCAGCAGCTCTCGCTGGCGCACCGCCCCGTAGGAGCTCTGCAGCGGCGTCGCCAGCCTGAGCGTGCGGCGCTTCACCTCGAGCTTCACGAGGCGATGCCGCCGCTGGCGAGGATCCCGGCCGAGAACAGCAGGCAGAAGGCGAGCTGCAGGGCGCCGGTCCCGGCGAGCGCGCCGTTCAGCGCCGGCCCGTCAGTGCGCGAGCGCACGACGCCGGCCGGCCTGACAGCGAGCGGCGCGGCCGCCCACGCGAGCAGCAGCCACGCGCCCATCGGGCCGAGCACCCATGGCAGAGGCGCCGTCAGGAAGGCGGCCGCGAGCATCGCGGTGTACAGCCGTCGCGTGCGCTCGCGGCCGAGCCTTACCGCGAGCGTGCGCTTGCCGGCTCGTCGATCGGTCTCGAGGTCGCGCACGTTGTTGACGACGAGGATCGCGCTGGCCAGCAGCCCGACGGGGACGGCGCAGACGAATGCCTCCCAGGGGAGCTGCTGAACCTGGACGAAGTAGGAGCCCACCACGGCGACGATCCCGAAGAACAGGAAGACGAACAGCTCTCCGAGCCCCTCGTATCCGTACGGCCGCGGGCCGCCGGTGTAGAGAACGCCGGCGAGAATCGACGCGCCGCCGACCGCGAGCAGCTCGGGCCCGGCGACGGCGACCAGATATGCGCCGCAGGCGACCGCCAGCCCGAACGTCACATAGGTCGCGAGCAGGACCTGGCTTGGCGGCACCAGACCGCCTGCGGTGACGCGCACCGGTCCGAGCCGATCCTCGGTGTCGGCGCCGCGCCGGGCGTCGGAGTAGTCGTTTGACAGATTCGTCCCGACCTGGATGAAGATCGCGCCGAGCAGCGCAGCGACGAACGCGAGGGGGTGGAAGTGGCCGTCGCCGAGAGCGAGCGAGGTGCCGACGAGCACCGGCGCGACCGCCGCCGGCAGCGTCCTTACCCGGGCGGCCATGATCCAGATTCGAACGGCGCTCACTAGGCCCGCTTGGGGAAGCGGGAGAAGTCCGGCCTCCGCTTCTCGCGATACGCGTCGCGTCCCTCCTGCGCCTCCTCGCTGCCGTAGAACAGGAGGTTCGCGTCGTGTGCCAGCTGCTGCACCCCGCTCAGCCCGTCCTCGGCGGCGTTGAAGCTGGCCTTCAGCAGCCGCAGCGCGAAGGGCGAGAGCGCGAGCATCTCCTGGCACCAGCCGACCGTCTCCTGCTCCAGGCGCTCGAGCGGAACGACCGTGTTGACGAGCCCCATCTCGAGCGCTTCGGCGGCCGAGTACTGGCGGCACAGGAACCAGATCTCCTTCGCCTTCTTCGGCCCGACGAGGTTCGCCAGCAGCCCGGCGCCGAAGCCTCCGTCGAAGGACCCGACCCTCGGGCCCACCTGTCCGAAGCGGGCGTTCTCGGCGGCGATCGTCAGATCGCACACGAGATGCAGGACGTGGCCCCCGCCGATCGCATAACCGGCCACCATCGCGACGACCGGCTTGGGCAGCCGCCGGATCTGGATATGCAGGTCGGTCACGTGGAAGCGTCCGACACCGGCGTGGGCGGGGTTCCGGTCGTCGTCGTCCAGATAGCCGGAGTCGCCGCGGACGCGCTGGTCGCCGCCGGAGCAGAACGCATCCGGGCCCTCGCCCGTGAGGACGATCACGCCGATCTCGGTGTCCTCTCTCGCGTCCTCGAGGGCCTGCGACATCTCGATCACGGTGCGCGGGCGAAACGCGTTTCTCACCTCGGGCCTGGCGATGGTGATCTTCGCTATCCCCTGGTCGGGAGCGCCAGACTTCTCGTAGCGGATGTCGGTGTACGCGCCGGCCGCGCCGGCCGCGATGGGGATCCATGCGGTGGTCATCGCGCGAAGGCTAGCCTGTGCGGCATGGTCGTCGAAGGATGGCTGGCCCGTGCCGCGGCGGCGCGACCGGATCGCTCTGCGCTTCAGACGCCCGGGGGGGACTGGTCGTATGCCGAGCTCTATGCCGCCGCGCTGGCCGGTGCGGGCGAGCTGTCCGCGCGCGGCGCCGGGCCGGGTCGGCGAGTCGCCATCGCCCTGCCGGCCGGACTTGCATTCGCGCAGGCGCTGCACGCGTGCATGCTGCTCGGGGCGGTGGCGGTGCCCGTGGACCTGCGCCTGTCGCCGTCCGAGCGCGCGCAGATCGCCGACGGGGCGAGCGTCGTCGTCGAGGAGCCGCTGGCAACGGGCTCGACCGGCCCGCCGGCCGCGATCGTGTCCGGGCACGCGCTCGACGCGACGGCCGCCGTGATCCACACCTCGGGGACGACCGCCTCGCCGCGGCAGGTCGAGCTGACCTACGGCAACTTCCTGTGGAGCGCGATCGGCTCGGCGGTCGCGCTGGGGCTCGATCCGCGCGAGCGCTGGCTGTGCGCGCTGCCGCTGTCTCACATCGGCGGCCTCTCGATCCTGGTGCGCTCGACCATCTACGCCACGACCGCTGTCGTGCACGAGCGCTTCGAGGTCGACCGCGTCCTCGCGGCCCTGCGCGAGCAGGAGGTGACCGTCGTGAGCCTCGTGGCGACTACGCTCGCTCGCCTGCTCGACGCCGGACTGAGCTCGCCGCCGGCCCTGCGCTGCGCCCTGACAGGAGGTGGGCCCGTCCCCGGTGAGCTGGTGGCGAGGGCGCGAGCGGCCGGTGTCCCGGTGGCCCTCACCTACGGGTTGACCGAGACCTGCTCGCAGGTCACGACCACGCCGCTGGCGGCGCCCGACGGCGAGCGTCCGACCGCCGGACCGTCGCTGTTCTGCACGCGGGTCGCCATCGCCGGCGACGGCGAGATCCTCGTGCAGGGCCCGACGGTCGCCCCGGGCGCCCCCTCGCCGGACGGCTGGCTGCACACCGGAGATCTCGGCAGCCTCGATCCGGCCGGCCGCCTGCTCGTCGACGGGCGCAAGGCGGACACGATCGTCAGTGGCGGCGAGAACGTGGCGCCGGCCGAGGTGGAGGCGGTGCTCGAGGCGCACCCTCAGGTGCTCGAGGCGGCGGTGATCGGACGAGCCGACGCACAATGGGGAGAGGTGGTCACGGCGATCGTCGTGACGCGACCGGGGACGGCGCTCGACAGCGAGGCGCTTCGCGCGCACTGCGCCATGTCGCTCGCGCCCTACAAGCTCCCGAAGCACATCGTTCTCGTGGCAGAGCCGCTTCCGCGTACCCACTCGGGCAAGCTCCTGCGCAGGGCGCTGCGGTGAGTTTCGACGCCAACGCCCACCGCGACGCGAGCCTGCAGAGCTGGGAAGAGGCGGCGCCCGGCTGGGTGCGCCGCCAGGGGATGCTGCGCGAGCTCGGCGCCCCGGTCTCGCGGTGGATGATCGACGCGCTTCACCTGCGGCCCGGTCAGCGGGTGCTCGAGCTGGCGGCCGGGCTGGGGGAGACCGGGATGTTCGCGGCCGAGCTGGTCGCGCCGACGGGTGGCGTGATCATCTCCGACCAGGCCGAGGCGATGCTCGACGGTGCTCGCGCCCGCGCGGCCGAGCTTGGCCTCAGCAATGTCGAGTTCCAGGTGCTCGGCGCGGAATGGATCGACCTCCCACTGGCGAGCGTCGACGGGGTCGTCTGCCGCTGGGGCTACATGCTGATGGCCGACCCGGCCGCTGCCCTGAGCGAGACGCGTCGTGTTCTGCGCCCCGGCGGGCGCCTCGCGCTGGCGGTTTGGGACGCGATCGAGCACAACCCGTGGGCGGGGCTGCCGGCGGCGGAGCTGCGACAGCGCGGGCTCGTTCCCGAGCCCCAGCAGGGACAGTCCCCGCCCGGCCCGTTCGCCCTCGGCAACGGCGCGCTCGTCGCGGCGCTGCTCGAGGACGCCGGCTTCACGCAGATCGACGTCCAGGGGATGGAGGTGATGCGCCGGCACGAGAGCTTCGACGAGCTTTGGGAGGTGACGCTCGACCTCTCTCGCAGCTTCCACGACACCGTGATGGCCAGGCCCAAGGGCGACGTCGAGGAGATCAGGGCAGGTCTCGCAAAGCGCCTGGAGCCGTTCACGCGACCCGACGGCACGCTCGAAGTGCCCGGACGCACGCTGGTCGCCGCGGCGAGCGCCTGAGCGACCGGCGGGGTCGGCGCCTGAGCGACCGACAGGGCCGGCGCCTGAGCGACCACGCACCCGCCTCGCGCTGCGCAGTTGGATAGCCTGCCGCAGATGATCTACGACGACGACGCCAACCTTCATCTTCTGGACGGCAAGACCGTCGCCATCATCGGCTACGGCTCGCAGGGGCACGCCCATGCGCTGAACCTGAAGGACTCGGGCGTGGAAGTCGTCGTCGGACTGCGGGAGGGATCCTCCTCGGTCGAGCAGGCGCGCGAGCAGGGACTGGAGGTGCTGCCGGTCGTCGAGGCCGCGAGCCGCGGCGACGTCGTGATGATGCTCGTCCCCGACGAGCTGCACCGCCAGGTGTGGGAGCAGGACGTCCGCGACGGCATCGCCGAGGGCGACATCGTCCTGTTCAGTCACGGCTTCTCGATCCACTACGGCGAGGTGACGCCGCCGCCCGGCGTGGACGTGGCGATGGTCGCCCCGAAGGGCCCCGGCCATCTCGTGCGGCGCCAGTTCACCGAAGGCAGCGGGGTTCCCGGGCTGATCGCCGTCGAGCAGGACGCGACCGGAAACGCGCGGGCTCTGGCGCTCGCCTACGCCAAGGGCATCGGCTGCACGCGCGGCGGGGTGATCGAGACGACGTTCAAGGACGAGACCGAGACGGACCTGTTCGGGGAGCAGGCGGTGCTGTGCGGTGGCGCCTCCGAGCTCGTCCAGGCCGGCTTCGAGACGCTCGTCGACGCGGGCTATGACCCGGAGATGGCCTACTTCGAGTGCCTCCACGAGCTCAAGCTGATAGTCGACCTGATCTACGAGAAGGGACTCGCCGGCATGCGCTACTCCATCTCGAACACGGCCGAGTACGGTGACTACACCCGCGGCAAGCGGGTCATCACCGAGGAGACGCGCGCGAGCATGCGCCAGATCCTCTCCGAGATCCAGTCGGGTGACTTCGCGCGCGAGTGGATCGCCGAGAACCGCGCCGGCCAGGAGAACTTCAAGCGCATGCGCGCCGAGCAGGCAGACACGCAGGTCGAGCACGTCGGCGCGGAGCTTCGCTCGCACATGGATTGGATCAAGCCCTCGTTCTAGGAGAGGCCTGGCGGTGCTCGCGTACCTCTTCTGGCACCGCCCGCACGAGCCGGCCGCGGTCGAGGACTACGAGCAGGCTCAGGTCGCCTTCCATCGCTCGCTGGCGCGCCGCCCACCGGTCGGCCTGTGCGGCTCCGCGGTCTTCCGCGTCGCCGAGCCGCCCTGGCCGGCGTCCCCCGAGGACGCCGCTGACGCCCCGGGGCATGGGCCACGCGCCGCCTACGAGGACTGGTATGTGGTCGAGGACTTCGCCGCGCTCGGGGTGCTGAACGAGGCGGCGGTGGGCCGCGGGCATCGAACCTCCCACGATGACCTCGCCCGACGAGCCGGCGCAGGCAGCGGCGGCCTGTACGCGCTGCTGGAGGGCGACCGCAGGAACATCCGCGAGCGAGGCGGCCCGCTCGGCGGAGCGTCGCTTGCGACCTGGGTCGCGCGACCCGCGGGCGCGCCCCGGCGCATGCTGGGCGAGCTGCTCGGCGACGGGATGGATCCCAGCCACGCGAGCCTCTGGCGCCGCCAGCTCGTGCTCGGACCGGCGCCGGAGTTCTGCCTGCTCGCCCACGAGACTCCCCCCGGCGCCGCGCCGACGCGGCTGCCGGACGGGTGGACGGCGACCGTCGCCGAGCGCGAGGTCCTCTTCAATGGCTGACGCGCTGTTGAGCCGGGAGATGGTCGGCGGCGAGTTCGCCCGCCAGGCGAGCCGCTTTCGCGAGTGGGTCGGGGTGGACCCGCGAACCGGCGACGACAGCGCGTATCCACCGGAGCCCGGCCGCTATCACCTGTATGCGTCGCTGGCGTGTCCATGGTCTCACCGCACGGTGATCCTGCGCGAGCTCGCCGGCCTGCAGCACGCGGTGCCGATCGCCTACGTCGCGCCGTTTCGCGACGAGCGCGGCTGGGCGTTCAGCGGCGAGTCCTTCGCTGACGGCCCGGGCGGCCGATACGCCGACGAGCTCAACGGCTGGCGGTTTTTGAGCGACGCCTACAGCGCCACCGATCCCGGATTCGAAGGACGCGTCAGCGTGCCGGTCCTGTGGGACGCGTCCCGCGAGCGGATCGTCAACAACGAGTCCGGCGACATCATCCGCATGATGTCCGCCGGCGACTCGCTCGGCGGCCTCGGCCGCGTCGCGCTCGAGCTCTATCCGCCGTCGCTGCACGAGCCGATCGACGCGATCAACGAGCGCGTCTACCGCACCGTCAACAACGGCGTCTACCGCGCCGGCTTCGCGCGCCTGCAGGGGGCCTACGAGCGCGCCTTCGCGCTGGTGTTCGAGAGCCTCGACTGGCTGGAGGGCCTGCTCGGCGAGCGCCGCTACATGCTGGGCGACGCGATCACCGAGGCGGACTGGAGGCTGTTCCCGACGCTCGTGCGCTTCGACGAGGTCTACAACCTGCATTTCCGTTGCAACCGCAGGCGACTCGTCGACTACCCGAACCTCTGGGGCTATGCCCGCGAGCTCTACCAGCTGCCGGGCGTCGAGCAGACGGTCGCGATGGATCAGATCAAGCGCCACTACTACACGACCCACGACGAGCTGAACCCCAAGCACATCATTCCCGTCGGGCCCGGCTATGACTGGTCGGAGCCGACAATCGCCGAACGGTCGAAGGTCGGACGCTAGTTATCCCCATCGCGCGGCGGGTATCAGCACTGCTACACGCGCGGCAGACGTTTTGGTAACCGCCACAGCGAAGGAGTAGGAGATGTCACCCAGCCCCATCGAGGTTCAAAAGGCGCTCAAAGGCGCCGACTATCCGGCCAGCAGGGACGACCTGATCGAGCTCGCAAAGGACAACCAGGCGCCCGACGAGGTGGTCGACGAGCTCGAGGAGAGCCTCGAGGACGACGAGTACGACAGCCCCGCGGAGGTGATGGCTCACCTTGGCGACGACTGAGCCGCGGGCGGCCCCCGCCCTGACGTCGCTGTCCCACGGCGCCGGGTGCGGGTGCAAGCTGCCCGCCGCCGCGCTGCTGCCGATCGTCGGCGCACTGGCGCCCGCCGGCGACGCCCGCCTGCTCGTCGGCACGGCGACCGCGGATGACGCCGCCGTGTTCGCGCTGAGCGAGGATCTCGCGCTCGTGCAGACGGTCGACTTCTTCACCCCGATCGTCGACGATCCCTACGACTTCGGCAGGATCGCGGCCGCGAACGCGATCTCCGACATCTATGCGATGGGCGGCACGCCGCTCACTGCGCTCAACCTCGTGGCGTTCCCGCTGGAGCGCCTCGGCGCCGAGGTGCTGCGCTCGATCCTGGAGGGCGGCCTGGCGGTCGCCGGCGAAGCGGGCGCCACGATTGTCGGCGGCCACTCGATCGACGACCCAGAGCCGAAGTACGGCCTGGCGGTCACGGGCACCGTCGATCCCCGGCGGATGCTCACCAACGCGGGTGCGCGCGCCGGCGATGCGCTGGTGCTGACCAAGCCGCTCGGCGTCGGCGTCATCACCACGGCCCGCAAGAATGGCCTCGCCACGTCCGAGCAGCTCGCGGAGGCTGTCGAGGTGATGAGCGCGCTGAACGCGGACGCCGCTCGTGCCGCCGTCGCCGCTCGCGCTCACGCCGCGACCGACGTCACGGGTTTCGGGCTGCTCGGCCACCTGCACTCGCTCGCACTGCAAAGCGGTGTCGCGGCGCAGATCGACGCGCACGCCGTCGCCTGCCTGGTGGGCGTGCCGGAGCTGCTCGAGCATGAAGAGGCGATCTCCGGAGGGACCCGCCGCAACCTCGCCTACGCCGAGCAGTTCACCGACTTCGCGCCGGAGGTCGCGCCCTGGCGGCGTTGGCTGACCGCCGATGCGACCACGTCCGGGGGCCTGCTCGTCGCCGTCGAGCCCGAGCGCGCACAGGACATTCCGGGCATCGCGGTCGGCCGGATCGTGTCCGGTGATCCCGGCGCGCTGCTGGTCGTATAGTCGCCTGCACGCGAGGAGCGGC
>JAOPZB010000180.1 GCA_025964355.1 Solirubrobacterales bacterium | reverse complement strand
GGAGCCTTTATCGGCGCGGAGCGCCTCCGGGGGCTCGGGCTGTCCAACGAACACCTGGCAGCGCACGGTGCCTCGCTTGGCGCCGGCGTCATCCTGCTGCTCTCCGACAGCGCCTGCCCGGTGGCCGAGACCGCCCGTCTCGCCCGCTGGCTCTCCGATCAGAGCGCACGTCAGTGCGGCCCCTGCCTGCACGGCCTCGATGCGCTGGCGACGAGCATCGAGCAGATCGCCGAGGGCCGTGCCGGGGCACGCGCGACGCAGCGGATCGACCGCCTCGGCTCGATGGTCGTACGGCGTGGTGCCTGCCGGCATCCCGACGGCAGCGTGAACGTGCTGCTGAGCGCCATGGACACCTTCCGCGCGGAGTTCGCCGAGCACGCGCGGCACGGCCCATGCGAGCGGTGCGCGTCCCCCGAGGAGCTGCCGCTGCCCCGGCGGGAGATCGCGCCGGATCCTCCGCCCAGGCGTCCGTCCCTGCTGGGTTCCCGCTCGTGAGCCATCGCGTGAGTGTCAACCCGATCACCTGCGAGGCGCACGGGATGTGCGCCGAGATGCTTCCCGAGCGAGTCACGCTGGACGAGTGGGGCTACCCGATCGTCGACGAGACGCCCGTCAGCGGCGCCGTGCTGGCGCACGCGATGCGCGCGGCGCGCGCCTGTCCGACCTTCGCCCTGCTCGTCGAGCGCGAACGAGCGCCCAGCCGCCGCAAGCTCACAGCCCGATCATGTGCGCGGCGGCGAGGCCCGCCCACTCGCCGTAGGGCGCGAACAGCTCGCGCACCTGCTGTTCATCGGCACGCGCCAGGGGGTCGCCCCCGCTGAGCAGCCGGCCGCCCAGCTTCAGCAGCCCGAGATCGCCCGCCGGCAGCTGATCGTGGCGGCCCTGGCCGTGCAGCGCGAGCATCTCCACCGTCCACGGCCCGATCCCCGGTATCGCGCGCAGGCGCCGCCAGCCTCGCTCGTGGTCTGAGCTGTGTAGGTCCACGCGCCCGCGGGCCACCTCCCGTGCAGCCCGCACGAGCGCCAGGGCGCGTCCGGCTGCCAGGTCGAACGACTGCAGCAACGCCGGGGCCGTGTCCGCGAGCACGGTGACCGCGGGCAGGTCGCGTGGTCCGCCCGGCTCGGCGTCCCAGCCCCTCCAGCGCCGTCCGAGCGCCGCCACCACACGGCGCTCGATCGCGGCCGCACGCTCGTACTCGATCAACTGCTCGCAGATCGCCCAGGCGAGCGCCTCGAACGGGTCGGGCCGCCGCCCGACGCGCAGCCACGGACGGCGGCGTAGCGAGCGGCCGATCAGCGGGTCACGGGAGAACGTGCGCAGAAAGACGCGCAGGTCCTCGTCAACCCCGAGGGCGAAGCGCATCCGGGCGATTCCGTGGGTGGCCGCCCCGCGCGTCCGCGCCCGCGCGCCGAACAGCACCGTGTCGCCGGCCGTTTGCGCGACGCGCACCAGCACCGGCTCCTCCCCGTCGTGCAGCAGGCGCTCCAGCACGCCGCCGCGGCGGCGCAGCACGCCGTCCATCCCGGTCATGCGGGGAAGGCGAAACGGCCCCGCCGGGGTGACCTCCTGGCGCAGCTCGACCAGCTCGTTCAGGGTCTCTGCCTCAGCCGTCTGCGCCCGGGCCACCGAGCAGGTGCACGTCCACGAGCAGCGAGCGGCTGCCGACGATCTGCACGAGCTCTGCCGCCTTGCCCCCGCCGCGACCACGCCGCCCGCCACGACCCAGGTCCGCTCCCTGCCGGCGCCCTTTGGGCAGTGCAGCGGAGCGCCGCCTGCGTCGATGCACGTGTCCGACGACCGCGGCGCCCGCGACGAATCCTCCTGCGGCCACAGCTGCGGCCTGCACGGCGGGCATCATCAAGGCGCTCGAGCGGCGATCCTCCAGCACGCCGTCGAGACGGCGGGCAGTGATCACCGTCTCGCCCTCGGCGAGCACCGGAAACGCGTCGACCTCCTCGGCCTCACCGGGCATCGCATCCGCAGCCGTCTGGCCCTCGCCAGGGCGTGCGTCGATCGGCTCGCTCATCCCGCGAAGTGTAGAGGGCGTCCCAGACCCGTTCTACAGCACGCGGTCGTAGACGCGGTAGCGCTTGACGATCCTCCCGCCCATCGCTTCCATGCCGCGGTTCATCGCCGTGTTCGTCTCGAGTATCCAGCCCATCTCGCCGCCGTCCTGCGGACGGGCGGCGGCGGCGTTGAAGTGTTCGACATACAGCTTGGCCGCGACGCCGGTGTGCTGGTACTCGGGCTTGACCCCGAGGAAGCCCACGCGCACACGGTCGATGATGCGGCCCTTGCGCAGGAAATGCCACCAGCCGAGCGGCAGGATCCGGCCGTTCATCCTCTCCAGCACCTGGTTGATGTCCGGGATCGTCATCGCCATCCCCACGACCTCGCCGGTGTCGATCCGCTCGGCGATCATGAACCAGTGCTTGTCGAAGACGAGCTGCAGCTCCTGGGCGTAGCCGTCGAGATCCTTCTTGGAGTAGGGGACGAAGTCCCAGTTTTTAGACCACGCCGAGTTGTAGACCTCGGCGAAGGCGTCCAGGTCCTTGCGCAGCTGCCGGCGGCGCATCGGGCGCACGCGGATCCCGTGCTCGCTCTGCACCTTGTCGGCGAGCTCGAAGATCACGGGCAGCACCTTGTCGCGGTCTGAGACCTCGAGATTCCACATCAGCAGATCCATCGCCTTGGCCATCGCGGCCTGCTCCATGCGCTGCTGGTAGTACGGGGGATTCCACGGCTGGAGGATCATCGGACGTAGCTCGAAGCCCTCGATGAGCACGCCGCTCTCGTCGTTCATCGAGAAGCTGGCGGGTCCCACCATCCGCTGCAAGCCGCGCTCGCGGTGCCATGACTCGGCGGCGCCGAGCAGCGCCTCCAGCACCTCCTGGTCATCCTCGAACTCCAGGAAGCCGAACCAGCCCCAGTTCTTCTTCTGATACTCGTTGAAGGCGTGATTGACCTGGGCGCTGACGCGCCCAACGACGCGCCCGTCGCGGCGGGCGAGGAAGTACTCCGCCTCCCCGTGACTGAAGAAGGCGTTCAGGCGTCGGTTGAGAAACAGCCGCCGCTCGAGCTTCAGCGGAGGCACCCACAGCGGGTGGTTAGCATGCAGGCGGAAGGGGAGGTCGATGAACGCCTTTAGATCTCTTCCACCCGAGACCGATCTGACTTCGACGCTCACGACGCCGGCACATTACATGCACACATCCACCGACGTCTTCGCCAAGGTTCGCGACCATGACCGCACGGAGGTGCTGGCAGCGGCGCGCGAGGCGGACGTGCTGCCCTACTTTCACGTTCTGACCTCCCCGGCGATGCCGGTCGTCGAGATGGAGGGCGCCGAGCGCATCATGCTCGGCTCGAACAACTACCTCGGCCTGACCGCGGACGAGCGCGTGCTCAAGGGGGCCGAGGACGCGCTTCACAGCTTCGGGACGGGGCTGACCGGCTCGCGGCTGCTCAACGGGACGATCCCGCTGCACCTCGAACTCGAGCGCGAGATCGCCGAGTGGATGCAGACCGAGGACGCGCTCGTGTTCACGACCGGCCACCAGGCGAACCTCGGAACGCTCGGCACGCTCCTCGGCCCCGCCGACACGGTGATCGTCGACTCCGGAGACCACGCCTCGATCCTCGACGGCTGCCTGCTCTCGCGTGCCAAGCTGCGCCCGTTCCGCCACAACCGCCTGGACAAGCTCGAGAAGATGCTCGATCGCGCCCAGGACGACGGCGGCGGGGTGCTTGTCGTCGTCGACGGTGTCTTCTCGATGGAGGGTGACATCGCCCCGCTGGGCGACATCTGTGAGCTGTGCGAACGCTACGGCGCCCGGCTGATGGTCGACGAGGCTCACGGCGCCGGCGTGCTCGGGACGCGCGGGGCGGGAACTGCCGAACTGCTGGGGGTGGCCGACAGGGTCGACCTGCGGGTCGGCACGTTCTCCAAGTCGCTTGCGTCCTGTGGCGGCTTCGTCGCCGGCTCGCACGAGGTGATCGACTACCTGCGGATCTCCTCCCGCGCGTTCCTGTTCACCGCCTCGGCCGTACCGGCCGCCGTCGGCGCCGCACTCGCGGCGCTGCGGGTGCTTCGCTCCAACGATGGGCCGCCGCTGCTGACGCAGGTGCTGGAGAACGCCAGGCGCCTGCGCGACGGCCTGCACGAGCGCGGCTTTTCAGTGGTGGACGCGCAGGCGCTGCCGGCGGAGCGCCTGCAGGAGGGGGCCCCGGGAGTGCGCGAGGCAGCCGGCGCCCACACGATCGTGACGCCGATCATCCCGGTGCTCGTCGGCGACGACTGGACCGCGGCCCTGCTGTGGAGGTCCCTCTATGATGCCGGCGTCTTCGTCAACACGGCCCTGCACCCGGCCGTCCCGCCAGGCGGCGCGATGCTGCGCACGAGCGTGATGGCGACGCACGACGAGGCGACACTGGAGCGCGCGCTAGAGATCTTCTCGCAGGTCAAGCGCCAGTTCGAGTCCGAGCACGGCCCGCTGCCGGGCCCCCGGGCGAGCTGATCAGCCCGCCGGGCGGGGGCTGGCGACTTGTCCATTTCTTCACAAGTCCCCGGCGCAACAAAAAAGGTCGCTTCTAGCGCACGAAGCGCCGCACGGCGGTTGACCGCGTGCGCCGTGCTCACATAGCTTC
>JAOPZB010000128.1 GCA_025964355.1 Solirubrobacterales bacterium | reverse complement strand
AGCTCGAGGCCGTGAGTCGCCGTCCACTGCTCGAGTGCGTCCAGCGCTCGGCGCACGGGACGGGTTGGGTGTAGAACAACTCCGACCCGCTGCATTCCCGGAGCTTAGGACGAAGTCAAGGGGCAAGCCGCCATGGCGGGATCGTTGCGGGGCCTGAGCTACCTAACCAGCCGCACTTCCGCCGACGTTTTCTTGCGCAGGCTCCTCGCAAAAGGGTTGCCACCGGGCGTCAGCCGCTGGTGGGGGAGTAGGACAAGCCCAAACCCGTGTTGGCTCACCCACGACGCAAGCGGCGGCTGGGGGCACCCGGCCAGCATCTTGAACGTGGCATCGCCGGCGACTGATCCCAGCATGTCGCGGGCCTCCTGAAGCTCCAGCTCCGCTTCCTCCCTGACCGCGACGTTGTACGGGCCCTCACCGCCGGCCCGTCCCCATCTCGCGGGTCGCGCCTGGGGCGCCAGCGTCACGACTGACAACCCATGGCCCGCGTTGGCGAGTTCGGCGGCCTCCCTCAGAGCCGCTGTGCCTGCCTTGCTGCGCTCGAAGACGACTGCGACTCGCCCAAGCGCACCGGAACCCGAGCCAAACCCGCCGTCCACCGAGCCCTGCTCGAGAGTTGTCCCCAGCCCGGACACACCGGACAACGTTACATGGCCTTGGCTCGGCGTCCTGCTGATATCCGCTCGCGACGACGAGGCAATGCGCGCCGGCCGGGTGGATTCCGCCATCCGTCGCCCCCGCATACCTGCTGACGGGCGCGGGATTCCAGGAGCTGCCCTGACCGTCGCCACCCGCGGCACCTTGCCGGGGAGCGGAGCTCTCCCGGCAAGGCATCCTGCGCTAGCCGAGCGACGTGAATCCGACCGCGAGCGCCACGCTCAGCCCCGAACGCGTGCTGCATGGCCGGAGATCTGATTCCCCGAGCGAGACAGGGTGAACCAGGAGGCGCCGAACGCCGTCAGGCCCTGACCGTTTGTCTGGCCGGCCTTCGTGTCTTGCTGGAAGGTGTACAGCGGGTGGCCGTTGTAGGTGACCTGCCGCTTTCCATCTGGACGCCGGATGGTCCCGAGTTTCGAGGCACTGGCACCAGGGCCGGCGGTGGGCTTGCCGCTTGCCAGGAGCGGCGGCCAGAACTTCGCGCATTCGCCCGTGCAGGCGCTCTTCCTTGCGGAGTCCTTCTTGAACAGATAAAGGGTGCGCCCCCCCGAGTTGACGAGGATTTTCCCAAGAGTGGTACCGCGCACGTCAACAGTGGCCTTCGCGGCGCGGGCCGTCGCCGGCCCCGCGTGCGTGGCCGACGAGATGACCGCACCGTTGGCGGCAGTCGCTACCGGCAGCGCGCTGAGCGCCATCACTGCCGCGCCAGCCAGGAATGTGGTCAATCTGGTGCGAGTCATGCTTGCTCCTTCGGTTGGGGAGAGTTCGGAGCCGCGTGGCCCGAGAAGGCGTAGGGCTTGCGACCAACGCTCAATGTTGGCTGCCGTCCGCGCGATAGTCATCGGCCGGGCGGAGACTCTTTTCGCTGATGCGTGCGTAGTGCAGCGACTGAGCGTCTGCACCGGCTGCGGTACAGCCGAGCTGGTCAGATCGTGAGGCTGCCCGGGCCTGTCTCCGCGCCGCGATCGGGGTGCGTTCGGATGATGTCCCACTCGTGCGGCTCCGCCGCACGCGGAACAGTCGTCCTGATTCGCGGGATTGACGAGCTTTCTGGAGACGGATAGCATCGTTCGCCACCGATCACGAGGGGGGCATCATGCACGTACGTGTTGTCAGGTTCACAGACGTGAGCGCAGAGCGGATGCAGGAGCTTTTGGCTCGTGTCAAAGAGGCGGGGGGCCCACCGCCTGGCGTACCGTCCACGGGGCTGACCGTTCTGTTTGATGAGCAGCAGGGCACGGCGGTCGTCTTGCAGTACTTTGCAACGGCGGAGGACATGGACGCCGGGGGGAAAGTCTTCGCCGCGATGGATTCCGCCGAAACCCCCGGTGCTCGCGCCTCCGTTGACGCGTGCGAGGTAAAGGTCGAGCTCGAGGCCTGAGGCTCCGGGGCTCTACGCGCATCCGCCGCTGAGCCGATGCCTCGCCAGGCGCGCGTACGCTGCATGTGCCGCGACATCTGTCTGCGATGTCGCGGCACCCATGGCGATGGCATGACATGGCGATGAGTTTCGGGTGGCGCGCCGGTCCTAAGGTACGGTCGTGAACGGGCGGCCATGCCGACGTAACGAACGCCAAAGGAGATAACGATGCCCGATTTCAAGCTTGGAACCCGCGAGGAATGGCGGGAGGCTCGCGATGAGCTTGCGAAGCTCGAGGCCGAGCACACGAAGCTTGGCCAGCGGGTGACTGAGCAGCGCCGTCAACTGCCCTGGGTGCCCGTCGAGAAGGAGTATCAGTTCGACACGGAGGAGGGGAAGAAGACACTCACTGAGCTCTTCGACGGGCGCTCGCAGCTGCTCGCCTACAACATCATGTTCGGGCCCGATTACGACATCGGCGCCTGCCCCGGGTGTTCGAACCTGGGGGATGAGCTCGACGCCACGCGGGTGCATCTGAATCACCGCGACGTGACGCTGATCTGCTTCTCGCGTGCGCCGATTGACCGGCTCGTCGCCTACAAGCAGCGTATGGGTTGGCAGTTCCCCTACGTCTCCACCTACGGGACGGAGTTTCCGTTCGACTTCGGGATCGCCCTCACGCCCCAGCAGGCGCAGGAGATCCCCGAGGTCAAACAGATGGTCGACAACCCCCCCGGATGGCTCGAGGACTGGGCGCGGCAGGTGGGAGCCAAGCTCGAGGACGGCCTGCGCGAGGGCCCGAGCTTCATTGCCTTTGCCCGGGAGAACGGGAGCGTGTACCACACCTACACGGTGATGGCGCCCGACCGGTTCGTCGCCCCGTATCACTCGTTCCTGCTCGAGCGAACCCCGAAGGCTCAGCCCGATGAGCCTCGGACCTGGCGCAAGGACGAGTACCCGGACTGATCATCGGCGTCGTTGCACGGCCCATTCCCGCATCGTGCAGACGGAGTTGCTCATGGTCCTCCCGCCCGGTGACATCGCCACGGCTCAATCTCCTTCGTATTCGTCGTGGCGGCGCCACCACATGCCGGTCTCATTGCGCCCGAGTGGGGCGCGGTCGAGCCACGAGTACATGCCCCAGAGGCCGTCGACGCCTCGTCCGTAAGCCGAGTAGGTGTGGAACACGACGCCATCCTCGAGGGAGAACGCGCTCATGCCCGGCCCCTCTTTTCTGAAGGTCATGGGATCCGTGCCGGCACCCGACGCGATCTCGATAAGTCCGGGACTCTTCTCGCTCGGCCGGAAGTCAGCGGTGTGAAAGTTGTACTCGACGGCGCCCGACTGCCATTCCTGCTCGGTATGCGATACGTGAAAGTCGTAATTGAAGTCGCTCTCGAACGAAGACGCCCAGGGAAAGCTCCAGCCCATCCGCCGCTTGTAGTCCTGCAGCTTTGCCAGCGGGGCGCGCGACACTGCTGTGAACGCGACGTCGTGATTGGCAAGGTGCACCACCGAACCGGAGAAACCGTCCGCGATCGCGGAGCAGGACGGACACCCGGCCGTGAAGTCGGGCCCAAACATGAAGTGGTAGACGAGCAGCTGCGAGCGCCCTTTGAAGAGGTCGACGAGTGACGCGGTTCCCTCATCCGTCTCAAAGCCATACTCCTTATCGATGGGAACCCATGGCAGGTCCTGTCGCAGCCGAGTCAGCTCATCGCCGCGGCGCGTCAGCTCCTTCTCGGCGTCGAGCAGCTCGAGCCGAGCCGAAAGCCACTGCTCAGGAGTTCCGGTCCTGTGATCTGTCATTGCATTCTCCTTGTCGGTGTTTAGGAATCGATTCGGCTTCGGCCTGTACGGACTCGGCTAGCCGCTTGATCCGTGCCAGGCGCCCATCCCACTGGGCGGCCACGCGAGCCATCGCCTCGGCGGCATCGTCCAGCCGCTCGGGCCGGACCGCGTAGCGCACTTCCCGCCCGCGCCGCCGGCCTGCCACCAGGCCCACACGGTTCAGCACGGCCAAGTGCTTGGCGACAGCCTGTCGGGTGACCGGCAGCCCCTCGGCCACCGCCGTGGTGGTCGCCTCGCCGTGGTCGAGCAGCGCGTCGAGCACACGTCGGCGCGTGGGGTCGGCGACCGCCGCCCACAGGGCGTCGTCCTCGGTGACCGCGGTGGCCATCAACGCGTCGCCCCGCGTCGCTCCGAGGCCACATAATCGAGCATTTCGCCGAGATGCTTCTCCCAGCCCTGTTCGTGGTCTTCGAGGTACCGGGCCTTGGCCGCCTCGTCATGCGTCACGGCGTCGATGCCGCTCTCGACGACCCTCAACCGTGTCCCGTCGGCCTCCTCGATGAGGCTGAACTCCACCAGTGCCGAGTTGCTCTCATCCGGTCCCGCGCCCTCCGGGTGGTTCCAGCGAAAGGAGAAACGGCGGAACGGCTCGGCCTCCACGACCCGAATCGGCACGATTGCGTCGAATTCCTTGTTGCCACCGCGACCTCCGGGCCTCCACGTGAGCGTGCCGTCCGCGCCGGCGCGCGCCTCAACCTCAGCCTTGTCGCTGAACCAGTGGCTGATCTGCTCGGGTTCGGTTATCACTCCCCAGACAACCTCTGGGCTCGCCTCGATCAAAATCTCTCGTTCGACGCTGTCAGCGGCCACGTTGCTCCTTCCGTTGATGTGCAACCGATGGTTGCGAGACGTGGGTAAGAATAGCAACCAGGGGTTGCGTGTCCCGTTCGGCGGCTGCCTGGAGCCAACGAGTTCGTCGGCCTGGACCTCGACGCAGCAGGGGCTCGGCCGGTCGGCTCGGCTGGCGAGGCCCGCAGACGCGTCTCTATCGCGGCCGATGGTGGCTGCGGCTCGCTATGGCGTCCAGCGAGATGATCCGCCTGTCCTCGATGAAGCGATGACTTCGCTGTGGGTCTCCGACGAGCGCCTGTTGTGCGCGTGTGCCGCAGGGCGCGCTCGGGGACCAGGCTAAGAGCGCGCGCATCGCGCTCGATCGGTTACGCCAGTGACGGGTCCTGCTCAGTGATCGCGTCGACGCGGTCGGGATAGAAGGCGACGTGATCCTTGATCTCGGCGACAGCCGGATACGGCTCCCGATACACCCAGACGGCGTTCCGCGAGCGCTCTCCGCCTGCTGGCACGCTGAAATAGCTCGCGTCGCCCTTGAAGGGGCAGTAGCTGACGTGGTCGCTGGGCGCCAACAGCGACTCCTCGACGTCGGCCATGGGGATGTACTGCAC
>JAOPZB010000126.1 GCA_025964355.1 Solirubrobacterales bacterium | reverse complement strand
CCCCGCAGAAGACGATCAGCTCCCCGTCGGCCGATGCTGCCTGGCGCGAGAGGCCGAGCGAGTCGCCGACGTAGTCCGCGGCGTCCTGCACCTCGGGCACCTGGTAGTTGTGCGCGAGGATCACGGCGCCGCGCTCCTCGGCCAGGGCGCGCACCTCGGCCTGCAGCGCGCCGATCTCCTCATCCGACAGCGTCGTCTGCGTCGGAGCCATCGGCAGGGTTGGAGCCATCGGCAGCGTCGGGGCCATGGGGAGATTCATGGCAGGGACTCCATCGTCAGGGACAGGTCGAGGGCCGGCGCCGAGTGTGTGAGCGCGCCCATCGACACCCATTCTACCCCCGTCTCCGCGCGCGACCGGAGCGTCTGCAGGGTCACGCCGCCGCTCGCCTCAAGCGCGGCCCGGCCGCCGACCTGCGCGACGGCGGCTCGCAGCTCGTCATCGTCCATGTTGTCCAGCAGCAGCCGCGGCGCGCCCGCGGCGAGCGCCTGCTCGATCTCGTCTTCGTCGCGCACCTCGACCTCGAGCGTGTCGGCCAGCTCGGGCGCCGCCGCCCGGGCGCGCGCGACGGCCTCGGCGATCCCGCCTGCGGCCGCTATGTGGTTCTCCTTGATGAGGATCGCGTCATAGAGGCCCGCCCGGTGGTTGCTGGCGGCGCCGGCCGCCACGGCCGCCTTCTCCAGCGCGCGCAGCCCGGGGGTCGTCTTGCGCGTGTCGAGCACCCGCGCGCCCGTGCCGCTCACAGCGCCGGCGGCGCGGGCAGCCATCGTCGCCACGCCGGACAGATGCGCGAGGAAGTTCAGCGCGGTGCGCTCGGCGCTGAGCAGCGCGCGTGCGAGGCCCTCGATCGCCATCACCGGCCCGCCCTCCTCGCGCCAGGCCCCCTCCGCGACCAGCCGCTGCATGCGCGCGCCGGGATCGAGCTCTGCGAACACCGTCTCGGCGGCGAGCAGGCCGTAGATCGCGCCCGGCTCCTTCTGGGTGATGAGCGCGCGCGCACGTGTGCCCGGCGCGACCGTGGCCTGCGTGGTCACATCGCCCGTACCGATGTCCTCTTCCAGCGCCCTCCGCACGAGAGCGGTGAGGTCGTCCACCCCTATCTGTCCGAGGACGCGGCCGTCAACAGGTACGCACGCACGAACCCATCAAGATCTCCATCGAGGACGCGCTGCACGTCGCCCATCTCATAGCCGGTGCGATGGTCCTTGACCATCGTGTACGGGTGCAGGACGTAGGAGCGGATCTGCGAGCCGAAGTTCACGTCCTGCGCCTCCCCCTTCTCCCTTGCGATCTCTTCCTGGCGTTCGCGCTCCTTGCGTTCGAGCAGCTTCGCGGTCAGCATCGCCATGGCCGTCGCGCGGTTGGAGGACTGCGAGCGCTCGTTCTGGCACTGCACGACGATTCCGCTGGGCCGGTGCGTGATGCGCACCGCCGAGTCGGTCTTGTTGACGTGCTGGCCGCCGGCGCCCGAGGCGCGGTAGGTGTCCACCTGCAGATCCTCCTCGTCGATCTCGATCTCGCCGGCATCCTGCACGACCGGCGCGACCTCGACCCCGGCGAAGCTCGTCTGGCGGCGGTGCGCCGAGTCAAACGGCGACAGCCGCACGAGCCGGTGCACGCCGCGCTCGGCGGCGAACAGGCCATAGGCGTTCTCGCCGGACGCGCGGAAGGTCGCCGACTTGATCCCCGCTTCCTCTCCGGCGCTCGCCTCGAGGATCTCGACCGCGAAGCCGCGGCGCTCGGCCCAGCGCATCTCCATCCGCAGCACCATCTCCGCCCAATCCTGCGCGTCGGTCCCCCCCGCCCCGGCGTTGACTGTCACGAGCGCGTCGCCGCTGTCATAGCGGCCGGAGAAGAGGCGCTGCTCCTCGAGGGCCGCCAAACGCTCCTCGACCGAGGCGATCTGCTCGTCGACCTCCGCCTGCAGCGACTCCTCCTCGACGGCCATCTCGACCAGCCCGTCGAGGTCCGCCACATCGGATTGCAAGGCAGTGAACGCCTCCAGGCGCCTGGACGCGCGCGCGTGCTCCGCGGTGACCGCCGCAGCCCGCTCGGAGTCATCCCAGAACCCGGCCGCCCCCATCTCGCTCTCAAGCGCCGTCAGGCGCTCTGCCACGCCAGCCGGGTCAAAGATAGTCCGAGAGCAGCTTCAGCTGCTCACGGATCGCCGCGAGGCGCTGCGGAGTCGACTCGCTCGTGGCGGCAGTGGCCATGCCTCCACGCTATCAGCCGAGCGTGCGCGCTCCAGCGGGCGGAGCGGAGACGTCGCCTCCTCCGTAGGACGGTCGTCCTAGGCGCCGTGGCACTTCTTGAACTTCTTCCCGCTCCCGCACCAGCACGGCTCGTTGCGTCCGACCTGGTGCTCGTCGTCGATGACGCGCTGCTCGACGGCCGGCATCGCTTCCATGGGTTCGCCGTCCGCGCCGTAGGCTTCGGCGCCTGCGGCCGCCGCGGCGGCCGCCAGGGCGCCGGCTCCGGCCGCGCTCTGGCCCCCGGAGTAGGAGACTCGCCCGGCTCGCGTCGAGCTGCCGGAGGCGGCGAAAGCCGGGACGGGAGCGCTGCCACCGTTCTCGCCCTCGACGTTGACCTCCACGTTGAAGATCATGCGGGCGTAGTCCGCCCAGACGCTGTTCATGAGGTCGCCGAACAGCGTGAACGCTTCGTTCTTGTACGCCACCAGCGGGTCGATCTGGGCGAAGCCGCGCAGGTGGATGCCCTCGCGCAGGTAGTCCATGTCGAACAGGTGCTCGCGCCAGCGTTCGTCGATGATCTGCAGCAGCAGGAAGCGCTCGAGCGCCCCCATCAGCTCCTCGCCGAGCGCGTCTTCGCGCGCGTCATAGCGTTCGACAGCCATCTCGACGATGCGTTCGCTGAGCACGTTGTGGTCGACCGTCTCGTGGTCGAGCTCCTGCGCGCCGAGGTCCACGGGGAAGAACTGACCGAGCGCGGTGAACAGGCCGTCGAGATCCCAGTCCTCGACGAAGTCGCCCGGGGTGTACTCCTCGATCGTGCGCTCGATCACCTTCGCGACCTCCGCTCGCGCCTCCTCGCCGATGCTCTTGCCCTCCAGGACCTCGTCGCGGTAGGCGTAGATGACGCGGCGCTGCTCGTTCATCACGTCGTCGTACTCGAGCACCCGTTTGCGGATGAGGAAGTTCTGCTCCTCGACCTTCTTCTGCGCTTTCTCGATCTGTTTGGAGAGCATGCCGGCCTCGATCGGTTCCTCGTTGCCCTCCTCGTCGACGCCGCCGAGTTTGTCGAGGATGCGGTAGATGCGGTCGCCGGCGAACAGTCGCACGAGGTCGTCCTCGGCGGACAGGAAGAAGCGCGACTCGCCGGGATCGCCCTGGCGTCCGGAGCGTCCGCGCAGCGGGTTGTCGATGCGGCGGGACTCGTGGCGCTCGGTTCCGCAGATGAACAGGCCGCCGGCGGCGATCACGCGCTCGCGGCCCTCCTGTACCTTGCCCTCGAGCTCGGGCAGGACACGCTGCATCTGGCGCTCCTGCTCCTCGGCGTCGGCGGGCTCGACGCCCTCCCTCGCGAGCTGCAGCCGGGCGAGGTGCTCGGGGTTGCCGCCGAGCTTGATGTCGACGCCACGTCCCGCCATGTTGGTGGCGATCGTGACAGCACCCGGCTGCCCGGCCTCGGCAACGATCTCGGCCTCACGCGCCGCATGCTCGGGCTTCGCATTGAGCACCGTGTGCTTTATCCCGCGCTTGGTCAGACGATCGGACAGGAGCTCTGAGACCTCGACCGAGATCGTTCCCACGAGCACGGGCTGACCGCCCTCGTGGCGCTCGGCGATCTCTTTGACCACCGCGTTCCACTTGCCCTCCTTGGTCTTGTAGACCTGGTCGTTGCGGTCGGCCCTGACCATCTCCATGTTCGTCGGGACCTGAACGACCGGCAGCTCGTAGATCTTCATGAACTCCGTCGCCTCCGTCAGCGCCGTGCCGGTCATGCCGGCGAGCTTGTCATAGAGGCGGAAGTAGTTCTGGTAGGTGATCGTCGCGAGCGTCTGGTTCTCCTCCTGGACCGGCACGCGCTCCTTGGCCTCCACGGCCTGGTGTAGCCCCTCCGACCAGCGCCTGCCGTCGAGGATCCGCCCGGTGAACTCGTCGATGATCTTGACCTCGCCGTCGATGACCGCGTAGTCGACATCGCGTTTGTAGAGCGCCTCGGCTCGAAGCGACTGGATCAGGTGGTTGACGAGGTGGCCGTTCTCCGCGCGGTAGAGGTGGTCGATGCCGAGAAAGCGCTCGGCCTTGGCGACGCCCTGCTCGGTGATCGACACCGTCTTGTGCTTCTCGTCGATCTCGAAGTCGAAGTCCGCCATGTACTGCTTCTTCATCCGCGGGTCCATGCCTTCGGGCGTCTTGCCGACCGTCATCTGCGGCGCCAGGCGTGCGAACTTCACATACAGGTCAGCGGCCTGTTCGGGCGCGCCGGAGATGATCAGCGGCGTGCGCGCCTCGTCGATCAGGATGTTGTCGACCTCGTCTACGATCGCGTAGAAATGCCCGCGCTGGACCTTTTCGCCGAGGTCCTTTGCCATGTTGTCGCGCAGGTAGTCGAAGCCGAACTCCGAGTTGGTGCCGTAGACGACGTCGCACGCGTAGGCCTGCTGCTTGTCCTCATAGGACTGCATGTTCTGCAGCACCCCGACCGTCACGCCGAGGGTCTCGTAGATCGGGCCCATCCATTCCGCGTCGCGGCGCGCCAGGTAGTCGTTGACGGTGACCACGTGCACGCCCTTGCGCTCGAGCGCCGGCTCCTCCTCGTCGGCCGCCGAGCGATCGCGGCTCGCGCGGCGCACGGCGAGCGAGTTGAGCACCACGGCGAGCGTCGCCGTGAGGGTCTTGCCCTCCCCGGTCTTCATCTCAGAGATCTGGCCCTCGTGCAGCGCCATCCCCCCGATCAGCTGGACGTCGAAATGGCGCATGCCCATCTTGCGCTTGCCCGTCTCGCGCACGACCGCGAAGCACTCCGGCAGCAGCGCCTCGAGCGACTCATCGTCGGCGGCTCGGTCGCGCAGCGCATCCATCCGCTCGCGCAGCTCGGCGTCGGTGTCGTGTTCGAGCTCGGGCTCGAACGCGGATATCAGCGCGACGCGTTTCTGATAGGTCTTGAACTTCTTCGCCTCGCCGACGTTAAGCGCGCGATCAAGCAGAGAGGGCATCTGCCCAAGGATAGCTATCGCCGAGGGTGCCCCGCGCGCCTGCAGGCGCCGCTCAGCCGCCGAAGGAGAAGCTCTTGGAGCCGCCGCCCGGGCAGTCGGCGAGCGTCAGCTTCAGAGGACCGTCGGTCGTGACGTTCAGGTGCGCCGAGCAGTCGATCTTCGCCCGCCGCGCGTCGATACTGGCGCGCGCGACGTTGGCGGCGGTGACGTCCAGGACGTCCTTCGCCGCTTCGGTCGGCGCGGGGCCCCAGGTCTTGGCCTGGCTGGTGAAGGGGATCGCCGGGATCTGCCCGCCGGTCAAGGCGCCCGCGCCGTGCTGGGTTTCCGACGCCGTCGGGTCGCCCACGCCGAATCCCTCCGAGCGCACGTCGAGCGTGCCGAGTGGCGCGCTGCCGCCCGCTTCGCGAAGGGTGACGTTGTAGAGCCAGTAGGCGTGTCCGGCGGTGGTCCCGTCGGCGGGAAAGTCCATCGTCGGGTTGTAGGCGTAGGTGACGTGGGACGGGTTGGGCTGGACGGTGTCGGTGCCGAGGAACGCCGCGGCCGGGGAGTATTCGTCGTTGATCGCGAGCGTCAGGTGGTCGCCGGCCTGGAACTGGTCGAATTCGTATCGGTAGCCGAGGGTGTCGAGGGCTTTCACCTGTTCGAGCACGCCCGCGATCGGCACGAGCTCGTCGGTCGTCTCATCCCAGATCAGGAAGGGGACGTTGCGCACCGAGGGGAGCATGCGCTCGGTGAGCGACTGGTTGCCGCCGGGCTGCGGTTCGCCGGGTGGCAGCCAGATGCCGAGGCCGGGCGGTCCGACGGTCGGCTGCGCCTTGGCGAACAGGTCAGGGAACTGGCTGGTGAACTTGTAGGTGCCGTAGCCGCCCATCGAGTATCCGGCGATGTCGGTGAACGACGGATCGAGCTGGTAGTGGGCGGCGACGTCGGCCCAGACTTCAAATGTGTCGGCTCCCGCGTGGTCGTAGTACCAGCCATCGGGTCCGCGGCCGGACGGCGTGATCGCGATCGATCCGGCGCCTCGGTTGGCGAACTGCGACTGGTTGCGCGAGCCCTCGAACTGGTTGTAGTTGGCCGACAGCGAATGCAGCAGGAGCGTCAGACCCCATCCTCCCGCCGGCGGCGCACCGGCGGGAACGTAGATCGCGTACGGGAGCAGCTGCCCGCGCATCGCACCTATACAGGCGCTGGAGCTGCCGCAGCCACCGGTCGCGTAGTCCGCACCCTGTCCGTCGGAGAAGTGCGACGCGAGGATCCTGTCGAAGACGCCCGTCTGAGGGATGCCGGTGGGTCCGTTGGGCATGTCGTCGTTGACTTTCGCGCGCAGCTTGGCGAAGTCGACTTCGGCGGAGAAGGGGCTGATGTCCCCTTTGGTCAGCGCCTGCGCCTGTGCGGACTCGCGCCAGTAGGCGGAGTTGGCAGTCGTTTCAGGACTGGGCGTGCCGGGCACCGGCTCCTGCGCGTTGAAGCGGAAGGCGACGTCGAAGAAGGCGGGCGGGACCGGGTCGGGACCGGCACCCCCGGGCTGCGTGGCGGTTCTCTGGGCGACGGGCAGCAGATAGCCGCCGGTGGAGGCGTTCCAGAGCCCGACGCCGGCGGCGAGGCGGACCGTCGAGCTGCCTGGATTCCACTGGCTGTGGGCCACCTGGACGGTGATCTGACGCCGCGCCAGGTCGATGCTGACGGTCGGCGCCGGCCCGGGGACCGCGGCGCCGGTCACCGCGTCGGTGAGCACCGCCGTTTCGCCGTGAACCGTCAGGAAGTACTGCGCCGGCGCGCTCACGTTGGCGCCAAACGGGAACGGATGGGTTTCGCCTGGCGTGCCGCCGATCGCGATCGCGGTGGCGACCAGGTCTGGGTTCTCGAGCGTGTTGAGCGTGATTCGAAAGGCGGTCGCGGTCACGAGCGGTTTGACGCGCAGCTCGATCAGGTTGGCGGCGTTTTCGTCGTAGCCGGGGCCGGTCGGATAGTCATATGTGCCGTTGGGCGCCGAGAAGAGGTCCCCGCCAGAGGAGTCTCCGCCGGGCGAGTGCATCGGGTTCGTCGGGTCGGTCACCAGCTTGGCGCCGCGGTCGTCGTAGACGTAGCCCTGGTAGACGAACTCGCCTTTGCGGTAGGCGCTCGCGCCCGAGACGAGAATTGGCGGCGCGTGCCAGATGGAGCCGCCCGCGTTTTCCAGCTGCGGGGCACGCGCGAGCTTTTCATAGAGGACGCTGGGCCCGGGCCGCGGCGCCGTGCCTTCTTTGGCTGGCAGCGAGGCGGCGACGGCGCTGGCGGCGAGGTACGCCGCGAGCACGCCGGCAACCGCCAGCGATCCCATCACCCCGAGAACAGCGCGCACCCTCATCCGGAGGCGGGAATACCCGCCTGCGGCGATCGGTAAACGCGGGGCTGTCTAGACCGAAGGCTGGGCGGCGCTGCGTCCGGCCGTGCGGGCCGCCTGCCGCGCGGCCGCCGCGTGCGCCTCCCGGCGGTGGCGAAGTTTGTCGCGGTGGCGCTTCACCTGCCTGGCCAGATCGTCGACCATCAGGTTGAGCGAATGCAGCATCTCGGGCGACGCGTCCCGCGCGCGCAGCGTCACGCCCTTCAGGTAGAGCGTGGCCTCAGCCACATGGCGGTCGGCTACCCGCGGGTTGGGCTCCTTGAAGATCTCGATCTCGAGGCGCGCGAGGTCGGAGACCTGGCGCTCGACCTTCGTCAGCCGACGCTGCGCGTGCGCGCGGATGCTGTCGGTGACAGGGACGTTTCGACCCTTGATGTCAATCTGCATCGTAGGCTCCCTTCGGTGGTCTTTCTGTGGCCTTCTGGATGCTACGCCCGGTCGAGGCGGATGTCCATCGGGTTCGACAAAATGGCAGCGGGATGCGCGCGAACATCACCTGGACGCTGAGCCCCGGCGTGCTGATCGGCGCGGCGCTCGTCAGCGGCGTCTACGTCAGGCGCTGGTGGCAGGTGCGCAGGGCCTCCCCGCGCGGGGAGGCCGAGGCGCCGGTCTGGCGGCTGTGCTGCTTTGCCGGATCGGTCGCGATCGCGCTCGCGGCGCTCGTCTCGCCGGTCGACTCCCTCGCCGACCAGCTGCTCTGCATGCACATGGTGCAGCACATGCTGCTGCTGGATCTCGTGCCGATCCTCGCCATTGTCGCCTTCACCAAGGTGATCCTGCGGCCGGTCACGCGCACCGTCCACGACCTCGAGCGCCGCGCCGGCGTTCTCGCGCATCCGGCGTTCGCCGTCTTCCTCTACATCGCGGTGATCTGGGCCTGGCACGTTCCGTCGGCGTACGACTTCGCCGTGCGCCACCCGTTCGTGCACGTGCTCGAGCACTTCAGCTTCCTGGTCGCCGGCTCGCTCTACTGGTGGCATCTGCTCTCGCCGATCCGCGGGCGCATGCGCCTGCAGGGCTTGGGACCGGTCGTGTATATGGCGTCCACCAAGCTGTTCGTCGGCGCGCTCGGCATGGCGCTGGCGTTCGCGCCGTCGGCGCTCTACCCCTACTACGAGCACCTGCCTCGGGTCTGGGGCCTGAGCGCGGGTGAAGACCAGTCTCTGGCGGGCCTGATCATGGCCGTCGAGCAGTCGATCGTGATGGGAGTCGCGCTGGTCGTGCTGTTCGTGCGGGCGCTGACGGAGTCCGAGCGCGAGCAGCAGCGGCGCGAGCGCTACGGCCTGGTCTGAGCGGAGCTGCCCTAGCGCCTGCTGCGCAGGCTCTGCAGGATGCCGCTGTGCCCGCAGATCGCCCCGATCAGGATCGAGTCCGCGGCGATCTCGGTGCCCGGGAAGACGATGCTCGCCCGCAGCTGGGAGTGGTCGCCGACGATCGCTCCGTCGCCGAGCACGATCGGCCCCATCAGCCGCACGCCGGCGCCGATCCGCACGTCGCGCCCGATCCAGGCCGGCGCTTCGATCTCGGTGTCCTCGTGCAGCGGCGACTCTCCCGCGACGATCACGCCCGGCCAGAGCTCCTCACCGTCGATCTCCAGGTGCAACTCGCCGCGCAGGGCGTCGAAGGTGCCCTCGCGCAACTCGCTCAGCGAGCCGACGTCGTTCCAGTACTCGTCGAGCTCATGGATGAAGAACGGCACATCCTTCTGGAGCAGCACAGGGAAGACGTCCTTTGCCCAGTCGACGAACGGGCGGGCGGGAAAGTAGTCGAAGATCTTGGGGTCGAAGACGTAGATCCCGCAGTTGCCGAGGTCTGAGAGGGCCTCCTCGGGCTCGGGCTTCTCCTGAAAGCCGGTGATGCGCCCGTCGTCGTCGTGCAGGACGACCCCGAACTCCCTCGTGTCCGGCACCTGCTTGACGGCCAGCGTCGCGATCCCGCCGGCCTCACGGTGCCTGGCCGCGAGGGCTCGCAGGTCGATGTCGGTGAGCGCGTCGCCGGAGATCACGAGGAAGGCGTCATCGCCGAAGAAGTCGGCGCACGCGCGCACACCGCCGGCGGTGCCGAGCAGCTCGGGCTCGAGGTGATATCGCAGGCGCTCGCCGAAATGCTCGCTGATGGTCTCCGGGAAGTAGTGCAAGTTCGCGATGACCTCGTCGAAGCCGTGCCTGTCGAGCAGGTCGACGATGTGCTCCATGACCGGCCTGTCGAGCACCGGCACCATCGGCTTGGTGATCTCGTAGGTCAGCGGCCGCAGGCGCGTGCCGAGACCGGCCGCGAGGACCATCGCTCTCATCGCGCGCCCGGACTGCTTGCGTTAATAGCGATAATGGTCGGGCTTGTAAGGCCCGTCCTGGGGTACGCCGATGTAGGCGGCCTGCTCTGCCGTCAGCTGCGTCAGCCTCACGCCGAGGGCGTCGAGATGCAGGCGCGCGACCTTCTCGTCGAGGTGCTTGGGCAGGACATAGACCTTCTTCTCGTAGTCCTCGTTCTTGCTGAACAGCTCGATCTGGGCGATCGTCTGGTTGGAGAAGGAGCTGCTCATCACGAAGCTCGGGTGACCGGTCGCGTTGCCGAGGTTCAGCAGCCGTCCCTCCGAGAGCAGGATGATCGAGTGTCCGTCGGCGAAGACCCACTTGTCGACCTGGGGCTTGATGTTCAAGCGCTCGATGCCTGGCGTCTTCGCGAGGCCGGCGATGTCGATCTCGTTGTCGAAGTGCCCGATGTTGCCGACGATCGCCTGGTGCTTCATGCGCTGCATGTGCTCGGCGGTGATGATGTCGCGGTTGCCGGTGGCGGTGATGAAGATGTCGCCGCTCTCGAGCACTTCCTCGAGCGTGGAGACCTCGTAGCCCTGCATCGCCGCCTGCAGCGCGCAGATCGGGTCGATCTCGGTGATGACCACCCGCGCGCCCTGGCCGCGGAGGGATTCGGCGCAGCCCTTGCCGACGTCGCCGAAGCCGCAGATGACGGCGAGCTTGCCGCCGATCATCACGTCGGTCGCACGGTTGATCCCGTCGATCAGCGAATGACGGCAGCCGTACAGGTTGTCGAACTTCGACTTCGTGACGGAGTCGTTGACGTTGATCGCCGGGAAGAGCAGCTCTCCGGTCTCGACCATCTGGTAGAGACGGTGGACGCCGGTCGTGGTCTCCTCGGTCACCCCTTTGATGCCCTGCCCGATCCTGGTCCAGCGCTGCGGGTCCTCGTCCAGGGAGCGCGTGAGCAGCGAGAGGATGACCGCCAGCTCCTCGGAGTCGGCGCTCGCGGGGTCCGGAACGGCCCCGGCGCGCTCGTACTCGGTGCCCTTGTGCACGAGCAGCGTCGCGTCGCCGCCGTCGTCGAGGATCATGTTCGGGCCTCCATCCCCGTCCGGCCAGCGCATGACCTGTTCGGTGCACCACCAGTACTCCTCGAGCGTCTCGCCCTTCCACGCGTAGACGGGCACTCCGCGCGGCTGCTCGGGCGTCCCATCCGGCCCGACCGCGATCGCGGCCGCCGCGTGATCCTGGGTGGAGAAGATGTTGCAGCTGCACCAACGCACCTCTGCACCGAGCGCCGTCAGCGTCTCGATCAGGACCGCCGTCTGGATCGTCATGTGCAGCGAGCCGGTGATCCGAGCGCCGTTGAGCGGCTGCGCGTCGGCGTATTCGCGGCGGATGGCCATCAGGCCTGGCATCTCGTGCTCGGCGAGCGTTATCTCCTTGCGCCCGAACTCCGCAAGGGAGAGGTCGGCGACCTTGAAGTCTGTGTGGCTGCGCGTGGCGGTGGGGGTCATTGCGGACATGACGAGTCCTCCTGTCCGGTCAGGTGAGCGCCCTTGCTACGAGAGGGCCGAGCGTGGCGGATTGCAGCCCGTCGCAGCGCTCCTCGGCCGCCCAAGAAGGTAGCACAGCGCCATCGGGCCTAGCGTCGGGCGAGCGCGGCCTTGAGCTCGTCGATCACCTTCACCGGCCCGGGATCAACGCCGCGCAGCGCGGCGAGGTAGATCGAGACGAGATCGCCGAGCAGGACGAGCGAGATGACGCGCTCGATCGCCGTCTCGCCGCGCGTCTCCAGGCGGCAGCTGGCGACGGCGTTGTCGGCTATCAGGCGCTCGGTGAGATCCATCCTCTCCTTGACCCGCGGGTGGGCGTCGGAGTCGTCGAGGAAAACCGCGGCGAAGCGTCCCAGCTCGCGCGCGCCTTCCCAGCCGGCGATCTCGTTGTGGTCGAGCTCCGGCAGTTCGTGGGAGAACGCGGGCTGCTTGGCGTTCTCGTTGATCTGCGTCTTCCAGCGGTAGGCGATCGGCGTCGTCAGCCCCGCGCCGGCGATGACCGGGATCGTGCCGTGCAGACGGCGCGCGACTTCCTTGGCCAGCGAGTCCTCGGGCGCGTCGGGGCCCCACTCGGCCACCAGCTGCTCGACATGCGACGCCGCAACGTCGATCTCGGCGGTCAGTCGCGGCCCGGCGCCGGATAGGGCGGCGACCTCGAGCGCGGCGACGATCATGTAGGCGACGGCTGCCCTGGGCTGAAACCCGGCCGGCAGCGGTATCACGGGCACGCCGTCGGCGCGGGCCATCTCGCCGAGGCGGCCGCCGGTCGTGACCACCATGCGCTTGGCGCCGAGGGCGCCGGCCGACTCGTAGCAGGCCAGCGTCTCCTCGGTGTCGCCCGAGTAGCTCGCGAGGAGCACCATCGTGTCGGGAGTCGTCCAGGTCGGAAGGCCGTAGGCGCGGGTGACGAAGATCGGCCGCGAGGTATGGTCGCCGAGCGCGGCCCGCGCCAGCGCGCCGCCGATCGCCGAGCCACCCATCCCGGCGACGACGAGCCCGTCGGAGGTGTCCCAGTCCTGCATGATGGCCGACTCCACCCGCCACACGGCGTCGCGCAGATGCTCGGGGAGCGCAAGGACGTCGCCCAGCTGGTCGGACACGTCGACCTGGGCGATGGCCGCGCGCGTGAGCTCTTGTGCGGCAGGTGTGGCTGTGACGCTGCCTTCGCTCATCTGGTGCTCGTCTCCTGTCGGGCTGTGGAAGTCATGGCCATGGGGTCGTATGTGAGGGTCGCCGGTGCCGTCGTGAGCGTGATATCTAGAATTCGATCGCGCCGTCGGGCAGCGCGACACCAGGGAAGATACGCGCCCCACGGGTGATGACGTTGTCAGCCCCGACGGAGACGCCCTCGCCGAGCACCGCGCCGCCGGTGATCCGGCTGCGGTCCCCGACGCGACAGCGCGCCGCGACGATGCAGTCGCGCAGCTCGCATCCCTCGCCGACCTGGGTCCCCTCGAGCACGACCGCGCGTTCCACCGTGCTGCCCGCGCCGATCGAGACGTCGGCGCCGAGAACCACGAGGCTGCCGACGTGCGCGCCGGCGGCGATCCGCACGCCGCGCTCGAGCACGGCCGGCGGGATGACCCGCCCCTCCAGCACGGCTCCGTCGTCGATCGCCAGCCAGTCGTCCCCAAGCCGCTCGCGCACCGCCGTCGTGACGTTGCCCTCGATGATGTCGAACGTCCCCTGCAGGTAACGAGCGGGCGTGCCGATGTCCAGCCAGTAGCTGTCTGACGCGAAGCCGTAGAGCCCGTCGCCAACCAGCAGCGGCCAGATCTCGCGCTCGATGGAGATGTTCCGGTCCGGCGGGACGAGCTCCAGGATGGTGCGCTCGAGCACGTAGGCGCCGGCGCTGATCAGGTTGCCAGGCACCCTGTCGGAGCTGGGCTTCTCGATGAACTCGCGGACGGAGCCGTCCTCCTCGAGCAGGACGACGCCGTATGCCGTCGGGTCGGCAACCGGGACGAGGGCGAGCGTGGCACGCGCGCCGGTCGCCTCGTGCTGGGCCATCTGACTGGTGAGGTCGATGTCGGTGAGGACGTCCCCGTTGAGCATCAAAAAGCGCTCGTCGAGCATCGGCTCGGCCAGCTTCAGCGCACCCGCCGTGCCACGCGGCTCGGGCTCCTCGACGAAGCGCAGCCTGAGCCCCAGTCGGGAGTCATCGCCCAGCGCCTCGCGCACAGCGGTGGCCAGGAAGCCGCACGACATGATCACGTCGTCGACCCCGTGCTGGCGCAGCCAGTCGAGCATGAAGGCGATGAACGGCCGATCGACCAGCGGCACGACCGGCTTGGGCATGGTCGATGTCAGCGGGCGAAGGCGCGTCCCCTCCCCCCCGACGAGGATCACCGCCTGCAACGGCTCACCGCCTGCCGATGCCCTCGTAGGAGAGGCCGGCCGCGCGCACGGCCTCCGGGTCAAGCGCGTTGCGGCCATCGATCACGAGATCCCCGCTCATTGCCTCGGCGACCTCGGCCCAGTCGAGCTCGATCAGCTCCTGCCACTCGGTCACCAGCACGACGGCGTCGGCGTCGCGCACGGCGCTCAGCGGCGAGTCGGCGAACGTGATTCCCGAGACCAGCTTGCGCGCCTGCTCCTCGGCCACGGGGTCGTAGGCGCTTACCGCCGCCCCGTCCGCGTTCAGCCGCGCGGAGAGCACGAGTGAGGAGGCCTCGCGCATGTCGTCGGTGTTCGGCTTGAAGGCGAGGCCCAGCAGCGCGACCCGCTTGCCGACGAGCCCACCGAGGTGCTTGTGCAGCTTGCCGATCACTCGGCGCTTCTGCAGCTCGTTGACCTCGATCACGGCGGTCAGCAGCTGGAAGTGATAGCCGGAGTTGCCCGCCAGCTGCTTGAGCGCGTCGACATCCTTGGGGAAGCAGTTGGACGTCGTGACGCCCCCGCTCGTGACGACTGTGTGAGAGTAGGGAACCTCGAGCGAATAGACGTTGCCGTCATAGCGCTCCCGCCGGAGCTCGGAGATCCTCACCCAAGAGGGACCAGCCCCGAAGCGGCGATAGCCCGTGGGTGCGATGCGCTTGCGCTGAGCAGCGAGCGCAGCGAGGACGCCCGGCCGATCACGCTCGGGCACCAACGCAATCGCACGTTCGATCTGGTCGGCGCCGCTGATCCGGATCCAATGAGTGTCCTTCGTGGACTTCTTCGTGCGACCGATATGACGGGAGGCCGTGATTCCGAGGTCCCCGAGCAGGCGGAGCGCGCCGTCGGCCAGCTCGTCGGAGACGGTGCCCAAATCCAGCACCACGCTCGGGCCGCCGTTCACGAGCGACCATGAGCCGTCTCCCTCCCACAGGCCTGAGAGCAGCGCCCATTTGTCCTCTCTCGGGGAATCCCAGATCAGGTCAGGAAGGCGCTGCTCGTAGCTGTTGCGTCCCAGGCCAAGCATTCCTCGCCAGAAGCCGCCGAGCAACCGCGACTGAACGATGACCTGGTGCGCGGTGGCTGATCTTCGGGCTCTTGCCCGCACCCCGTAACTCGACCAGAAAGCGAGCACCTCCTCGACGAGATGCTGCTCGGCCGTCCGGTGGAACGACCAGTAGATCTTCGTTGTCCCGTTCGCTTCGAACGAAGCGTTGCCCTCGGCCAGATAAAGACCAACCACGCGCCAAAACGTGGCGTCGATCGCGATGGCAGTCGGCAGGTACGCGCCGTTCGTGGCCGTTCCGAGGGTGCCCTCGTGCCATGGCAGATCAGCGCGCAGGGCCTCGTCGAGGCGCAGCGCTCCACTGCGCTTGACGTCTCCGGCCCGCGCGGCGGCGCCGCGTGCGTGCGTGAACACCGATCGACGTGCCGCGATCGGGCGCGAGACCAGCTCGTCGATGCGCTCCCGCGGCATCCGCACGATCACATCGCCGAACGCAAGGCCTGCCGGCTCGAGCGCCGAATCCAGGGGGAGAAGGGCGCCCGAGCTATGGCCAAGGTCGGCGCGCGCTGCGGCCAGCGGCACCCAATCCTGTGTGGTCAACTCGAAGGCCAGCTTTACCGTCGTCTCAGCTCCGCGACCGGCCCCGACGAGCCAGGGATGGTCTGGCGTGGTGCGAACGCGACGGCCCATCTTGGTGCGAACCTCGATCAGCTCACCTCCGTACGGCCGCTTGGTCAGTGCCATCACCGGCAGAAACCGCGGTTCTTCCTCGTCGCGGACCCAGGAGAGCACTTCGAGCCCGTCTGGCTCCAGCACCTCGGTGCTCGAGCCGACGCCGTAGGCGCGCAGCGCTTCCGCAGAGTCGACGTGAGCACCAGTCGGGCCGAGGCGATCCCAGAGCTGCTCGAAGCTCAGCAGCGTCGTGCGGCCGTGCAAGCGGACCAGCGCCGTCTCCTCGCGTGCGAAGCACGACCCGCCGAACCCAATGCCCGCCTGCAGGAACTTCGGCCCGATGCGGTCGTCGAGTCCCATCCCGCGCGCAACCTCGACCACGTCGGCGCCGGTCTCCTCGCAGACGTTGGCGATCTCGTTGATGAAGGAGATCTTGGTCGCGAGGAAGGCGTTGGAAGCGAGCTTGACCATCTCGGCGCTGGCGACGTCCGTGCGCACGAGCGGGGCATTCAGCGGCGCATAGAGCTCGACGACCGCGTCGCCGGCCCAGTCGTGGTCGTCGCCCACGACGACGCGGTCGGGATGCAGGAAGTCATTGACGGCAGAGCCCTCCTTGAGAAACTCCGGACAGGAGACGTATCCGAGCCCATCCTTGCCCTGCTCGCGAAACGCACGTGCGAGCGACGCGCCTGTGCCACAGGGCACCGTCGACTTCATCACGAGCGCGTGCGCATCTGATGCCGGGATCGCATCGACGACGGCGTGCACCGCGGAGAGGTCGGCGTCCCCGGAATAGGTCGGCGGCGTTCCCACGGCGACGAACAGCAGCCGCGCATGCTCGAGCGCCGGCGCGAGGTCGGTGGAGAAGTGCAGGCGCTCGGAGTTGCGCGCGAGCAGCTCCTCGAGCCCGGGCTCGTAGATCGGCACCTCGCCGGCAAGCAGGCGCTCGATCTTCTCGGCGTCGATGTCCACGCACCAGACGTCGCTGCCGAGCTCGGCGAAGCCGGCCGCCGTCACCAGGCCGACATAGCCGGTGCCGATGACTCCGATTGGCTGACGCGCGGCGCTCATGAGGCGGCGAAGGGTAGTCGGTGCGAGGCGGTGGCGGTGCGTCCGGCCCGGGCCGGCGCGATCACGAGGCGGGAGGCGAAAGCCGGAAGACGGGGTGCTTGGGTGCCGCCCCGCGCATCTCCTGCTCGGACGAGTCGGGTCCCACGCCGTCGAAGAACACGCCCACCTCGGCCTTCCAGCGCTTGAGGTAGGCGCGAAGGATGGGCACCTTCTGCTCGTCACCGATCTCGACGGAGTGAAACGGCTCGCTGCGCCGGCCGAGAAGCAGCCGCCCCTCGCCGCTGGCCCGCAGGTTTCGCACCCACTGCGTCTCGCCCCGTGGGGCCACGAGGTAGCGCTCGCCTTCCACCGTGAGCAGGTTCACCGGCGTTCGGCGCGGCTCTCCTGAGGTGCGCCCGCGAACCTCGAGGACGCGGGAGCCGAGCATGCTGACGCCGAGGCGCCGGGTGATGGCGGCGACGAGCGGGTTGAACACATGGGTCGTGAACCACCCTGGGCGCCTGCGCGCGAAGTGGGCAGTTGCGGGGCTGGCGTCCGGCACTTCGGCGAGCCTTATCCGCCGACGGCGAGGAACGCCTCGTAGCGCCGTATGTCGCGCTCTGCGCGGGCCTGCTCCTCGCTGCCCTCGTCGGCCCGCTCGGCGCCGGCGCGAGCTTCCGAGAGCTTGGTCTCGATGGTCGGGCGATCGAGCGCATCCGGCGCGATCGCCTCCTCGACGAGCACGAGGGCACGGTTCTCCGAGAACTGCAGGTAGCCCTCGGCCTGGGCGAAGCGCACGATGTCGGAGTCCGAGCGGTACAGCCGCAGCTCGGCAGGTTCGAGCATGGCCAGGACGGGCTCGTGGTTGGCGAGGATCCCGATCGAGCCGACGGCGGTGCGCGTCGAGAGCATCTCGACCTCCTCGGAGAACACCTCGCCCTCCGGCGTCAGCACTTCGGCGGGGAAGCTGGTGCGCGCCATTATTTCTTGGCCGCCTCGACGACCTCGTCGATCGTGCCCTTCAGGAAGAAGGCGCTCTCGGGAACCTCGTCGTGCTTGCCCTCGATGATCTCGTCGAAGCCTCGGATCGTCTCCTCGATTTTGACGTAGGCGCCGGGGGTGCCGGTGAACTCTTCGGCCACGAAGAACGGCTGTGAGAGGAAGCGCTCGATCCGGCGCGCGCGCTGGACCGTCAGTTTGTCCTCGTCGGAGAGCTCATCGATGCCGAGGATCGCGATGATGTCCTGCAGCTCCTTGTAGCGCTGCAGGATCTCCTTGACACGGTTGGCGACGCGGAAGTGCTCGTCGCCGAGGATGTCCGCCTTGAGGATCGTCGAGGTCGATTCGAGCGGGTCGACGGCCGGGTAGATGCCTTTTTCGGAGATCGCCCGCGACAGGGCGGTGGTCGCGTTGAGGTGGGCGAACACCGACGCGGGCGCCGGGTCGGTGTAGTCATCGGCCGGCACGTAGATGGCCTGGATCGAGGTGACCGAGCCCTCGCGCGTGGAGGTGATGCGCTCCTGCAGCTGGCCCATCTCGGTCTCGAGCGTCGGCTGGTAGCCGACCTGGGAGGGCATCCGGCCGAGCAGGGCCGAAACCTCGGAGCCGGCCTGCACGAAGCGGAAGATGTTGTCGATGAACAGCAGCACGTCCTGCCCCTGGTCGCGGAAGTATTCGGCCATCGTCAGGCCGGACAGGGCCACGCGCATACGCGCCCCGGGCGGCTCGTTCATCTGACCGAAGACGAGCATCGTCTTGTCGAGGACGCCCGACTCCTTCATCTCCAGCCACAGATCGTTGCCCTCGCGCGAGCGCTCGCCGACACCGCAGAACGCCGACAGACCGCCGTGCTCCTTGGCGAGGTTGTGGATCAGCTCCTGGATCAGCACGGTCTTGCCGACGCCGGCGCCGCCGAACAGTCCCGTCTTGCCGCCTTTGGCGTAGGGCGCGAGCAGGTCGATGACCTTGATGCCGGTCTCGAACATCTCGGTCGTCGGCGTGAGGTCCTCGAAGGCCGGGGCCTCCTGGTGGATGCCGCGTCGCTGGACGTCGGCGGGGAGGGCCGGTCCTTCGTCGATCGGCTCGCCGAGCAGGTTGAAGATGCGCCCCAGCGTGGCGTCCCCCACGGGAACGCTGATCGGGGCGCCGGTGTCGATCACCTCCGTGCCGCGCGAGAGCCCGTCGGTGGTGTCCATCGCGACCGCTCGCACGCGGTCGTCGCCGAGGTGCTGCTGGACCTCGCACACGATCACGCCCTCGCCGGTGATCGGGCTGATGCCCGGCGCCTCCTCGGAGGCGGCGGCGGCCGGGCGGGCGACGGTGATCGCGTGGTTGATCTCGGGAAGCTTGTCGGGGAACACGGCCTCGATGACGACGCCCTGGATCTCCTCGATGCGCCCGGTGTTGCGCTGCGGAGCCTCTCCGTTGGCGGATTGTCCGGCGGCTGTGGGCTCGGTGGCTGTGCTGGCGTCCATTCTCTGATTCTCCTCGTTATCGATGCAAGTTTGTTTAGCAGCCGGCTAGGTGAGGCCCTCTGCCCCCGCCACGACCTCCATGATCTCCTGGGTGATCTCGGCCTGGCGGGCACGGTTCATCTGCAGCGTCAGATCGGTGATGAGTTCGCCGGCGTTGTCGGATGCGCTTCGCATGGCGGTCATCTGCGCGCCGAAGAAGCCGGCGGCCGACTCGACGAGAGCGCGGTAGATCGAGATCTCGATGTAGTCGGGAATTAGGCGCCTGAGGATCTCCTCGGGCCCGGGCTCGTATTCGACGAGCGCCTGTGGTCCGTCGGGCTCGGGCTCGGCGTCACGCTCGGCATCGTCGGGCACGCCGGTGACCGTGGCCTGGGACAGCGGCAGCAGCGTTTCACGCCGCACCCGCTGGCTCAATGGGGAGATATAGCCGTTGAAGATGAGTTCCACCCGGTCGATCTGCCCGTCGATGTAGCCGGTCATGAGGTCGTCGGCGACCGAACGCGCGTCGGCGTAGCCGGGACGGTCGGCAAAGCCCGTGTAGCTGCCCTTGACGTCATAGCCGCGAAAGGTCAGCGAGGAGACCCCCCGCCGACCGGTCGCATACCAGACGGGGCTGCGCTGGCTGTCGGTCAGCTCGGCGGCCGCTCGCACGCCGGCGCGGATGACCTGCGAGTTGAATGCTCCCGCGAGGCCACGATCGCCGGTGATCAGCAGCAGGGCCACGTTCTTCTCCGACTCGTGCTCGGTGAGCAGCGGCAGCCTGGTGGCCTCGGCGCCCGCCGCCTCGGCCGCCTGGCGGGTCATGCGGCGGATGGCCTCGGCGTAGGGGCGCAGCGCCTCGATCCGCTGCTCGGCGCGTCGCAGTCGCGCGCCGGCGACGGTCTCGAGCGCGCGCGTGATCTTCTGGATGTTCTTCACCGAGGAGATCCTGTTCCTGACGTCGCGCTGGCTGGCCATGGGTGACTGCAGGCGGCTAGGCCGCCTGCACCTCCTCAACCGGCTGGCCTTCCTCGTCGAGGTCGTAGCCGAAGTCGCGGGCGAAGGACTCGAGTGTCTCGTGCACGGCCTTCTGGGTCCCGTCAGACCAGTCGCCGCCGGCGATCTTCTCCAGCAGGTCGGCGTGCTGCGCGTGCATTCGCTCTGTCAGGGACTGCAGGAACTCGGGCACGCGCTCGACGTTCAGGCGATCCAGGAAGCCGTTGGTGGCGGCGTAGATCTGCACCGTCTGATCCTCGACGGGCAGCGGCTCGCGCTCGCCCTGGTTGAGCGTCGTGACGAGCCGCTCACCGCGGGCGAGCGCGCGCTGGGTGTCGGCGTCGAGATCTGAGCCGAATTGGGAGAACGCCTCCAGGTCCCGGTACTGGGAGAGCTCGAGCTTGAGCCGGCCGGCCACCTTTTTCATCGGGCCGATCTGGGCGTTGCCGCCGACGCGCGAGACGGAGATGCCGACGTTGATCGCCGGACGAACGCCGGCGTTGAACAGGCCGGACTCGAGGAAGATCTGCCCGTCGGTGATCGAGATCACGTTCGTCGGGATGTAGGCGGACACGTCGCCGGCCTGGGTCTCGATGATCGGAAGCGCCGTCAGCGAGCCTCCGCCCAGCTCGTCGTTCAGCTTCACGGCCCGCTCGAGCAGCCTCGAATGCAGGTAGAAGACGTCGCCCGGATAGGCCTCGCGCCCGGGGGGACGGCGCAGCAGCAGCGACATCTGCCGGTAGGCGTAGGCGTGCTTGGTCAGGTCGTCATAGACGCAGAGCGCGTGCCTTCCGTTGTAGAGGAAGTGCTCGGCCATCGCGCAGCCGGCGTAGGGCGCGATGTACTTGATCGGAGCCGCCTCGTCGGCGCCGGCGGCGACGATGATCGTGTTCTCCATCGCGCCGTTCTCCTCGAGCGTCTCGGCGAGCGCCACGATCGTTGACATGCGCTGGCCGATCGCCACGTACACCGACACGATCCCCGTGTCCTTGTTGTTGATGATCGTGTCGACCGCGATAGCCGTCTTGCCGGTCTGGCGGTCGCCGATGATCAGCTCTCGCTGCCCACGGCCGATCGGGATCATCGCGTCGATCGCCTTCAGGCCCGTCTGCATCGGTTCCTTGACCGGCTGGCGTTGCACGACGCCGGGGGCCTTGAACTCCGCCGGACGCGTCTCGCTCATGTCGATGTCGCCCTTGCCGTCGAGCGGCTGTCCCAGCGGGTCGACGATCCTGCCGAGCAGCGAGTCCCCGACGGGGATGTCGAGCAGCCGTCCGGTGCGCCTGACGGTGTCACCCTCGACGACCCGCTCCCACTCGCCGAACAGGACAGCGCCGACGTTGTCGGACTCCAGGTTCAGCGCGAGGCCGGTGACGCCGTGCGGAAACTCGAGCAGCTCGAAGGACATGCAGTTCTCCACACCGTGCAGCCGCGCGATGCCGTCGGCCACGGACAGAACCGTGCCGACCTCGGTCAGCTCGGCACGACCGCTGTCGAGTCCCTCGATGCGGCTCTTGAGGATGCTTGTGATCTCGTCGGGGTTGATCTGCATGGTCTGTCTCCTAATTGATGATGAGGTGCCCTGCCGCCCGGCTCGCCGGCCTGCGGCCGGCTGGGCGGTCGGACTGGGCCCCTATCAGGCTCCTTGGGCAACGTGCCTGCGCAGCTGCTCCAGTCGGTTGCGAATAGAGGCATCGAGGATCGAGTTGCCCACCCTGACCACGATGCCACCCAGGATGTCAGGGTCGACGCGCGCGGCCAGCTTCACGCGGCGCCCGGCGCGCTCGCCGATGCTCCGGCCGAGGGCCTCGGTGGTGTCGGGATCGAGCGCGATCGCGCTGGTCACCTCCACGGGCAGCATCCGGTTCTCCTCTTCCCACAGGCGCTCGAACCGCGTGCGGATGCGGAAGATGACCGGCATGCGGTGGTTCTCGATCAGCAGCTTGAGGAAGTTCAGCAGCGCCTCGTCGGCGCCGTCGAGGAGGCGCCCGAGCCCTTCCTCCTTCTCCTGCGTGGAGAAGTAGGGCGAGAAGAAGAACACGGCGAGCTCGCGGTTGTCGCCGAGCGCGTCCGCGAACTGCCCGAGCTGCTCGCGCAGCACGTCGAGCTTGCCGTGCTCGCGGGCGACCTCGAACAGCGACCGTGCGTAGACCCTGGCGAGCTCTTCCATCAGTTGCGCGAGGCGCTCGCGGATAGCCCGGCGAAGTCGAGTTCGCCGAGCGCTTCCTCTACGAGGCGCTTTTGATCGGAGTCGTCGAGCGCCTTACGCGTGACCTTCTCGGTCGCGAGGATCGTGAGCTCGACGACTTCCTTGCGCACTTCGTCGAGCGCTCGCTTGGTGGCCGCTTCGATGTCGCGCTGGGCACGTTTGGAGGCCTCGGCGACCAGCTCGTGGCCGCGCTCTTTGGCTTCGTGCTCGCGGGCCTCGGCGGTCTGGCGGGCGCGCTGGACGATCTCCTCGGCCTGCGCCCTGGCCTCTTTGAGCCGCTCGCGGTATTCGGAGAGCAGCTGCTCGGCTTCGGCACGGGTGCGCTCGGCCGTCTCGATCGAGTCCTCGATCGTTCGCTGCCGGCGTTCCAGCGCCTCGCTGATGCGGGGAAACGCGAGTTTGCCGAGCAGGACCATCGTGGCGCCGAACACCAGCAGCGTCCAGACCATCAGGCCGATGCTCGGCTTGATCAGAAAGCTGCCGTTGGATGCGGCGAGAGGGGCGTGTACGAGCGAGGCGAGCATGCCTAGACGATGAACGCGGCCAGCAGGCCGGCCACCAGCCCGTAGAAGAAGCAGGCCTCGGTCAGCGCGAACCCCAGGAACTGGAGCTGGGTGATCTCGTCGCGCATCTCGGGCTGGCGGGTGATCCCTTCGATCGCCTTTCCGAACACGAGGCCGATGCCGACGCCGGCACCCACGGCCCCGAGGCCGCCGCCGACGCCGAGGCCGATCGACTTGCCGGCCTTGGCGATTTCTTCGGTGGCCGCAAGGATGGTTATGAGAGCGATGTGCACGGCGATTAGCTCCTTTTAGTGTTCCTCGGCGACGGCGCCGCCGAGGTAGATAGCGGTGAGCAGGGCGAAGATGAACGCCTGCAGGGCGGCGACCAGGCCGATCTCGAATGCGTACAGCAGGATGCCGAACGGGAGAGTGAACCAGCCGAGCCAGGTGGCGCCGAGGATCACGGCCAGCGCCCCCGCCATGAACAGGATGATGAGATGGCCCGCCAGGATATTGGCGAACAGACGAATCGTCAGCGAGAGCACGCGCATGACGTTCGACAGCAGCTCGAGAAAGAAGAGCGGGACCGTTATCGCGCCCTTCACTCCACCGGGGATCAGCCCCTTGAGATAGCCGATCGGACCCTTGGCGCGCACGCCTTCCACGGTGTAGGACACGAATACGACAAGCGCCAGGGCAAGCGGCACCGAGAGGTTGGCGGTGGCGGCGTAGATCGAGAACGACGGGATGTGCACGCCGAGCACGTCGATCTTCGCGGACGTGTTGGTCGGCAGCGGTATGTAGCCGACGAGGTTGGAGAAGAGGATGAACAGGAACAGCGTGCCGATGAACGGAAACCACCTGGCGGCCGTCCTGCTGTCCATGGAGCTGCCGGTGATGTTGTCGCGCATAAGCTGAAACAGCAGCTCGACTGCGGTCTGCACCTTGTTCGGGCGCTGCTGCATCCGCCGCGCGATGTAGATCATGCTCACGCAGGTCAGAGCGGCGGCCAGGAACAGGTAGACGACGGCCTTGTTGATCGAGAAGATCCCGAGGTTCACCCAGTTTTCGAGTTTGAACTCGTCCTGGGGCTTGTAGATGTTGTTGCGCTGGCCCTTGAAGCCGTAGATGGCGATCAGCGCGATCAGGCCCGCGAGGTAGATGCCGAACAGGATCAGCAGGGTGCGTTTGACGCTGCGCTTCGGGCGGGCGTCGTGCGTGGTGGCGTTCACGATGCGCTCGGTCGTCCGTGCGCACGGGAACCACCGGGCAGCGCTCCGGGGCGCATCACGAACGACATTGCGAAGTACACGGTGAACGCCGCGAGCACGACCGCGGCCGCCATGATGCCGTCGCTCTTGCTGCCGGCGTACTTGGCGAGGATCACGGCGAGCGCCACGATCCAGACACGACCCATCATCGCGGCGACCTGCAGGCCGGCTTTCACCTTCGGGTCAGCGATCCGCCGCGCCCGCTCGTATACGTAGGCGGTGCCGAGTCGCGTCAGCAGCCAGGCGGTCGCGCCGACGAGGTAGCCGAACGCCGGCATTCCGCCGATGAGCACGAACGGGCCCGTCGCGAGCACCAGGCACACGTCGAGATAGCGCAGGAAGAACACGTCAGCTTGCGGGTCCGGGCGGCCGTCCGTGGCACGGGGTCCACAGACGCCTGCGCTGCGGCGTCGTCGTCAGCATGGCGAGTGGCCGTCCGTCGGGACAGCGCCGCCGTGTAGCTCTGGCACGCGGCAGTGCGCGCGCCACCCCCACGCGCTGGCAGGCGAAGCGTCGCGTGCGCGCGACCGCCCGCAGGCGGCGGACAACCGGACCACCGGGGGCGTCGGCGGAGCCCCCCGTGTCTGCTGCGGGCAGGCGTGCATCGTCCTCGTTGGCGTCAAGATCTCGCATGTCGGTACGCGCCACCCTACAGACGGAAACGTCCACGCGCAGTCTGCGACGAAGTGTCCCCTAGCCGTCTGCGGCGGCGGCGCTAGTCTACCCGGTCCTGGACTTCGTAACAAGTTTGTGACATGCGGTACGCGGGCCAGCGGCTTTTCCGCAGCGCTCGCTCGCCTAGCCTCGCCGCGGTCCCGCGGGCGGCTCGCCGCAGCCCGATCGCGCCCGACCGCCGCAGGCTCCCCCCGGCGCGCACGCAGACCATCGCCAGCGCCATCGTCGCGAGCCCGGCGAGTATGTCGAGCACGAAGTGGTTGCCGGTGGCCAGCACGGCGAAGGCCGTCACACAGGGGTAGAGGACGGCGGCCGCGCGCACCGAACGCCGCGTGGACAGGCGCCAGAGCACGAGCGTGCACCATGCCGCCCAGGCGATGTGCAGCGATGGCATGGCCGCCAGCTCGTCGGCGTGTGAGGCAAGCGCGCCGCTATGCCAGGAGCCGAACGCATGCGTCGAGGCTACGACATCGGTGAAGCCGCCGAGCATCCGCGGCGGAGCCACTGGATAGAGCCAGAAGACCGCGAACGCGAGCAGGTTCGTGGCGACGAGCATGTTGCGCAGCGGCCTGTAGAGGTCCGCGCGCCGCCACCACAGCCAGCCGAGCAGCCCGAGCGTCACGACGAAGTGGGCGTTGTCGTAGTAGTCGGAGACCGCGAGCGCGATCGCATGGTGGCCGGCCAGCCAGCGGTCCAGCCCGAGCTCGGGCGCGAGGTGGAGCGTCTGCTCGACGCGCAGGACGCCCGTGGCGTGGGCGAGGGCCGGCGCCAGGCGCAGCGGCGCGAGGTTGGTCACCAGGTCATACAGCCAGCACAGCCATGCGATCGTGAGCGCCTCGACCCACCAGCGGCTGCGGACACTGGGCCGCGGCAGCGCCGCCATCGCCGCAGCGGCGGGCGCTGCGGGGCCCCGCGTGTCGATCGAAACGGCGGTTGACAAGCCGACGATCTTATCCGCCATGGCGGATGCGCGAGGGCGGGGAGAGGAGTGTTGCAGCGCCCTTTCGGGCCGGCTGTCGCTGACTCGGGCGGTCCGCCCGGCTAGTGCGCGCTCGCCGCGTCGGTCACGGAAGCGTGTCCGCCAGCCCCCGTTCGGCGAGAGTCTCGAGCACGCGCGGGAGGGCGGCGGCGGTCCGCCTCCATGAGCCCTCGGCGGAGTAGTCGTCGGCGTCGTGCAGCAGCAGCACGGACCCCTCGCGCGCGCCGTCTGTCACGCGCGCCGAGATCGACTGAGGGGTGGCGCGCATCTCCCAGTCTCGGCCCCACTGAGTCCACAGCAGCGTGCGCCAGCCGCGCCGCCGCGCCAGATGCAGCGCCGACGCGTTGGCGAGACCGTACGGCGGGCGGTAGAGCCCCGGCGACAGGCCGGTGCTCGCCTCGATGATCTCGTGCGCACGCTCGATGTCCTCGCGCACCTGCCGTGGGGCAAGACGCAGAAGGTTGCGGTGGCGGTCGCAGTGCAGGCCGATCGCATGCCCGGCATCGACGATCTCCCGCGCGAGGGCCGGGTTGCGGCGCACCTGCTCGCCGACCAGGAAGAAGGTCGCCCGCACGTTCGCGGCGCTGAGGATCTCGAGCATGGCGGGCGTTCCCTGGGCGTGCGGCCCATCGTCGAAGGTGAGCGCGTAGCCCCGCCCGGTCGCCGTGTGATCCTCGATCCCGAGCGGCCCGCGCAGGCCGGGCCAGACGGCGGCGAGCCCGGGAAGCGCGTAGCCGACGGCGGCCACGCCGGCGAGTGCACCCGCGATCGGTAGCCGGGGAGTGCGATCATCGGGCGCGTACATGGTTGATCTTGTGCTCGGAATCTTGGCGGCGGTTGGGGCTTCGACGTTCTACAGCCTAGGGATCGCGCTTCAGGCGATGGACGCCAAGGAGGCGCCCCGCGAGGAGCATCTGCGCCTGGCGCTCGCGTGGGGCCTGGTCAGGCGCTCGCGCTGGCTGCTCGGCACCGGGCTGTCGATCCTGGGCTTCCCGCTGCAGGTCGTTGCCCTGCTGCTGGCGCCGCTCGTGGTCGTGCAGCCGGCGCTCGCCGCTGGCCTGCTGGTGCTCATGCTCGTGGCCGAGCGCATGCTCGGTGAGCACGCCGGGCGCTATGAGCACATCGCCATGCTGGCGATCGTCGCCGGCGTCATCGGCGCGGGCCTGACAGCGCCGGCGCGCAGTACGACTCACACGTCAGAGGAGCTGACGATCACGCTCGTGCTGGCCGCGCTGGCTCTCGCCAGCCTGCTGCCCTACCTCCTGCGCGTCCTCGGGCGCTCGAACGCCGTGGTCACGATGCTCGGCGCGGGTCTGGCCTTTGGCTGGAGCGGCGTCGCCACCAAGCTCGCGTCCGACGACCTGGCCGGCCATCACCTGTTGCCGGCCGCCGCGTGGGCGCTGTCGACGGCGATCGCTTCAGCGGTCGGCGTGTTGAGCGAGATGAGCGCGCTGCAGTCGCGGCCGGCGATCCAGGTCGCGCCGCTCGTGTTCGTGACTCAGACGATGATCCCGGTCGTGCTCGCGCCGCTGCTGCTAGGGGAGAACTTCGGGGCCACTCCACTCGGCGGCGTGCCGCTGGCGCTGTCGCTGGGGCTGCTGATCGCCGGCGCGGCGGCGCTCGCGCGCTCGCCGCTCCTGTTGGCCTTGATGGCCGGCGAGCCTGTGAGCCACCCGATCGGCTCGACGCCGAGCCCGCCGGCTGCCAGCCAGGACACGATCCGCTCGAAGCCCGCCACAGACGACGGCGACCCGTCGAGCTCGACGACGAGGACGTCTCCGGCGCGCATCGGGCGCTGAGGCAGCGGGCCGGTCGCGCTGACCCGAAGCGCACCTTTCACCGGCGTGGCCCCAGCGGTGCGCGCGAGCACCATCTGACCGACCGAGAGGCCGCCGGGCGGTTGCAGGTAGTAGAAGCTGTGGCGCAGGCCGAGCGCGCGCGCCTGTGAGCGCAGCACGCCGCGCGTGTCGACCCATCTCAGGGGCGCCGATGCGGGCACTTCGGGCATCAGTTCGTCTTCGAGCGAGCGCAGCGTGGTGATCCGCGAGGGCGACGGAACGGCCGCATCGTCGGCGAAGGAGAGGTGGATGCCACGGCCGGCCAGCTGGGTCGCGACCGTGCTGATGTCCTGCGAGGGCATGTGCACGATCACGCCCACCTCCGGCTGGGTGGTCTTGACGTGCGTCAGCGGATGCACGTCGAGGAACTTCCCCGCCACGGCGGTGACCTCGTCGGTCGACAGCATCCACGAGGCGACGCCGAGCAGCAGCACCAGCTGAGTGGCCGCGGCCGCCAGGCGCAGACGCCAGAGCGGGATCGGCCGGACCCTCCGCGGCACGTCGAGCACGACGTCGACGGCGTCCGCTCCCAGCCGCGCGCCGCCCGGCGAGCTCCCGTTCGGCTGCGGTAGGACGGAGGCGAAGCTGGCCTGCACGTGCTTGCGCAGTTCGTCGGTGTCGTTGGCGAGCCGCACGAGATCGAGCGCCGCCATCGCCCGGGTGTTGAGACGTGCATGGCCGACCGGCAGGCCGTAGGAGACGACGGGCGTGCCCGCCGCTCGAGCCTCGAGGCAGGTGACTCCGCCGGTGGAGTGCACGAGCACGTCGGCGGCGGCGAGCAGCTCGGGCATCTTGTCGGTGAACTCGTAGACGTGCACGCGTGGCTCGGAGGCGAACGCGGTGCGAAGCTTGTGCGCGAGCGGCTCGTTGCGACCGGCCAGGCAGACGATGCTGCTCACCTCGGGCACCCGCGTGAACTCCAGGACGGCCCCCGCGATGTCCCCGACCCCCCAGCCGCCGCCGGACACGACGACCATGCGCCCCTCCTCGGGCAGTCCTAGCGCGCGGCGCGTGTCGAACGGGCAGCGGGGCTCGAGGAACTCGGCGGAGATCAGCGGCCGCACCAGCCTGGCGCTGCCATCGCCGGCGATCCGCTCGACCGACCGCATCGACTCGCCGTACATCACCAGATGCATGTCGATCCCGGGCTGCGCCCAGAAGAACAGCCCGGTCAGGTCGGTTATCGTCGCGACGGTCGGGCACTGGATCGCTCCTGTGCGGCGCAGCCGCGCCAGCACCACCGTCACCGCCGGATAGGTCGAGACGACGACGTCGGGGTCGTACTCGGCGATGCGGCGCGCGAGCGGCCGCGAGCCGAGCCGGCAGAGCAGCTCACGCGCGACCGCCCGGATCGGGGCGACGTGCTCGAGCATCCAGTAGACGAGCGTGTAGGTCCACGGGAAGAAGCGCAGCTGGACGCGGTAGCCGTCCTCTACCACCGGGCGCAACAGCGGCCCCATGGCCGCGAGACCGTCGATCAGCACCACGTCCGTCGCCTGCGGGGAGCGTTCGACCTGCTGGGCCAGGGCACGGGCGGCCGCGGCGTGGCCCTCACCGACCTCGGCCGACAGGATCAGCACCCGCCGGGGCGCCATTCCGGGCAGCGGGCCTCCTGAGCCGGATCGCTCTCGAATCCGGCGGGGAGTGCGTTTGCGGTAGCTACGTCGCATAGACGGTGCGGCTCGCCGGCCTCGGCGCGGGTTGCACCCGCGGCCTATCCTCCCGGCGGGCATGGCAGCGGCCACAGGCTAGCGCGCCTGCAGGACGCTTGCAGGTCGGACTAGACGCAACAATAACCGTCATTCAGGCCGCGACCCCCACAGCCCGCGTCCAGATCCCCGGAGAGACGCCCCCGCAGGCCGGCAGGACGGCTGACGGGCAAGCCCCCTCCCGAGTCCTGCGCGGGCTCGGTGCGCTCGGCCTGGTGGGGGTGCTGACCACGGCGCTGCTGCTGAGCGCCGACGCCGCCGCGAAACCGTCGGAATACGTCCCGGCCCGCGTCGGCGGCTGGCCGGACTGGCTGGCGGGACCGCTGCAGGGGCTCGGAGCGGCCCTCACCAGAGACGGCTTTCAGGTGCTGATGCTGATCATGTGCGCGAGCTATCTGCTCGTGCTGGTCTGCGCCCGAGCAGTGTGCGGGCGCTCGCTCGCGGGCGCCATCGTGCTGGCGCACGTGATCCTGGCCCTCGGGCCGCCCCTGATATCCCAGGACGTCTTCGGCTACCTCGCATTCGCTCGGATGGGCGCGCTGCACGGACTGGACCCCTACACGCACATCGCCGCCGAAGCGAGCACAGATCCGGTCTTCCGGTTCATCGGCTGGCCGTTCAAGCACTCCCCCTACGGTCCGCTCTACACGCTGCTCAGCTACGCGACCGCGCCGCTCGGCGTCGCGGGCGGCCTGTGGGTGCTCAAAGCGGTCGCCGCCGCGTCAAGCCTCGGGGCGGTGGCGCTCGTGGCACGCGCGGCCCGGCGTCTCGGTCATTCCCCTGCCTCGGCGGCCGCGTTCGTGGGACTCAACCCGGTTCTGCTCGTGCTGGCGGTCGGCGGCGCACACAACGACACGCTGATCCTGCTGGTGCTCGCCGTCGCCCTCGCGCTCACCGCGGGCGCCGACCCGCACCTGCGCGCGGGCGCGGCGACGCTGGTCGCGGGCGTCGGCGTCAAGGTCACCAGCGGCCTCGTGCTGCCGTTCCTCGTGCTGGGCGCTCCGAACGCGCGCGAGCGCATCAGGACGGCGGTGAGCGCGCTGCTGTGCCTGGGGGCGCTGGCGCTGCTGGCGCTGGTCGGCTTCGGCGGGCATGCGCTGGGCTTTCTCAACGCGGTCGGCGAGCAGCAGCAGCTGGTGGCGACCCACAGCATCCCCGCCGAGACGGCGCGGCTGGTGGGGCTGAGCGGCACGCCGGCATGGTGGCGCCATGCGTACGTCATCGGCTTTCTGCTCGTCCTGGCCGCTGCCCTGTGGCGCACCGCGCGGGGCGCCGACTGGCGTGTGGCCGCCGGGTGGTCGATGCTCGCGCTGCTGCTGTCGACTGCCTGGCTGCTGCCCTGGTATGCGATCTGGCTGCTGCCCCTAGCGGCGGTCGGCGGCGATCGGCGCCTGCGCGTCGCCACGCTGCTCTTCTGCGCGTACGCGATCCTGATTCACCTCTCGCTGGCCAACCCCATCCTCAGCCCGGCCCGGGCGCGTCCCGCCCCGCACCTGCACATCGCCGTCCCCGGAGCTCGACACCGCCTGGAACTCGCCGGTTTCCAGATGCTTGGCGACGTCGAGGTCGATCTCCGCTGGTGACGCTTCCGGTCGCAGCCGCAGCAGGCGCATCGTGTCCAGGCGCCTGAACTTGAGTATCTCGAGCAGGTAGACGAGGTAGACGCTCGCCGCCGCGACGATCAGGCCGAGCCCGACCAGGACGAGCGTCCAGCCGGTGTGCAGGTGGCCTTTGTGATCGCTGTACGGGACGAAGCGCAGCGCGAGCGCCAGCCCCGCGAGCATCAGCGTCCAGGCGTAGAGGTAGGCGATCGTGCGTCTGCTGCTGAAGCCGATGCGGGCCATGCGGTGATGGAAGTGCTCGCTGTCTGACCGGTAGATCGGCTGCCTGTACTTCAACCGCTTGAGCACCACGAAGGTCGTGTCCAGGAATGGCACTGCGAGCAGGATCAACGGCAGCACGAAGGAGACGATCACCGGCGTCTTGACCGCCGCCTCGACGGTGATGACGCCCATCAACAGGCCCAGCAGCTGGGCTCCGCAGTCGCCCATGAAGCTGGACGCCGGCGGGAAGTTGAAGACCAGGAAGCCGAGCGCCGCGCCCGCCGTGATCGCCGCGAGCACCCCCGGCTGGCCGCGACTCAGGTCGAAGGCGATGATCGCGATCGCGGCCGCGATGATCACGCAGACGCCGGCAGCGAGCCCATCGACGCCGTCGGAGAAGTTGACGACATTCATCATCGCCACGAGGCCGACGACGGTCAGCAGCGGGCCGGCATTCGTCACTCCCGCGTTGGGGAAGTGCAGCAGGCCGATGAACGGCAGCGTGATCACCTTCACGGCGACGCCGTAGTGCACGGCGATCACCGCGGCGAGCACCTGTCCCGCCAGCTTCACGGCCGGCGGCAGGTCGAAGCGATCGTCAAGCGCCCCGACGAGCGTGATCACGGCCGCGGCCAGAAGCACGCCGTGCCACAGCTGGTGGTCTCCGCGGTAGCCGGCCGGCAGCCACAGGAGCGCCGCGACAAGCAGCCCCGCGAAGATCGCGAGGCCGCCCAGCAGCGGCGTCGGGCGCTCGGACAGGCCGCGCTCGCGCGGCTCGTCGATCGCGCCGACGGCCCTCGCGAACCTCATCGTGAGCGGCGTCAGCAGCGCGGTGACGACCGCGGCGGCCAGGAAGGCGTAAAGCGCGTCGAGCTCGTTGGGATGCGCCATCGACTGGCGCACAGCATCGCACGCACCGAGGTCGCAAGCGCCGCGGGGCGCCAGCTAGGCCGCCGCCGGGCTCGCGAGCGTCTCGTAGAGGGGGTAGTGATCGACGAGCGCCGCGACGCGCTCGGCCAGCTCGCCGGCGCGAGATTCGTACTCGGGTGTGAGCGCGATCGCGAGTATCCGCCCGACCTCGCTGAAGTCCTCGCCCTGCAGGCCGCGCGTGGCGAGGGCCGGCGTTCCGATCCGCAGCCCCGAGGCTTCCATCGGCGGCCGCGGGTCGAACGGGACCGCGTTGCGGTTGACCGTGATCTGGATCTCGGCCAGGCGGTCCTCGGCCTGCTTGCCGGTGAGTGTCGGGCCGGTGTCACGCAGGTCGACGAGCACGAGGTGGACATCGGTGCCGCCGGTCAGGACGTTCACGCCGTGGCCGGCCTGCATCAGCTCGGCGGCCAGCGCGCGGGCGCCGTCGACGGTGCGCTGCTGGCGCTCGGCGAACAGCTCGCTCGCCGCGAGCCTGAACGCCACGGCCTTGGCCGCGATCACGTGCTCGAGCGGGCCACCCTGCTGGCCGGGGAACACGGCGGAGTCGATCTTCTTTGCGAACTCCCGCTTGCAGAGGATCACGCCGGCGCGCGGGCCGCCGAGAGTCTTGTGGGTCGTGGTCGTGACGACGTCGGCGCCGTAGTCGATCGGGTTCGGGTGCAGCCCCGCCGCCACGAGGCCGGCGAAGTGGGCCATGTCGACCATCAGCAGCGCGCCGACCTCGTCGGCGATCTGGCGAAAGCGAGCGAAGTCGAGCTCGCGCGGATACGCCGACCAGCCCGCCAGCAGCAGCCTCGGGCGGCGCTCGCGAGCGATGCGTGCGACCTCGTCCATGTCGATGAGGCTCGTCTCGCGATCGACCTCATAGGCGGCGATCTCGTAAAGGCGGCCGGAGACGTTGAGGCGCATGCCGTGCGTGAGGTGGCCGCCATGTGCGAGGGAGAGGCCCATGATCGTGTCGCCGGGCTCGAGCAGGGCGTGGTAGACGGCGGCGTTCGCCTGCGAGCCGGAATGCGGCTGGACGTTGGCGTGCTCGGCGCCGAACAGCGCCTTGGCACGGTCGATGGCGAGCTGCTCGGAGATGTCGACCCACTCGCAGCCTCCGTAGTAGCGGCGGCCGGGATACCCCTCGGCGTACTTGTTCGTCAGCACCGAGCCCTGGCATTCGAGCACGGCGAGCGGGACGAAGTTCTCCGAGGCGATCATCTCGAGCGTGCGCTGCTCGCGCTCGAGCTCGCCACGCAGCACCTCGGCGATCTCGGGATCTACCTCGGCCAGGGGCCGGTTGAAGTAATCGGGGCTGGGCTCACTCACGGCGCTCTCCTTGAGATCGGCGACTTTGTGCCCAGGCGCGCGGCGGTTCGGCTGACCGCTTCCCGGTGGTCGATTCCACCTCACAGCGCCAGTCGCGGCAGCTGCCACGAGGCTAGCACCAGCAAGGGACCCCCGTCCCTCAGCCTGAGGACGCGAGCAGTTCACGCACGTCGTCGCTCGCGAGCGCTCCCTCGCGCAGGACGTGCCAGCGGCGTTGCAGCGCGTAGTCGCGCAGATCGATCACGGTGGAGGCCCTGCCGGGAAGCTCGCCCCCGTCCAGCACGAGGTCCACGCTGTCGAGCAGGCTCGACGGCACCTCGTCGAGCGAGCGTGCGTCGGGCTCACCGGACCGGTTGGCGCTCGACTGCATCACCGGACGGGTGATCGCGGACAGGGCGTGCAGCGACCCGGGCAGGCGCGGCACCCGCAGGCCGAGGGTCAGCGGATCCGTCCGGCAGGCCGCCGTGAAGTGGAGCCCCCTGTTTGCCAGCAGCAGGGTCACGGGCCCTGGAAGAAGCGCGGTCAGTGCCCTGCGCTCGCTGTCGGGAAGCTCGCCGAGCGTCTGCAGCGCGGGCTCGAGCGCGAAGAACATGACCGCGCAGGCACGTGACGGAGGTCGGCCCTTGAGGTCGTAGAGGCGCCGCGCCGCCGGCTCGCTGTCGGGGTCGCAGCAGACGCCGTAGACGGTGTCGGTGGGAAAGACGGCGACACCGCCGCCGGCCACGCAGTCCTGCAGGCGGGCCGCGTCATCAGCGTCGAGCATCGGGCTCATCGCCGTTCCCCTACGACGACCCGCTCCCGTTCCCCCACGACGACCCGCTCGATACCTGCCAGGTCGCGTTGGCTGCGCACCGCTCCAAAGCCGGCTGCGCGGGTCAGCCGGGCAACGGCGGGCGCCTGGCCGGCGCCGACCTCGAGCGCGACGAGCTCGACGCGCTCGCGCCGTGCTAACTGCTCGAGCAGGCCGCGGATCGCGTCGAGCCCCTCGGGGCCGGAGAAGACCGCTCCCTGCGGCTCGTGCCGTGAGATCTCGGGCGCGAGCTCGGCCCGCTCGGAGTCGGCGACATAGGGCAGGTTGGCCAGGACGGCGTCGAACTCGTCAGGGACGCCGTCGAGCAGGTCGGCGGACATCCAGCGCACGTCGACGCCGAGGCGCCGGCCGTTGGCTCGCGCCACCTCGAGCGCCTCCTCGCTGACCTCGCTGCCCGCCACGTCGAGGTCGGGACGCTCGTCCTTGAGGGCGAGCGCCACGGCGCCACTGCCGGTGCCGACGTCTAGCAAGTGTGCACCGTAGCTCAGGGAGAGCGCCACCTCCACCAGCAGCTCGGTCTCGGGACGTGGAATCAGCACCCGCTCATCGACGGTGAGCTCCAGGCGACGGAAGCCTCGCCGTCCGACTATGTAGGCGACGGGCTCTCGTTGGACGGCCCGGCGGCGGACGGCATCCTGGAAGGCCCGGATCGCGGGACCTTCGACTGCCAGGTCGCGGTCGGCGATCAGTTGTGCGCGGGAGACGCCGAGCACGTCCGCAAGTAGCAGTTCGGCGTCGAGCCGTGGGGTTTCGCATCCGGCGGCCGCGATCGCGGTGATCGCGCCGTCCAGCGCGTCGCGTGCTGAATGGGCTCCCCAGGCCCTGCTGGCGCCGGCTCGACGCTCCGAAGCAGCGTCCAGGCGCTCGTCGCGGGCGTGGTCGCGCATCACACCGCGGCGTGAGCCTCCAGCCGCCGGCGCTTCTCGTCGGCCTGAAGCGCGGCGGTGAGCTCATCAAGGTCTCCCTCGAGGATCTGGTCGAGGTTGTGCACGGTGAGCTT
>JAOPZB010000219.1 GCA_025964355.1 Solirubrobacterales bacterium | reverse complement strand
GCATACCGTGGAGAGATCTTGGGTGGCTAGGCCCAGCTCGGTCGCCGTCAAGCCGACGGAGATCGCCGTTGTCGGCATGTCTGTGAGCCAGACCTGCGGGGTACGCGACCACGCCGGGTTGCTCGCTGATGCGCTCTCGCGCAACGGCGCCTCATGCTCGTTTCACTGGCTGGTGCGCAGCGAGACCTCGCTCGTGGGGGCGCGCGCTGAGATCAACGCGTGGACGCGACGGCTCGCAACGGAACTCGAGCGGCGCCGGCCGGACGCCGTGCTGTTTCACTATTCGGTCTTCTCATATTCCTACCGCGGCCTTCCACTGTTCGTACGCCCGACGCTGTCAGCGCTGCGAGCGCCGAAGGCGCCGGTTGTGATCATCGCCCACGAGTTCGCGTATCCGTGGGGGCACGCGGGCTGGCGTGGCGACGTATGGGCGCTCGCCCAGCGCATGGCGCTGAGGCCGGTAATGCGCGCGGCTGCGGCGGTCATCACGACCGCCGACTTTCGAGTCACGTGGCTCCAATCGAGACGGTGGCTTCCTCGAAGGCCGACGCTGCTCGCTCCCGTGTTCTCGAACCTACCGTCACCGCTGGGGGGTTCCCCGCACAATGCCGAGCCGATCGTCGGGCTGTTCGGCTATTCGTACATGAGGACGGCCGGGGCCGAGATGATCCTCGACGCGCTCGGCGAGCTGCGGCGAGGAGGTCGTCGCCCGCACCTGCGACTGCTCGGCGCGCCCGGCCGGCCGTCGCCGGTCGGCGCGGCGTGGCAGGCAGCCGCGCGGCATCGCGGCCTCGATGACGTCGTGTCCTTCTCGGGGGTGCTTCCCGGCCAGGAGCTTGCGGACATGATCGCGAGCTGCGACGTGTTGCTGTTCGCCGACACGCCGGGCCCGACGTCGCGGAAGGGGTCACTGGCCGCCTCGCTCGCGTCCGGCAGGCCCGTTGTCGCGATCGACGGGCCTGACAGCTGGTCGGAGCTGGTTGATGCGCGGGCGCTGCAAATAGTTCAGCCGACGGCCGCGGCGCTTGCTGAGGCCGTCGGCGCCCTGCTCGACGATGAAGACGCTCGCGAATCCCAGGGCGCGCGCGGCCGGTCCTTTGCGGAGAACGAGATGGGGGTGGGGCGGACGGTGAGGGCCGTGACTTCGCTTCTCGATGACGCCCTGTCCGCGCGTGGATCCTGAGATAGCCTACGCATCCCATGGCAGAGCCGGCACTCGACGATGCTCCGACGCCGGTAGGTGGAGACCGGCCGCGGGTCATATACGTGATGGGCGCGGGCCGCAGCGGCAGCACCATCTTCGGTATCGCCATGGGCAACTGCGCCGGAGTGTTCTACGCGGGCGAGCTCGACGCATGGCTCGTGCGAGCCGGCGAACCGCAGCTCGACGACGAGGAGCGCGTGCGCTTCTGGCGTGCCGTGCGAGATGAGGTCGAGGTCGCCGACGCCCTGGTCGGCAGGGAGGCTCAGCGTTCGCTGGAGCGCTCCGTGGCGCCCTTCCGCATCTACAAGTGGCGGGCGCGGCGTCGCCTGCGGCTACCGTATCGACGCGCGGCCGAGGATCTGTATCGGGCCATCGGCCGGGCGACCGGGGCTGCGCTCATCGTCGACACCTCGCATTACCCGTTGCGAGCGCGCGAGCTTCAGCGTGTCCCCGACATCGACCTCTTTCTCGTCTACCTCGTCCGAGATCCACAGAGCGTGGTCGCATCGTTCAATCGTCAGGACGTCGCGCAGTATGCCAAGTCGACGCTGACGACGAACGTCTATCTATGGCTGACGCATCTGCTGTCGGTTTTCGTGTTTCTGAAACATCCTCGCGAGCGGAGACTGTTCGTGCGCTACGAGGACTTTGTCGCCGATCCGGGAGGCATGCTGCGCAGCGTGCTCGACCACGTCGGCGAGTCCGCGTCGCTACCGGACTTCTCGCGCCTGCAGACGGGTATCCCGTTTCAGGGAAACCGCGTGATGAGATCGGACACCGTCGCACTTGGAGCCGAGCGCGCACCGGCCGTGAGGCGATCGCGAATCACCGCGCTGCTGCAACTTCCCTGGACCCTCGTTCTCGCCCGGTTGCGCCCCAGGGCCGTGATGCCGACCTCGATTGTGCATGCGGTTCGTCAATAGGGCGGTTGGGGCGGCGTCTCGGCGGCTCGGCCGTCCCGAGCTACTCGCCGCCATCAACTCGGCTGCGCGCCAGGCGCAGCAGGAGGCGCTCGGGATAAGCGCCGTGCTCGCCGGCACGCTGCGCGGATCGGGGACCTACGTGGACGTCGGCGCCAACCGCGGCCAGGTCCTGGCCGAGGCGGTGCGCATCGCGCCGCAGGGTGATCACGTGGCGTTTGAGCCCATTCCCAGCGTCGCCGCGGAGCTCGCGCGCGCGTTCCCGGATGTTGACTGCCGTGCCAAGGCGCTTGGCGCGCGCGCCGAGATCGCCGAGTTCTGCCATTTTCGCCAGCTGGACGGGTGGAGCGGGCTGCGCCGGCGTCCGGAGATCAGCGACGAGCGGGGGGATCCCGAGTACATCTCGGTTGAGGTATCGACACTCGATGTGGAGATGTCGGGTCTGCGCCCGAGCGTCGTCAAGATCGACGTGGAGGGAGCCGAGGTCGCGGTGCTCGAGGGCGCGAGGGCCGTGCTCAGCGAGGTTCGGCCGCTTGTGATCTTCGAGCACGTCTACGACGCCACGGCGCTGTACGGAGCCATTCGCGGCGCGCCATGGGACCTGCTCAGCGAGCTCGGCTACGAAGTCTTCTCCGCCACCGGCGACGGCCCGTTCAGCCGTGACGGGTTCGTACGGGGGAATGCGATCGTCAACTGGCTCGCCACTCCGCGGTCGGCCGGGAGCGGCTAGCCCCCTTCTCGAGCTTCCTGCTGTGCCCGTCGCTTGGCCGCCGCGGCTTCGGAGGCTTCTTCGCGCGCGAACTGCCTGCGCGCAGCTTCTTCTGCTGCCGTCCGGGGTTCGGCTTTCGCCGGGGACTTGGCCTTCGCTTTGGGGCGAGCAGCCGTCCTCGGCGCCTTCCTGGGGCGCGCGGTCCCACCGGCTCGGGAGGCCCTTTTGGTCCCACGGGCCTGTTTGCGCCTGCTGGGTTTGGATTTAGGTGCCGCTTCCCGGCTCTGGCGGATGAGTTCGCGCCGCTTCTTCGCTTCGGCTTCTGAGATGACTTCGCGCCGCTTTAGTTCGGCTTCCTGACGCTTGGCTTCGGCCTGCAGCGGTTCTTCGCGCGCCGTGGTCGAGCTCGTGGACGCAGGTTCTCCGGATTCAGCCGCCTTGGAGCCCGTCCCTCCCGTCCCGCAGCCGGCTATCGGGGCCGCACAGGCGAGCACCGCCAAGCCGGCCAGCGCCGCCCGGGCGACTCCGCGATCTGGGTTGAGCGCTCGCCAGGCCACCCAGCCGAGTTTAGACCGTGCGAGCGGGTCGCTCGACGCTCGGGGGCGGCCGCCGTCCGCAGGTGAGGACGCGATCCCTACGGCGAGACCGTCAGCGTCGTGGTCTGCTTGCGCGCGGCTTCTTCGCGCGCCTTTTTCTGTGCTCGTGCTGCTTCTTCGCGCTTTTTGGCTTCTTCGCGTTTCTTGGCTTCGGCTCGTGCCGCAGCTTCGCGCTTCTTGGCTTCTTCGCGCTTCTTCGCTTCGGCTCGTGCGAGTTCTTCTCCCTTCTTCGCCTGCGCACGGGCCGCCTCTTCGCGTTTCTTCGCAGCCGACGCGGCTTCCTGCTGCTTCTTTGCCGCCGTGCGCGAGCTCTGTTCGAGCTTCTTCGCGGCCGCCTGTGCAGCCGCTTCTCGCTTCCTGCCCCGCGATTCCGCTGTTTCTTCGCGCTTCTTTGCTTCCAGCTCGGAGAGCAGTTCACGGTTTTTCGCTGTTTCAGCCGTTTCTTCCTTACGTTTTTCAGCTTCTTCGGAGGATTCAGCTGCTCCTTCGCCTCCATTCGATTGCGGGACGCGGCCACTCACCGTTCCGTTGCAGCCGCTGAGCGCGCCCGCCGTGAGCAGGCAGACGACGGCGCCTACGACGACGCTACGGCGATCAGCCATGCGCCAGGACCTCCGCTGAGGGCGGCTTCATGATCGCCGTGCCGACGTCATTACAGGTGTGGCCGCCCATCCGCGCATTTTAACGCGGGCCGGCGTCAGCTGCCGCTGTAGTCGAGCGTGAGCAGCCGCGGATAGTCGCTCGCGGCCAGTTCGAAGACCGCGGTGGTGCCTTCGCGTGACAGGAGGCGCGCGGAGGTGGATGCGTCGTGCAGAGGGTCGTAAGCGCCGACCGTCGGCGGCCTCGCCGTTTCCGGGAGATTGGTGAGCGTG
>JAOPZB010000179.1 GCA_025964355.1 Solirubrobacterales bacterium | reverse complement strand
GCGCCCTGACGCGCCGATCAGCGACTGCACCTCGCGGTGCAGCGAATCCGGCGCCCGGACGTCGATCGAGCGCACGAACTCGACGAGCTCGGACTCGGTTGATGGTCGCTGCTCGGTCATTGTGTTTCCCTACCCCGCAGGACTCCTCGCGCGCGCATTTGTTCCCTGCGGCTGCTGGCGGCGCCGGCCGTCGGGGTGGCCGCGTCGAGATCGGCCGGGATCGGCTGCGGATTCTCCGGCGGTGGGCTCGCGTTGAGCTTCTTGGCGACCTGGTTGCGCGCCCTGAAGAGACGCGTCGTGATGGTGGCCTCACGGGCGCCCAAAGCGCGCGCCGCCTCCCGGTAGGAGAGGCCGAGGACGTCGACCGCCACGATCGCCAGGCGGAAGTCCTCCGGCAAGGTCGCGATGGTCGCATAGACCTCCTGGACCTCCAGGGCCTGCTCGGGCCGGCCGATCGGGCGGGGGTCCTCCGTCACGACATCCTCGAGCGGCGCGACGGTGACCGGCCTGCGTCCCGCGGTTCGACGCGACGTCAGGAACGTGTTGCGCAGGACGCGCATCAGGTAGTAGAGGTCGTCGTCGCCATGCAGCAGGCGGGGCCGCGACAGGACCCGCGCGAAGGTCTCCTGCACGAGGTCCTCAGCGTCCTCGCGCGAGCCGCACAGTCCCCAGGCTGCCCGGTACAGGCGGTCGACGTGCTGGGACAGCGACTGTGGATCGAGGAGGCGCATGGGTCTGGGAGCGACTTGCGGCTGCGACGGCCGCAGGCCGCTCTGCGACTGTAGCGCCGCCCGCGCTGCGCAGCAGCCCACCCGCGAGCCCGCGGGGGAAGGATCGCGCTGCGCCGGCGTCCTGCTGGTTGAGGTTCAGAGCCGGGCCGCGGACGCGCTCGCGAGCAGCACGGCGACCGATGAGGCGACGACGAAGGGTGTGTTTGAGATCGTGAGACTGCGCAGGCGCTCGCTGTTGGCCCTCGTGATGGCGCTCGGCGCGGCGGTGGTCGTGCTGCCTGCGGTCGCCGGCTCGGAAACCGGCCCCACGGTCAAGGCGGAAGACGCCGGCGTCTACGGGGAAGCGCACCGCTGGTCGCCCGAACAGACACGGATCGCGCCCGCCGAGGCAGTGGCGTTCGCGAACGGCTCGACGACCATTCCGCACGGGATCGTCTGGACGAGCTCCGTCGCCCCCGTCTGCGAAGCCTCGGTACCCGTCGGGAGCGGCAACTTCAAAACGAACTGGAGCGGGTCCTGCACCTTCGCCCAGAGCGGCGAATACGCCTTCTACTGCTCCTATCACGGCCCAATCATGCACGGGACGGTCATCGTCGCCTCCACCGGGACGACCACGACCACGACGTCCACGCAACCCACCACACCCGGCGCTGCGACCGGGAGTCCGCCGCTCAGCGGATCCGGGCCTTCGACAGCGCCGGCAGGCGCGCCGGCCTCGCCGCTGCTCGGCAGCGCGGCGACGGCGGTCAAGCTCGCCTCAAGCCAGCGCGGCTCCCAGGTGCGCGGATCGGTGACGGTGTCCCAGGCCGGCGCCGGTGGACGCCTGGAGGTGGATCTGCTCGCGAAGAGCTCATCGCTGGCCGTCGCCGGGCATTCCAAGCGCAGCCGCGTGGGCAGGATCGTGCGCTCGGCCCTGCAACCGGGGAGCGTGCGCTTCACGGTCATCCTCAACGCCAGGGCCAAGCATGCGCTGCGTGGTCATCGTCGCCTTGCGCTGCAGGTCCAGATCCGGCTCACGCCCGCTCACGGCTCGGCTGTGACGGTCACCAGGAGCGTGCTGCTGCACGCGTGAGCCCAGCGGGGACCCTTCGCCTCCGGGGGGGCCTACTGCCCAGCCGCCGGCAGCCACTCGGCCGGCAGGGTGCCCGCCGGCACGTCTCCCGCCATCGGCGGGAAGTAGGCGACCAGCCGGGCCGCCGGTCGCATCTCCAGGAGCGGCCGAACGTCGCCGAGGCTCATGAGCAGCCTGATCGTGCTGCCGATCTGCAGGTCGGCAGCATTTGGGGTCTCGCCGCCGAGCAGGCCCTCGCCGATCCAGCCGTCGACGCGGTCGAGCTGGCCGGGCAGAGCGGCAAGGTCCGCGCGGGCGGCCTCGTCGCGGGCCTTGTTCCTGATCGCCATCAGCCGGGCGGTCAGCGGCTGGCCGGGACGCAGCAGGGCAGTCGGAAGCGGCAGCTTGGCGTCGCCGACGTAGCTCTCCATCGCGCGCGGGCCGCGCAGGAACGCGGCGTCGATGATCCGGCGGGGCACGCCCTGGAACACCTCGTCGCCCCAGCGCTCCGCCTCCAGCACGCGCGCCTGGGCGGGATCGTCCGCTGGTGGCAGCAGCGCCGGCTGCGGCACGAGCGCATCGAGGCGGCGCATGATCGTTCGGGAGCCGACGAGGCGCTCCCCGTCGAGGCGCATTCCGGGCACCGTGTTGCCGCCGTAGCGCAGCGGGCCGACGATCATCTGGGTCAGCGGCAGCAGATCCACACGCTGGTAGTCGATCCCCTTGAGCCTGAGTGCGGCCTCCACCGCTGCACACGGGTGCGAGCCGGGGTTCACGTAGAGCTTGGGGGCAGACGCCGCCATGCCGTGTCCCAGCATAATGCTCGCGCATGCTGCTCGTCGTCGACGTCGGTAACACACAGACGCACTTCGGAGTCTTCCGCGGGCAGGAGCTGCTCGAGCACTGGCGCTTCGCGACTGTACGAGTGTCGACCGCCGACGAGCTCGGCGCGGCTCTGCGCAACCTGCTCGAGCTTCGCGGATACGGCTTTGAGGACGTGCAGTCCTCGATCGTGTCCTCGACCGTCCCCCAGCTCGAGCCGGAGTGGACCGAGATGGCCGGCCGCTACCTCGGCCACGAGATGCTCGCGGTGGGCCCTGGCACGAAGACCGGCATGGCGATCCGCTACGACAATCCTCGCGAGATCGGTGCGGACCGGCTCGTCAACGCCGTCGCGGTCCGCGAGCGCTTCGGGGGAGGAGCGGTGTGCGTCGACTTCGGGACCGCGACGACCTTCGACGTCGTCTCGCATGAGGGCGAGTACGTGGGCGGCGCGCTGATGACCGGGATCGAGATATCGCTCGAAGCGCTCTCCGAGCGGGGCGCTCGCCTGCCGAAGGTCGACCTCGCGCCACCCCGCAGCGTGATCGGCAAGAACACGATCGACGCGATCCGATCAGGCGTCGTCTTCGGCTACGCGGGCGCGATAGACGCGATCATGCGACGCCTCTACGCCGAGCTCGGCGAACGCACGGACGTCGTCGCGACCGGCGGCCTTGCACGGTTGGTGGTGCCCTACTCGGAGGAGATCGAGGAGGTCGACGACCTGCTTACGCTCACCGGGCTGCGCCTGCTTGACGAGCGCAACCGCTGAAACGACGCCACAATGGGGTCATCGCCGACATCGCCTCCCTGACCGATCGCTGGATGCTGGGCTCCCTGGAGGTGCCCAACCGCGTGATGCTCGCCCCGCTGGCCGGGATCGGCAACTGGTTCGTGCGCCTTCAGGCCAAGCGCTACGGGGCGGGGATGACCGTCTCGGAGATGGTCTCCTCGCACGCGATCCACTACGGCAACGAGAAGACCTGCATCGAGATGCTGCGCATCGACCCGCGCGAGCGCGAGCCGGGCCCGCCCGCCCTCGGCGGGCCCGTGTCGATCCAGCTGTTCGGAGAGGACCCGGCGATGATGCGCTCGGCTGCCGCGCATGTCGCGCGCGCCGGCGCCGACGCGATCGACATCAACATGGGCTGCCCCGTCACCAAGGTGCGGAAGACCGGCGCGGGGGCGGCACTGCTGGACGACCCCGACCGGGCCGTCGAGGTGGCGCGCGCGACCGTCGAGGGCGCCACCGAGGCTGGAGAACGGCCGGGCGGGATCGGGGCGGGCGCGATTCCGGTGACGGTCAAGCTGCGCTCGGGTGTGCGCTCAGGCGAGACGAGCGGCGTCGACCTGGCCCACCGCCTGGTCGAGGAGGCGGGCATCGCCGCCATCGCGTTTCATCCCCGCTCGGCCGCCGTGCAGCACAAGGGAGCCCCCGACTACGACCTCGTCGCCAGCCTCGTGCGCACGCTCCCGGCGCCCGTGATCCTCACCGGCGGGCTGAGTGACGCCGAGGAGGTGCGCCGGGCATTCCGCCTGACCGGCGCGCACGCCGTGATGCTCGCCCGGGGGGCGCTCGGCAACCCCTGGCTCTTCGCCGAGCTCGTGCTCGGGCGCGAGCGCGAGCCCACCCCGGAGGAGGTGCTGGCCGAGCTCGACTGGCTCATCGACCGCGCCGTCGAGCACCTCGGTGAGGCGCGCGCAACGCGCTACCTTCGCAAGTTCTACGCCTGGTATCTCGCGCGTCTGCCACTCGAGTCCAGGGCCGCCAGGCGCATGACCGAGATGCTGCAGACAGCCCCCACCCTGACGGAGGCTCGCAAGGTGCTGGATGCCGGATCGCGAGCCCCGTCGCTCGCCGTCTGAGCCCCCCTCGCCCGTCCGCTGCGCCCCGCTATACTGCTGCGCTCGCTGAAGCCCCCGGCCCGCGACATCCCCGCTGGCAGCGGGGTTTTTGTGTGTCACCGGCCGAACCACCAACCGCGGATCGGATCCCCGCCCCACGCACATGCCGAAGGACGTCATCCTCACCCCAGAAGGACTGAAGAAGCTCAAGGACGAGCTCGAGCTGCTCTCGACCGCGAAGCGCCGCGAGGTCGCTGAACGCATCAAGGAGGCGAGGGAGTTCGGCGACATCTCCGAGAACTCGGAGTACGACGACGCCAAGAACGAGCAGGCGATGGTCGAGAGCCGGATCGCGCAGCTGCAGGAGAAGCTGCGCATGGCGACCGTGATCCAGGCCAAGGACCTGTCCACCGACGTCGTGCAGGTCGGCTCCGTCTTGCATGTCAAAGATGAA
>JAOPZB010000168.1 GCA_025964355.1 Solirubrobacterales bacterium | reverse complement strand
TCATAAACGCGATCGACAAGCAGTCGCCCGACATCGCCCAGGGCGTCGACGCCGCCTATGAGACGCGCCACGATCCCGCCGACGAGGACGAGCTCGACGTCGCCGGCGCTGGCGACCAGGGGATGATGTTCGGCTACGCCTCCAACGAGACCGAGGAGCTGATGCCGCTGCCGATCTCGCTCGCGCACAAGCTCGCCAAGCGCCTGTCGGAGATCCGCAAGGGCGAGGTGGTGCCCTACCTGCGCCCCGACGGCAAGACGCAGGTGACCGTCCGCTACCAGGACGGCAAGCCGGTCGAGATCGAAAAGATCCTGATCTCCACCCAGCACGCCGACGGCATAGACGCCGAGAGCCTGATCAAGCCGGATCTGCTCGAGCACGTGCTGCGCCCCGTGCTGCCGGCCGACCTCTACGACGAGAAGAAGCTCGCCAGGAACTTCCTCGTCAACCCGACCGGGCGCTTCGTCATCGGCGGCCCGATGGGCGACTGCGGCCTGACCGGGCGCAAGATCATCGTCGACACCTACGGCGGCATGGCGCGCCACGGCGGCGGCGCCTTCTCCGGCAAGGACCCGTCAAAGGTGGACCGCTCCGCCGCCTACGCGGCGCGCTGGGTTGCCAAGAACATCGTCGCCGCCGGCCTCGCCGACCGCGCCGAGGTGCAGGTCGCCTACGCGATCGGCGTCGCCCATCCCGTCTCGGTGATGGTCGAGACCTTCGGGACCGAGCGCGCCGGCGTCAGCCGAGGCCAGATCGCGCGCGCGGTGCACGAGGTCTTCGACCTGTGCCCCGGCTCCTTCCGCGAGGAGCTCAAACTGCACCGGCCGATCTACCAGAAGACAGCCGCCTACGGGCACTTTGGCCGCGACGACCACGACTTCACCTGGGAGCGGACCGACCGGTCGGCAGCGCTGCGCTCGGCCGCCGGACTCTGACCGCAGCGGGCTCTAGGGTCAGGGCCCCGATGCCCGCGATCGCCCAGGTGCAGCCGCTCACGAGCACCCGCGCGCTGCGCGGGCCGTTCGACTACCGGCTGCCCGACGAGCTGCAGGGTGGCCCCGTCGACGTCGGCTCCATGCTCGTCGTGCCATTCGGTCGCCGCGAGGTGCTCGGTGTCGTGGTCGGGCTCGCCGACAGCAGCGATGTCGCCGAGGACAAGCTGCTCGCGCCGCTGCGCGCGCTCGAGCTCGGCGTGCCCGTCGACCTCGTGGCGCTCGCCGAATGGATCGCCGCGGAGTACTGCTCGACCATCGGCCGCGCGCTCACCCTCGTGCTGCCACCGGGCGCGGCGCGCCGCCTCAGCGGCCGCAAGCGCCGTGCGGTCGCGCGCCCGCGCCACCTCGCCGTTGGCTCGCGCAGCCCGCAGCCGCCCGAGCTGTCGGCCGATCAGGAGGCCGCTCTGGCTCCGCTGCTCGCCGCGCTGGGCGCACGTCGAGCCGAGCACCGCCTGCTGCACGGCGTCACCGGCTCGGGCAAGACCGAGGTCTACCTGCGCGCGGCCGCGGCCGCGCTGGCGCATCGGCGCGGCGCGATCGTGCTGGTCCCGGAGATCTCACTGACGCCGCAGATCGTCGGACGCTTCATCGAACGCTTCGGGGACACCGTCGCCGTGCTGCACTCCCGGCTGACGCCCGCCCAGCGCTACGCCGAGTGGCGCCGGCTGCGCGAGGGCGAGGCGATGGTCTGCGTCGGCCCGCGCTCGGCCGTGTTCGCCCCGATCGACGACCTCGGCCTGATCGTCGTCGACGAGGAGCACGATGCCTCCTACAAGCACGAGGGCGATCCCCGCTACGACGCGCGCGACGTCGCCGCCGAGCGCGCCGCGCGCTGCAACGCCGTCCTGCTGCTCGGCAGCGCGACGCCCCGCCCGGAGAGCGCACAGCGCCTGCCGGCCTCCGTCCTGCCCCGCCGGGTCGACGGCCGTCCGCTGCCCGGCGTGCAGGTGCTCGACATGCGCGAGGAGCACCACGGCCTGCATACGCTGACTTCGCAGGCCCTGGCCGAGGTTCGCGAGCGGCGCGGCAAGGCGATCGTGCTGCTCAACCGACGGGGCTGGTCGAACTTCCTCTCCTGTCGCTCCTGCGGGCGCGTCTGGAGCTGTCCGCACTGTGACGTGACGCTCGTGCTGCATCGCGGCGGCGGCTTCATCGCCTGTCACCACTGCGGCCACCGCGAGCCGGCTCCCGCCAGCTGCGACCGCTGCGCCTCCACCTCGGTCGCCCGTCACGGCGCCGGCACCGAGCGCCTCGAGCACGAGCTCTCGAGCGTGCTCGACGACGGCGGCTTTCCCGTGTTCCGGCTGGACGCCGACGTCGTCGGCGCACCCGAGGACGGTGGCGTCGGCGCGCTGCTGCGCCGCTTCGAGGCCGCCGAGGCCGGCGTGCTGATCGGCACGCAGATGGTCGCCAAGGGACACGACTTCCCCGACGTCACGCTCGGCGTCGTGCTCGACGCCGACGCGACGCTGCGCTTCCCCGACTTCCGAGCCGAGGAGCGGACCTTCGCGCTGATCGCCCAGCTTGCCGGGCGCGTCGGACGCGGCGCCGACGGGCGCGTGCTGGTGCAGACGATCGCTCCCGACGCGCGCGCGATCGTGTACGCCGCCCGCCATGACAGCCACGGCTTCCTCGCCGGCGAGCTCGAGCGCCGTCGCGCGCTCGACTACCCGCCGTTCTCACACCTCATCAGGATCGTCTGCTCCGCCGAGGAGGCCGCGCCCGCCCGCGCGGCGGTTGCGGACGTGCGCCGCCACCTCGTCGAGCTGCTCGCGGCCGCCGGCGGGCGACGTGACACGCCCGTGATCGGCGACGGCCCAGTCGTGCTCGGCCCGGCGGCGCTGTTCCGTCTGCGCGGCCGCGAGCGTCAGGTGCTCGTCGTGAAGGCGCGTGAGCGGCGCGGCGCGGTCGCCGCGGTGGGGGAGGCCGTCGAACAAGCCGCCGGCACGCGTACACACATGGGGGTGAACTTCAGCGTCGATGTCGACCCTCAGTAGTTGACGACCGGCATGGCAAAAGTCGACAGTCACCGCTAAACTGCCAACGACAAGAGGGTCGGAGAGCATTCATTCGAGACTAGGGGGGGACCGCCTTGCGCCTCGCGCACGGTGATGCACGGACGCCGCGTCGGTTCTCGCTTGGAGCCGGCATCGTCGTCGCGCTGCTGGCCGTTGCCGCGCTGATCCTGTCTTTCGCGGCGACGCCGGCTGGCGCGGTCGTCGCGCGGATC
>JAOPZB010000165.1 GCA_025964355.1 Solirubrobacterales bacterium | reverse complement strand
GTTCGACCCGATCCACATGAACCTGTCGTCCGTGCACGGCGCGGCGCGCGGACAGCTCAACGATTCGATCGTGCAGGAGATCGACATCAAGACCGGACTGGTGATGTGGGAGTGGCACGCGCTCGGGCACATCCCGTTGACCGAATCGAAAAACCCCGCTCCTTCCTCGAGCTACCCGTGGGACTATGCGCATCTGAACTCCATCGACCCCGGTTCCGCCGGCGACCTGCTCGTGTCGGTGCGCAACACCTGGACGCTGTATGACCTCGACATCCACAGCGGCACCGCCCGCTGGCGTCTCGGCGGATCCCACAGCAGCTTCAAGGTCGGTCGCGGAGCGAATTTCTACTGGCAGCACGATGCCGAGTTCCAGCCCGGCGGTCTCATCTCTCTGTTCGACAACGGCTCGGACCCGCCGAAGGAGAAGCAGTCGCGCGGACTGCTGCTCGCCCCCGACCCGACGGCCCACACCGTCAGCCTCGCGCGCCAGTTCGTCAACCCGACGAAAACGCTGCTGGCCGAAAGCCAGGGCAACGTCTACACCCTCGCGGGCGGCGACTGGCTGCTCGGCTACGGCCGGCTGCCGAACTTCACGGAGTTCGACGCGTCCGGGCGCGTGCTGCTCGACGGGACGCTCGGCCGCGACGTCCAGAACTTCAAGACGACGCTCTCGCCCTGGCGCGCGACGCCCGTGACCGCGCCGTCGGTCGTGGCTCGCCGCGGCCCCGGGGCGGTCACGGTCGCCGTGAGCTGGAACGGGGCCACGGAGGTCGCATCCTGGCGGCTGCTGTCCGGCGCCTCGCCGAGTTCGCTCGCGCCGCTGGCGACGGCTGCCAGGACTGGCTTTGAGACCAGCTTCTCCGCTCCCTCCGCCGGTCCCTACGTCGCGGTCCAGGCCCTCGACGGCGCCGGCGCGGTCATTGGCGTTTCCCGCGCGGTGAAACCCTAGATCTCGATTCGTGATGGCCGTCCGCAAGGGCGGTGTTTTCGATCGGTCCAACCTCGCGTTCGGTGCGAAGTTTGCGGCGGGCCGTCGCCGCCTCGGCGGCGCGCCTCGCAGTCGAGAAGTAATCGGCAAAGCCGCGGGCCTGCGCGGGGCCAAGCCGCCGCGGCAGCGGAGCCCGAAGCTCGTCGCTGAAAGCGCGCCCGTGGGCGTCGCGCAGCGACCGCTCGCTCGGGCTCTGGCCGGCCGAGCTGTGCAGCTCCAGGCGGCCGCTCTGCGTGGCGTAGTCATAGAGCTCGGTTTCCTCGCCGCCGGAGAGCGGCGCGATGCCTTCTTGGGGCCAGTGCGAGTAGGTCGCGTACTTCGCCGTTGGCGTGCGCAGGGCGACGACGTGCAGCGGCGCATCCGCCGCGAAGGTCTCGACCGCGAACTCGGTGACGATCTCGTCGGTCGCGTGGAGCACGTAGGGTCGCCCGGGCGCGGCGGGGTCGGCGAGGATGCTCGCTAGATCCAATCGCCGTGCGAGATGGGAGTAGTGCGGCTCGCGCCGCCAGTCGCTCGATCCGGTGCCGATCGTTAGCAGCAGCGGCGCGATATCGACACTCGAGCTCAGCTGAGTGCGCACCTGTTCTGGAGCTCGAATCAGCTGGCCACGCGGATCCTTGACGATCAGCGGCACGCGGATCGCCTCCTCATAGGCGCCCCCGCCCTTACCGCGCAGGCCATGCGAGCCTCCGTACTCGCCATGGTCGGAGGTGAACACAACGACGGTGTTCGCCGCGATGTCCGGCCGGCTTTCGAGCGTCTTCATCACATGGCCGATGTGGCGGTCGACCTCCAGCTGGAGCTTCATGTAGAGGTCCAGGAATTCGAGCCACGTGCCGACGGCGTCCGGACCTGTGAACGGAACGGGCCCGAAGGAGGCGGCGGCCGTGGCCTGCAGAGAGCGCTGCAGGCGGGGCTTGCCACGCTCGATCAGCAGCTCGGGCGTCTCGAAGTTGGGCGGCATCCGCCGCTGGGAATGCCGGGCCGTGGCCTCGGCGGCGACGCGATCGCTCCACCGGTACCACCAGGCGATGTCGTGCGGATTGACGAACGAGACGGTAGTGCACCATGGCTCGCCGCCGCCCTCGTGGGCGAACCACTCGGCGAACTGGGCGGCCACGTGCGGGTCCTTGCGCCACCCCTGGCCCGGCGCTCCGTCGGGTGAAGGGAACGTGCCGCCCGCGAAGCCGTAGCGCTCCAGCTGGCGCTCGCCTGTCGCCCGCGTCCACCGGTTGTCGTGGTGGGTGAGATGCCACTTGCCGTACCAGCGCGTGTGGTAGCCGTGCTCCCTGAGCATCGTGCCCCAGGTCGGGAACCCCGGGTCCAGCGTGCTCCCGCCGGTGATCATGCAGCCGGTCTGATGCGTGTAGAGGCCGGTCAGCAGCGCCGCGCGCGAGGGACTGCAGTCGTTGGAGGCGGTGTAGTGCCGCGCGAACGAGACGCCATCCTCTCGCAGGCGCTGGAGGTTGGGTGGCAGGCCGGCGCGGGCCGCTCCCGGCGAGACCCATTGGGGGAAGCGCAGCTGGTCGACGAGGATCACGAGGATGTTCGGATGCTCCGGACGCGGACGGTGCCTGGGCCGCGGGATCGGTGGGTCGGGAGAGGTGCTCGGCGGAGGCCCCGAGTCGCTCGTTGCCTCGGCCACCGCACGGATCGCGAGCCCGGCGCCGAGAACGCCGCCGGCCGCCAGCCCCCCCTTGAGGAACGTGCGTCGGTCGACTTTCTTATGCTCTTCCCGATCGATGTTGTCCATGCGCGCTCTCATCCTAGGGCCGGCAGCGGTCCTAGGGCTTGGCTCGGGAGCCGCGGCGGCAGCCGGGCCTCCGGCGCCCACCTGCACGCCGGCGACATTGAACAACTCCGCCGTTCAGGCCCGCTCCGTGACGGTCTCGCCGCTCGCCGGCAGCCGGGACGTCTCGCCACGGTCGCAGATCAGCTTCCTCGGCGCAGCGGCCGCGCAGCTGCGCGCCATCAGCGTCGTCGGCTCTCAGACCGGAGCCCATCGCGGGCGCCTGGCCTCCTACTCGCAGGGTGACGGCGCCAGCTTCCTGCCGGCTCGTCCGTTCGCCGAAGGGGAGAGGGTGACGGTCCGCGCACGCTTGCGCAGGGCGGGCTCGACGGCAGCTCTGCTCGATCGCTTCGTCATCGCTCGCTCGGACCCCGTCAGCACGGCGCCCGAGGCGATCCACCCGAGCAGCCAGTTTCAGAGCTTTGCCTCCCGCCCCGATCTGCACCCGCCGACCGTCACCGTGACCGCGTCCTCGCCGGCGCTGGCCTCTGGCGACGTGTTCGTCGCGCCGTACACGGGCCCGGGTCAGGCCGGACCGATGATCCTCGATCAGAGCGGCCGCTTGCTGTGGTTCAAGGCGCTCGCGGCCCATACTTCGGCCACCAACCTGAGGGTGCAGCAGTACCAGGGCAAGCCGGTCCTCACGTGGTGGCAGGGCGACATCACCGATCACGGCTACGGGCTCGGCGACGACGAGATCTTTGACCCCACCTATTCGCCCGTCGCGGTCGTGCGGGCGGGTAACGGCTACCGCGCCGACCTGCACGAGTTCCAGCTCACCGGGCGGGGAACCGCCCTGATCACCGCCTACAACTCGATCCGCTGCAACCTCTCTTCGGTCGGCGGGGCTGCCCTTGGCGCCGTCACCGACAGCGTCTTCCAGGAGATCGACGTGAGGACGGGCCTCGTCAGGTTCGAATGGACGAGCCTCGACCACGTGGGCTTGGACGAGTCCTACGAACGCGCGCGCAAATCCAGCACGGCATTTCCGTTTGACTTCTTTCACATCAACTCGCTCAACCTCGACTCCGACGGCAGCGTCCTCGTGTCGGCACGCAACACATGGACCGTCTACGACGTCGACGGCCACAGCGGGCGCGTGATCTGGCGGCTCGGCGGACGCCACAGCAGCTTCACGCCGGGTCCCGGCACGCTCACGGCGTGGCAGCACGACGCGCGACCGCTCGCCGACGGCTCGATCAGCATCTTCGACAACGGCTCCTCGCCGAGGGTTCGCGGACAGTCCCGGGGCCTCCTCGTCGATCTCAACGCCCAGAACCGCACTGCGACGCTCGTCGCACAGCTCACCCACTCGCCCCCGCTGGTCGCAGACAGCCAGGGAAACATGCAGGCGCTCGAAAACGGAGACTGGTTCCTCGGCTGGGGCCAGCTGCCCTACTTCAGTGAGTACGGCCCCGACGGCAAGCTGCTGTTCGATGCCCACTTCCCGGCGCATACGCAGTCCTACCGGAGCTTTCGCTACCCCTGGACGGGCAGGCCGTCTCACCGACCGACGTTCGTGATGCAAACCGGTCAGGGCCCCGCGACCATTTTCGCGAGCTGGAACGGAGCGACGCTCGTTGCCTCATGGAGGGTGCTCGCCGGCCGCGATCCGGCGAGCCTGCAGGTGGTCGCCCAGGCGCCGCGCGGCGGCTTTGAGACAGCGCTGGCGCTGCCCGCCGCCACGGTGGGGCCCGACGTCGTCGTACAGGCGCTCGACGCGGGCGAACAGGTGCTGGGGACCTCGGCGACGGTCTCAGAGCCCGGGCTCTGAACGACTGTCGAGGACCATCGCACGGGTCAGGAGGCCTGGGCGGCGCGAGCCTGCCCATCGAGCAGCGCCTTCAGCTTGGCCGCGTTGCGCGGCGCGAATGCCTCCCAATCGTTGTTGAAGTAGCCGAACACGGGACCGCTCTCGCGCCACCGCTGCAGCCGCTGCGCCCACGCCTGCAGCTCGGACGCCGAGTAGTTGCCGCGCCGCCCGCGGCTGCCGTAGTGGAAGCGGACGTAGCGCCAGGCGGCGGTCGCCTCGTGGCTCTGGAAAGGGCGCTCGGGATGATCGCCGACGACGAGCGCCGCGTCGTGCTCGCGCAGCAGCGCATAGACGTCCTCGGTGAACCAGCTCGCATGCCGAAACTCGAATGCGTGAAGTCCGGCCGGAAGCTGCTCCAGGCAGCCCGAGAGACGATCGAGGTCCCTGTGGAAGGTCTCGGGGAGCTGCCAAAGAACCGGGCCGAGGCGGCCGGCGTCGACCATCGGCTCAAGGCGCTCGTAGAACCGCGCGACGCCATCGGCGATGCCCGACAGCCGCTTGACGTGCGTCAGGTAGCGGCTTGCCTTCACCGCGAACAGGAAGCGCTCAGGCGTCTGGCGCACCCAGCGCGCGACGGCGTCGCGCGCGATCAGACGGTAGAACGTGGTGTTGACCTCGACCGTGTCGAACTGGCGCGCGTAGTGCTCGAGCCAGCGGCTCGCCGGCAGCTTCGCCGGGTAGAACGTCCCGCGCCAGTCCCTGTAGTTCCAGCCCGAGCAGCCCACGTGAGCCGGATGAAGGTGTGTGTCGACCGCTGCCAATTCTCGACCGCCTCGCTGGACCCGGCCAATGCTATTCGCAGTCCGTCGCCCGTCGCGAAGCTCGGTGAACGATCGAGCGCCCGCGCCGCGCCGGTAGCATCCTCGCCTGCAAGTGCCGCCGCCACGAGCCATAGGTGAGAGGACGTCGCTGAGGGGCGGCGCCACGTCCTGGCTGGTCACCGGCGCGCTGCTGCTCGCGCTCGCGACGTCCGCGTCGGCTGTCACGTCGGCCCATGCCGGCGCCGCAGGACGCGTGCGGACGAGCGCAGCGCCCGCCTATCTGCAGCTCGCCGAACAGGGCGTGACGCGTGCCGAGAGCGCCTGGCACGATCGCCGCCGCGGCTGGTATGACGAATGGCTGGGCGACCGCGAACGCTTCCCGCTGGCGACGATCTGGGGCATCGCGCCGCTGTTCGAAGCGCTCGACGCCATCGAGGTGGCGGCGCCGTCCGCGGCCCACAGGGCCGCCGTCAACGCCTTTGCACGCGGCGCCGAGCGCTATTTCGACGCCCGGCTGCGACCCACGCCGGGTTATGCGCCGTATCCCAACGACCGGGGACAGGTCCGCGCGTGGTTCGATGACAACGGCTGGTGGGGCCTCGGCTTCATCGACGCCTACCGCGCAACGGGCAACGTGCGCTATCTGCGCGACGCCGAGCGCGCCTTCGCGTTCATCGCAGCGCAGGGATGGGACCGTGCCCGTGGCGGCCTGTGGTGGAACACCTCCCACCCCTACAAGGCAGGGGAGGCGCTGGCCGCTGGATCGCTGCTCGGCGCTCTGCTCTTCCAGCGCACCGGCAAGCCGTTCTACCTCAACTGGGTGAACACGTTTCTGAGCTGGGCGGATGCGCACTTCCTGACCGAACTGAGGCTCTATGCGCGCACGGACTCAGACCCGACCCCCACGCCCTACGTCGAGGGACCGCTGGTCGAGGCCCACCAGATCCTCTGTCAGACCGGGCAGCAGGCCGCATGCGCCCGTGCCCGGGAACTCGCCGACGCATCTTGGAAGCGCTTTGAAGCACGACTCGAGATGGGACCCCAGTACGACACGATCTACCTGCACTGGATGCTCGCCTATTCGAGCCAGACGGGTGACAACCGGTGGCCGGCGCTCGCGGCGCAGATGGCGGCCAACGCCCAGGCGAACTCCCTGATCAGCCGGAGCGGCCTGTACCTGCGCGCCTGGGACGGTACGCCGATCACCCAGCACGAAGCGAGAGCGAACATGCTCCAGACAGACGCCGCGACGCTGGAGCTCTTCGCCTGGCTGGCCGTCGCATCCGCCGGCCGCGCCTTCTGACCGCTCGCTGCCGACGGCTGGCCGCGCCGCTGCGAGCCGAATTGGAAAACGGCGACCACACCACTCGGTTCGCGTCGGGTGTGAGTCGCTCGCTCGTGCGGGTAAACAGCGGACCATGGACGCGACCAGGCGACGAACCCAGAACGAGGCGATGTCCCGCGTCGCCAACGAGGCGATCGAGGAGGGAGAGACGGCTGACGGGAATTCGACGATCGACTTTCTCTGCGAGTGCGCACGCTCAGACTGCGATCGGCTGATCGAGTTGAGCGCGCGCGAATACAGACGGGTCAGGGAGCATCCGCGCCGCTTCATCGTCATGCCCGGACACCAGAGCAGCGACCTGGAGATCATCGTCGACGACCGAAACGGCTATCTCGTCGTCGAGAAGTGGGGCGAGGCCGGAGCACTCGCCGAGGCCGAGCAACCCCACGGCTGAGTCCTCCGCGACCCGATCCCGGCGCGGCGCCACCTTCGCCGGGGCATAATCAGCAGGTGACATACGACGAGGATCTCGCCAACCGTATCCGCGAGCTCGTGCTGACCGAGCCGGGCGTCACCGAGCAACGCATGTTCGGCGGTCTGGCGTTCCTGATCGACGGCAACATGTCAGTGAGCGCGAGCGGACAGGGGGGCCTGCTGCTGCGCGTCGAGCCAAACGAAACCGACGCGCTGCTGCGTAACCAGCACGCGGCGCCGTTCCAGATGCGCGGCCGCGCGATGCAAGGATGGCTCAGGGTCGACCCTGACGGGTTGCGTACCAAGCGACAGCTCGAGCGCTGGGTCGCGCGCGGGGTCGCCCACGCGCGGTCGCTGCCCAGCAAGCGCTAGCCGTCAGGCGGGAGCCGCAGCGGTCAATGTGCTGGCGCAGTACCTGCACCGTCTGGCTTTGAGTGGCAGGCCGTCTGAGAGGCATTCGGGACAGGTCCTCGTCGGGGCGGGCTCGCCAAAGGCCGTAACTCCGCGACGCTTCTGGTAGGCGCGATAAGGCACGACGATCACGAAGTAGATCACGGCCACGAACACGACGAAGTAGATAACGGCCGAAACCAGCGCGCCCAAGTTGATGAGCTGGCCTCCGACGTGGAAGCCGAGTCCCGTCTTACCGCCTCCGCCGGCCGCGTTGACGAGCGGCGTGATCACGTTATCGGTGAACGCCTTGATCAGCGTGGAGAACGCCAATGCGATCGCCAGCCCAACCGCGGCCACGATCAGGTCACCCTGCATCAAGAAGGTCTTGAAGCCCCGAAGCGTTGACATTGACGATCCTCCCTTTCTCGACGCCTGCGTCCCGGTCCCCAGACGGTCCTGGTGGACGGCGCGCCTGAGCCTACCGCGCGTCCTGCTCGACAAGATCCCCCGCGAAGGCCGAATCCGACTAGGCGGAAGGGGGGGGATTCGAACCCCCGAGACGGGGTTGACCCGCCTAACGGTTTTCAAGACCGCCGCATTCAACCGCTCTGCCACCCTTCCGCGGGTGGACAGATGCTACGCACTCATGCGGTCCGTCCGCCAGGCTCTAAACTTGGCGTCCAATACTCACGGGAGAGGTGGCCGAGCGGCTGAAGGCACTCGCCTGCTAAGCGAGTATGGGGATCAAACTCCATCGCGGGTTCGAATCCCGCCCTCTCCGTTTTCGCCGGGATCGAAGTGTCTGGTGTACAGGCCGTGGCGCATCGTCCGGCGGGGGCATTGCGCCTGAGGCCGTAGCGATCGGGCTGTCGGGGTAGCACTGGCGTGCCGCATGACACCGGGCCGTCGGGTCAGTTAGCCGTCAAACACGGGCCGCTGATGCCTCGGCGCGAAAATGCCGACGCGCCCGAAACGGTGCGGCACGCTCGCGGCATCGGAACCGGTGTGCTCGCGGCGACTCCCGAACCATCGCAGGCGGCGCCGGCGTCGCGGTCGCCTCGCGTGAGCGACGCACGGCGTCTTCGGGCGCCTGCCCGGAGAGGCTCCTGGCGTGCGTCGTCACGACGGCGTCGGCGACACGGATCTGGCGATGAAGCCACGCTGCGTTCCGCTCGGGGCTTGCCCGCGTCTGCATGCCGTTGAGAGCGGGACGAGCGCCTTGGGATATCTGGTGTGTGTCCATGGTGAGCCGATCGAGATTGGGGTGGATGTGATCTAAACGGTTACGCGCGCCGCTCTGAGTTGTCCGCGCCGCGGCTGAGAGGCTGCTGGGGACGATCTGGTGGATGGGCGCTGCGCGACCTACGCAGGCTGCTCGACGGGCTCCGCCGGAGCCTGCGTCGCCGCCGCCGCCGGCGTCGCGGGCAGCGTGTCGGCGCGGTCGATCGCGAGATGCGGCAGGCGTCGCCCGAGCCATGCGGGCAGAGCCCAGGTCCGCCGTCCGAGGAGCTCCAGGACCGATGGGAGGAGCAGGATGCGCACGACGAACGCGTCGAGGAACACCGCGCTTGCGAGGCTCAGCCCGAAGAGCTTGAGCACGCGCTGGTCGCCGAGGGCGAACGACAGGAAGACGCAGATCATGATCGTGGCCGCGGCGGTGATCACCCGACCGGTGGAGGCGAGTCCGCGCGTGACCGCCTCGGAGGCGTTGCGACGGCGCGTCCACTCCTCGTGGATGCGCGAGACGAGGAACACCTCGTAGTCCATCGACAGCCCGAAGACGATCGCGAACAGCATCACCGGGATGAAGGCCTCGATCGGACCGCCCTTGACGTTGAAGAAGCTGCCGAGCCATCCCCACTGAAAGATCGCGACCACCACGCCGAGCGAGGCGCCGATCGAGAGGAGGTTCATGAAGGCCGCCTGGAGGGGGATCACGAGTGAGCGGAAGACGATCAGCAGCAGCAGCGCTGACAGGGCGACGACGATTCCAATGAACAGCGGGAGCTTGCTGGACAGCACGTTGGTGAAGTCGGTCGTAGTCGCCTGCTGGCCGCCGACGAGGATCTGCGTCCCCGTGCTTTGCGCGACCGGCGGCAATGAGTGCTTGCGCAGGTTGTCAACGAGATTGCTCGTTGCCAGCGACTGCGGCGCCGAGCTCGGGTAGACCAGGAAGACAGCGGTCTGGCCGTTGGGGCTCAGACGCGCGGGGGAGACGGAGGCGACGTCGCCGACTGAGCGCAGAGAGGCGGCGATGTCCGAGACCGCGGTCCGGTCGCCGACGTGGGGCAGGGAGACGACCACCTGCAGCGGTCCGTTGAAGCCGCGTCCGAAGCCGGCGGCGAGGAGGTCATAGGAGTGCCGCGTGGTCGAGCTCGGAGGGTTGTTGCCAGCGTCGCTGTTGCCCATGCGCAGTGCCAATGCGGGGGCGGCGAGCGTGAGCATGATCGCAAGCCCCGCTATCGCGCCGGGCCACGGGTGGCGCTGGACGACCCCCGCCCAGCGCGCCCACGGGCCTCGTGCGTCGCGCACCTCCGACGATTCGCCGCTGTTGCGCACGCGCCGGCTCGGGCGCGCGATGCGCTCCCCGAATCGCGAGAGCACGGCGGGGAGGATCGTCAGCGCGGCGAGCATCGTCATCAGCACCGCCAGGGCGGACGCGACGGCGAGGCCGTAGAGGAAGCTGACGCCGAGCGCGAACTGCCCGAGGAGGGCGATGATCACCGTGATCCCAGCGAACAGGACCGCCCGTCCGGCGGTGTCCATCGCTTCGGAGATCGACGTTTGGAGGTCCATCCCGGACCGGAAGTTCTGCCTGAAGCGCGTGATCAGGAACAGGGCGTAGTCGATCCCGACCCCGAGTCCGATCATGGCCGCGAGCTGCGTCGCGAAGTCCGGCGTCGTGATGACCTGCGAGGCCAGCCCCGCCAGTCCGATCGCCGTGCCGAGGCCGAGCAGAGCCGTGAGGATCGGCAGCCCCATCGCCAGCAGGGAGCCGAACGTGATCAGCAGCACGATCATCGCTGCGATGAGACCCACGGCCGTCGCGGTCCCCAGCGAAGTCCGTTCGGTCTGCTCGATCGCCTGACCGCCGAGCTGCACCTCAAGCTGCGGAGAGCGGACGGTGTGAGCGAGCGAGATCACACGTTCCGCGGCGGCCTTCGGAAGGGTGTTGGCGCGCTCGTCGAAGTTCACCGTCGCGAACGCGATCTTTCCGTCGCGCGAGACAGCCTGCGCTCCGGCGGAGGAGTACGGGCTCACGACACCGCTGACATGGGGGAGCCGCGCGATCTGTTCCAGCACAGGCGTCACGCGCGCCTGCACAGCCGCCGCCGTGACGCTGCCGCTGCGCGCGTGCAGGACGATCTGGTCGGAGTCGCCCGACTGCGCGGGAAAGTTCCGCTTCAGGAGATCGACCGCTCGCTGGGAGTCGGTGCCGTTCAACGAGAAGCTGTTTCCATAGTTGGTGCCGACAGCGCTCGAGACACCAAGCGCGCCGACGAGCGCGACGATCCAGCCGAGCAGAACAAGACGCCGGTGCCCCGCGGCCCAGCCGCCGACCCGGGCGACGATCCCAAGCCTGCGCTCCTGCGGTGTCGTCGAGCTCATGTCAGACCTCCGATATACTATTGATGAGCGAACGTTTCATTTTGAGAATAGTTCGCAGATCGAAGGAGAGTAGCATACCGATCATGGCCGTCAAGACCGACCCGAACATCGAGTCCCCGCCGAGCGTCGAGGACGATCTCATCGAGCTCACCTCGCTGGTGCCCGTCACGCTCCATGACCTCAAGAACGCCGTACCGGCACCCATGCCGATGCGCGACGCGATGGAACGCTCATCGCTCGGAAAGCGCCACGCAAGCGCGCTCCTGGCTGTCGCGGCCGCCGAACCGATCGGCGTCAGCGAACTGGCCAAGCGCCTCGGCCTGCTGCTCTCCAGCACGAGCACGATCGTCGGCGAGCTCAGCCGCGCGGGCATGCTCGAGCGCGCCGAGGACGAGCAGGACCGCAGGCGCACGATCGTGCGCGTGCACGAGGACTACCGCGATGCAATGGAGGGATGGCTCGAAGTCGCGATCGCGCCGTTTCGAATCGCGCTGGAGCGACTCTCCCCCGAAGCCCGTGCGCACTTCATGGAGGGCTGGCGCATCCTGCACGAAGAGGCATCCCTGCGCGGATCCGACGACGCCGACGGCGACTGCGAGGCCTAGCATGCCCGAGGGCCGGCGTTGCTTCGGCGACGGCGATCCGCTGTTCGAGCACTACCACGATGACGAGTGGGGATTCCCGGTCATCGACGAGCGCGGGCTGTTCGAGCGGTTGACGCTCGAGGCCTTCCAGTCCGGGCTCTCGTGGCGAACGATCCTCGCCAGGCGAGACGCATTCAGGGCAGCCTTCGATGGCTTTGCGCCCGATGCGGTCGCCGCCTACGGCGATGCGGACGTCGCCCGTCTGCTCGCCGATGCGGGCATCATCCGCAACCGGGCGAAGATCGAGGCGACGATCTCAAACGCACGGGCGACCATGGCGCTACGAGCCGACGGAGGTCCGCTTGAGACGGCCGTCCGCTCTCACGCCCCGGCGCCTCGCGCTAGCCCGCCTGCGAGCTGGGCTGACGTTCCGTCGACGACGCCCGAGAGCGTTGCGCTCGCCCGCGAGCTCAAGCTCCGCGGCTTTCGATTCGTCGGGCCGACGACGCTGTATGCGCTGATGCAGGCCTGTGGGCTGGTGGACGATCACCTCGCGGACTGCCCGGCCCGTCCGGCGGTGCAGCGGGCCCGCCGGGCCGCGGGACTGGTCTGAGCCGGCGCACGCGGTCTAGACTTCGCCGATGGCGCTGCCGCCAGGACCACGCGCGCCGGCCGTGCTCAACACGGTCCGCTTCGCCCGCCGGCCGCTCGACGTTCTGAGGGACTGGCACGCGCGCTATGGCGACGTATTCACCATCAGGATGCTTGGCTTCGGCACCGGCGTCTACGTAGTCGATCCGGACGCGATCCGCGAGCTGTTCACGGGCGATCAGTCGGATCTGCGCGCCGGCGAGGCGAACTCCTTCATGGAGCCCGTGCTCGGGCCTCACTCCGTCCTGGTGCTCGACGGCAACGAGCACCTACGCCAGCGCAAGCTGCTGCTGCCACCGTTCCAGGGCTCACGAGTGGCGGCCTTTCGCGAGGTCATCCGCGATGTCGCCGAGCGGGAGATAGCGCGCTGGCAGCCCGGGTCGCGGTTCGTGCTGCGCGAGCGTATGCGCTCGGTCACCTTCGAGGTGATCTGCCGCGCGGTGTTCGGCGTGACCGAGCCCGAGCGCGTCGAGCGCCTGCGCACGACGCTCGGCGCTGTCATCGACAGCAGCCCCATCTTCATGGTCGCAAGGGCGGCGCGCGTCGATCTCGGTCCGCTCAGTCCCGGCGGCAGGTTCGTCCGGCGCCTGCGTGCCGCGGACGCCGCCCTCTATGAGGAGATCGAGCGGCGCCGGGGCGAGCCGGACCTCGTCGAGCGCTCCGACGTGCTCTCGCTGCTGCTGTGCGCTCGCGATGATCAGGATCGGGGGATGACCGACGAAGAGCTGCGAGACGAGCTCTTCACGATGCTCGGCGCCGGACACGAGACCACGGCCACCGGTCTGGCGTTCGCGTTCGAGCTGCTGCTGCACAACCCGCCGGTGCTGGCGCGGCTGCGCGAGGAGCTTGCGGCGGCCGACGACGACTCCTATCTCGACGCCGTCGTCAAGGAGTCGCTGCGGCTGCGGCCCGTCATCGATGCCGCCGAGCGCACCCTCACCAAGCCCAGAGCGGTTGCCGGCTGGGAGCTCCCGGCCGGGGTCAAGGTCTATCCCGGGATTCTGCTGGTGCAACAGCGCGAGGACCTCTATCCCCGGGCGCACGAGTTCAGACCGGAGCGGTTCCTCGACGAGGGCGCCGAGCCCTATTCGTGGCTGCCCTTCGGAGGGGGCATCCGCCGCTGCATCGGCGCCGCGCTGGCGCAGGCCGAGATGGCGGAGGTGCTGCGCGTCGTCGTGCCCGCCGTGCAACTGCGCCCGCTCCGGGCCCGGCCGGATCCCGTGGTCCTGAGAGGGATCACGCTAGCCCCCCGGCACGGCGTGCGTGTGGCCGTGGAGAGAGCTCCGCGGCTCGGCTCGGTGGGGCACGCCGTGCCCGTCACCCACGGCACCTGACAGACGCTCCGTGGGGAGGCCCTGAGCGCGCCAGGCGCGAAACCCCCCGACGAGATCTGTTGCGCCTCGCCGGCCGAGCTCGCTCAGCGTTGCCGCGGCGAGACTCGACTGATAGCCCTCGTCGCAGAACAGGATCAACTGCCGCTTCGCGTCGCAGACCCGCTCGTCGCGCCACGGCGATGAAGGGTCACATCGCCACTCGAGCACGTTTCGGGGAATGAACACCGCCCCCGGGATGCCTCCGTCGCGGTCTCGCTGGGAGTCCGAGCGGATGTCGACGAGCACCGCTCCCCGGCCGACCGCTTCGATCGCCTCGCCGGGGTCGAGCCGTCGCAGCCTGCTGCGCGCCCCGGCGAGCAACTCCTCGACCGTCATCGCGACATCTTCGCAGCCGGCGAGCGCCCCGTCGGTCTGGGCCGGCGGCCTAGCCTTTGATCGACGGGATCGGCGGGGCTGGAACCGTGACCGGAGGAACGGGCAGCGCCGGGATGGTGACGCCCGGCAGTCCGGGCCCCGACGTCGGTGGGGCCGGGGGCGTGGGCGGCGTGGGCGGCGCGGGTGGCGTGGGGGGTAGGCCCACTTCGATGTGGGGCACGGTGACAGGTGCGGGCGCCGGGCTCGGCGAGGATCCCGCGGCGTCGGAGCTGGCGCCGGGCGCACGTGCACCGGTGCGCGGCGCGACGCCCGTACGGGTTTGGGGGGTGGCCAGGCGCCGGGTCGTCGTCTTGAGCGGCGCGATGCGGCGGATGGCGTGGTTGCTCGGATCATGTGTGCTGTGCCCGGTGCTCACCCTCCGCGCGGCGAGGTGTCGCCCCAGGCGACCGGCGACCGGCGCGGCAGCCGATCGGTGAGGCCGCACCAGGGCCGTATGCGGCTTTGGGACGGTGCTCGTCCGTTCGTGCAGCGCAGGAGCGAGCGAGAACAGCCCGGCTGCGCCCAGGGCGGGGAGGATCGATGCGATGCCTCCGCCGGCACCGACGCTCTGCGATGCGGCCTGCAGCGCGATCACCACTTGCTGGGATACCGCCGTCACCACCGCCAGCCGGGCGACCGAGCGACGCCCGGAGTAGCGCTGGGCGAAGGCGGCGACCGCGGCCGGATCGAGCTGCGTGCCGGTTCCGCGCGCGATGACCTGCAGCGCCCGCTTCTGGGTACCGGCGCCGCGATAGGCGCGATTGGAGGTGATGGCGTCGAACGTGTCGGCGACAGCGATGATGCGTGCACCGAGCGGGATCTCCGAGCCGGCGAGCCCGTCGGGATAGCCCTGACCGTCGACGCGCTCGTGATGATGGCGGACCATCGCAGCGATCTCGGGATCGCCGACGCCGGCGAGCATCTCCGCCCCGTCGGCTGCGTGACGCTTGACGACGTCGAATTCCGCCGCGCTCAGCCTGCCCGGGTTGTTGAGGATCTCTCTCGGCGTGTAGAGCTTGCCGAGGTCGTGGACCGCAGCGGCTGTGCGGATCTTCGCCACTTCCGTCGCAGACAGGTGCATCGCGCTCGCGATCCGCCCCGCATGGCGGGCCACCCGCCGCCCGTGCCCGTGCGTGTAGGCGTCGCGGGCTTCCAACAGCCTGCCGAGACCGGCCAGCAGCTCGATGCTCACCATCGGGCCGGCCGCGCGCGCGGAGTCATAGAGCTCGCGCGCTCGCGAGAGGCCCCGCTCGGTCCACCAGCGGCGCAGCCACCCCCACAGCAAAAGGTCTGCGAACAGGATGTCGCGAGATCGCGGCTGGCGCTTCCACACCGCGGCCGCCGCGGATGCCAGCGCGATCGACAGGGCCACGGCGCAGGCTCCTGAGATCACCATCGCATACGGGCCTCTGCGCGGAGCGATCGCCGTCACGAGCAGGGCCGGTGCGACCGTCACGAGGCCGGTGATGAGAGCCGCAAGGGGCAGGTATCGTCCGACCCGTGGCGGGACGTGAGCGGGGGGCGGCGCGCCCTCGGCGACAGGCGGGCGTGGACGCGTCGAGTGCACGACGCCCTGCCGTGGGTAGGGCGGCGCAAGCAAGGAGGACATGGCCACACAAACGCTACGCCCGCGCGCACGGCCCTCACGCCGGCACGGACGCATGTCCTAGCGGCGCTTTTACTGCTGGTTGCCGACGATCAGGTGGCGGACGGGGCGTGCTCAGTGGCCAGCGCCGCGCGCAGCACGCCGCCCATCTCGGCGATCGCTTCGCGTGGCCCCGGCCCGCAGATCAGCGCGTGCATGAAGCCGTGGACGTAGCCCTCGTGGCGTCTGGTCATCGTGCGCACGCCTGCCTCGCGCAGCTTGCGCGCGTAGGCCTCGCCCTCGTCTCGGAGTGGATCGAAGCCGGCCGTCACGACAAGCGCCGGGGCCGTCGCCGCATCCACGGTGCCGAGCAGCGGCGAAACGCGCGGGTCGCGGCGGTCGCCGTCCGGCTGCAGGAACTGCTCCTCGTACCAGTCCATGTTCTCCTTGGTGAGAATGAATCCCTCGGCGAACGTCCGGCGCGAAGCGCTGACCTCCACGAGATCGGTGACCGGGTAGATGAGCAGCTGGAAGGCCGGGGCCGCGCCTGCGTCCTCGACGGCCTGCCGGGCGGTCACGGCCGCCAGGTGCGCTCCGGCGCTGTCGCCCGCGACAGCGATGCGGTCAGGCTGGACGCCGAGCTCCTCGGCGCGATCGACCGCGTCGCGGAAGGCAGCGAGGGCGTCGTCCACCGCCGCCGGGAAGCGATGCTCCGGCGCGAGGCGATAGTCGACGCTCAGCACACGGGCGCCTGAGGCCTTTGCGAGCAGGCGGCAGGGAAGGTCGTGCGTGTCGAGGTCTCCGGCGACCCATCCCCCGCCGTGGTAGTAGACGATCAGCGCGCGCCCGGCGCCCTCCCAGCCGTCGCCGGGCATGTAGAGGCGCGCCGGCAGCGGACCCTCCGCTCCCGCGATCGTCGTCTCCCGCATGCCCCCGATCTCGATCGCAGCACCCTCGACGACGCGCACGGCGTGGCGCAGGCTCTCGCGCGCCTCGGCGGGGCCGGCGCTCGACAGCGGCGGTCTCGGATTTCTTTCCTCCAGCTTGAGCAGAACCTGCATCTCGAGATCGAGCTCGAGCCCGTCGCGGCGCACCGGCTTGCCGGCGATGCGGCGCTTGGCCCGTGGGGGAAGCGCCGCGATCGCGCGTGCGGCGGCGATCTCCAACCGGTCCGCGACCGTGAGCTGTGCCTTGAGCTCCACGATCTGAGCCTAACGGGGCCGCGATCGCTACGCTTGCCCCATGTGCCGAAACATCAGGTCACTCCACAACTACGAACCCCCCGCGTCCGAGCACGAGATACATGACGCCTCGCTTCAGTACGTACGCAAGATCAGCGGCTCGACCAAGCCGTCACAGGTCAACGAGGCCGCGTTCAATCGTGCTGTGCAGGAGATCGCCCAGGCCACGACGCGCCTGCTCGACGAGCTCGTCACGTCCGCTCCGCCGAAGGACCGCGAGCTCGAGGCGGCAAAGCGCCGGGCACGGGCCGCGCAGCGCTTCGCGGCCTAGCCGCACCGCGCGGATCTGGGGTTCAAGAGGATGTGGGTCCAGCGCGAGGTGGCACTCGAGCCGCGCCCCCGCGGGTTTCACCTGATCACGCGAGAGGTCCTCGTGGCACTGCCCGAGCTGCACGAGATCGCGGTCGGCCTGATGCACCTTTTGCTGCGTCACACCTCGGCCTCGCTCACGCTGAACGAGAACGCCAGCCCTGACGTACGGCGTGACCTCGATGCTTGGTTTGACCAGGCTGTTCCCGAGCGCAGCGACCTTTGGACCCACACGCTCGAGGGGCCCGACGACATGCCGGCCCACGTCAAGGCGTCGCTCCTCGGAGCGACGCTGACGCTTCCGATCGCCGGCGGACGGCTCTCGCTTGGCACCTGGCAGGGCCTCTATCTGTGCGAGCACCGCGACCGCGGCGGACCGCGATCGCTGATCGCGACGCTGTGGGGCGAGCAGGGCCCGCGCTGACGCTAGACGCCGGTCGCGCCCTCGCCCGGCTCCGAGGCGGCGACCACGAAGACGATGTGCCGGCGTGCCAGGGTCAGATATGCGTGGAGTTCGATCGGGCCTCCCTCGATCGGAGCGACCGTGACGTCGGTGAGCGTGATGAAGTCCCGCTCCGAGGCGTTCAACACGTCCGAGACGCGGCTGCGGTATCCGTCGCGGGCGAGCGTCAGTACTCCCTCGATCCGGTGTCGCTCGGTCTCGATCATTATCCGCTCCTGGCGGTGTTCCATGCCCGGGAATTCGTCGTCGCCGGCGGTTTTCTCCACGCTCATGGCTGCATTATCGGGGCTATCGACTGACGAGGTAGGTCTTCGTCGTCTGCACCCGCCGACCGGTCGGACCGGCGGCCAGAACGTTGACGCGCGCGATCAGCGTGCGGCGCCGGCCGAGTGCCGCGCGCAGTCGGCGCAGCGCCACCGGACCCACGCGCAGCCGGACGTGGGTGCTGCGACCCGGTGCCAGCGAGCGCGCATCGGCGATCAGCGACACCGCCCGTCGTCCCCCCGGCGCAGACAGCGTCGCGGTCGCGAGGATCTTGCAGCCACGCTGGCAGCTCACGGCCAGGGCCAGCGCCCGACGCGCCAGCACGGCCGCGCGGCGCTGCAGGCTCACGTCAAGGAGCGGCGCGACGTCCAGCGGCGGCGGCCACGCCGCC
>JAOPZB010000154.1 GCA_025964355.1 Solirubrobacterales bacterium | reverse complement strand
CTGGACCGGTCCGAGCGCCACGACCTCGAGGCGATGCTGGCCGAGATCACCGCCGCCACGCGGCTGATCGTCGTCTGCAACCCCAACAACCCGACGAGCACCGCGATAGGGCTCGCCGACATCGCCGCCTTCATCGCCGAGGTGCCCGCCAACGTCTGCGTGATCCTCGACGAGGCCTACTGCGAGTTCAACCTGCTCGACGACCCCGACGCCTCGATCGAGCTGCTCGGCGCCCACCCCAACCTCGCCCTGCTGAGGACCTTCTCCAAGGTCCACGGCCTCTGCGGCCTGCGCGTCGGCTTCGCGCTCTGCGGCTCAGAGGATCTGCCGCGCGCGCTCGACCAGGTCCGCCAGCCGTTCTTCTGCAACGCGCTCGCGCAGGCGGCCGCGCTCGAGGCGCTCGCCCACCAGGACGAGGTCATCGACCGTGTCGCGCGCACCGTCGCGGAGCGCAACTCGGTGGGCGAGCGGCTGGCCGCGCTCGGGATCGAGACCGCCGAGTCGCAGGCGAACTTCTGCTGGCTGCACCTGGGGTCCGAGCGCGACGAGGCCGAGGTGATGCGCGGCCTGCAGGAGCGCGGCGTGCTCGTGCGCAGCGGCCACGCCCTCGGCTCAGACGTCCCCGCGCTGCGCGTCACCTACGGGCTGGCCGAGGAGAACGATCGCTTCCTGGCGGCGCTGGCCGAGGTGCTCGCACCCGCCCCGGCGCGCTGAGCGGCGCCCCGCGCTGAGACCGGCGCAACGGCGCGAGCGGCGGATCACCGCGCGGGATTGTCTGTCATCCCTCGACGGCGAGCCGTTTGTCTGCTACAAAGCCAAGAGACGACCAATGAACGCATCGGCCTGCACACCTCCCAGCAACTCCGCCGCGCACGCCGGCTGGTCGTCCTTCTACGCCTGGCGATTTACCTAGGCGCTCCGGCCTAGCCCGCCTCGTGAGCGGGTCGCCGTCGCACCGGGTCCGTACTGGACCGAGCGCCATCGACGCGGGCGCCACTCGCGCCCCCTCACGGCTCACAGCGGTGAGCGCAGCACCTCTAACATGCCCAGGCGTCAGTGAAAGGATGACTTGATGATGATCGTTATGAGAGAGACGGCCACCGAGGAGGAGGTGGAGGCCGTCGTCGCCAAGATCGAGCGAGCCGGAGCCCGCGCTCATCGCAGCTCGGGCGCGCGCGTGACCGTGATCGGCGCGATCGGCGACGTGGAGCAGGATGCCAGCGTGGAGAGCCTCGGCCTCGAGGGCCAGCCGGGCGTCGACCGGGTGGTGCCCATCCTCAAGCCCTACAAGCTCGCCTCCGCGCAGATCACCCACGGTGTCCGCTCGGTGCTCGACATCGATGGGCGCAAGGTCGGCGGGGAGAGCTTCGCGCTCATCGCCGGCCCCTGCACGGTCGAGTCGCGAGAGCAGATGCTCGACACCGCACGCGTGGTGCGCGACGCGGGAGCGACGCTCCTGCGCGGCGGCGCCTACAAGCCGCGAACCTCCCCCTACGCCTTCCAGGGACTCGGACAGGAGGGGCTGCGCCTGCTCGCCGAGGCGAAGGCCGAGACCGGCCTGCCGATCGTCACCGAGCTGATGGACATCGGCGACATGGACGCCGTGCTCGAGGTGGCCGACGTCGTGCAGATCGGCGCGCGCAACATGCAGAACTACCCGCTGCTCACCGAGATCGGCCGTGCGGGGCGCCCGGCGTTGCTCAAGCGCGGACTCTCCGCGACGCTCGACGAGCTGCTGATGGCGGCCGAGTACATCCTCAAGGAGGGCAACCCGAACGTGATGCTCTGCGAGCGCGGCATTCGCACGTTCGAGACCGCCTACCGCTTCACGCTCGACCTGATGGCCGTTCCGGTGCTCAAGGAGCTCTCGCATCTGCCGGTCATCGTCGACCCCAGCCACGCCGCCGGCCGGCGCGAGCTCGTGCTGCCGCTGTCGCTCGCCGCGGCCGCGGTGGGCGCCGACGGCATCATCGTCGAGGTACACCCCAACCCGGACGAGGCCATCTGCGACGGACCGCAGGCGCTGCGGGCCGAGGGCTTCGCCGACTACGCTCAGGCGGTCGAGCAGGCTGCGGCACTCGCCGGCAAGGCGCTCGCCAGGAGGGAGCCGGCCCTTGCCTGATGTACCCGGGGCGGAGCTGCGCCCGGCCGATTACGTCCGCGACAGGCGGATCGAGCGCGTCGTTCCGCTGCTTGCGCCAGATGCGTTGCTCGCGGAGCTGCCCCTGGACGGCGAGCAGGCTGACGTCGTCATCCGTGGACGGCGCGGCATCTGTGGCGTCCTGGACGGAGCCGACGGCCGGCTGCTGGCAGTTGTCGGGCCGTGCAGCGTGCACGATCCCGAGGCGACGCTCGAGTACGCGGCCCTGCTCGGGCAGCTGGCGCGCGATCTGAGCGGTGAGCTGCTGATCGCGATGCGCGTCTACTTCGAGAAGCCGCGGACGACAACTGGCTGGAAGGGCCTGATCAACGATCCGCATCTGGACGGCTCAGGGGATGTCAACGGCGGCTTGCACCTCGCGCGGCGCGTGCTGCTGGGCGTGCTCGACAGCGGGCTTCCCGTCGGCTGCGAGTTTCTCGACCCGATCACGCCGCAGTACATCGCCGACGCCGTCTCATGGGGAGCGATCGGGGCGCGCACGACGGAGAGCCAGATCCATCGCCAGCTCGGATCGGGGCTGTCCATGCCGGTCGGCTTCAAGAACCGCACCGACGGCAATGTCCAGGTGGCCGTGGACGCCGTCCGCGCCGCTGCCGAGCGCCATGCCTTTGCCGGAATCGATCCCAACGGTACGCCGGCGATCCTCTACACGCGCGGCAACGCAGACTGCCACGTCATCCTGCGCGGCGGCAAAGGCGACCCCAACTACGGAGCGTCGAGCGTCGCGGCGGCGCTCGAGCTGCTCGACGCCGCGCGGCTGCCGAGGCGCGTGATGATCGACCTGAGCCATGACAACAGCGGCAAGGACCCGGAACGCCAGCCAGGCGTGGCGGCCGACGTGGGCACTCAGATCGCAAGCGGCAACGACGCCATCGTCGGCGTGATGCTCGAGTCGTTCCTCGTCGCCGGCCGCCAGGATCTGCAGCCGGGCGTCGCGCTGCGTCACGGCCAGTCGATCACGGACGGCTGCATCGGCTGGGAGACGACCGTCGACGTGCTGGAGGGGTTGGCAGCGTGCGTCCGCGATCGCAACGCCGCCCGAGCACAGACGGCGCCGGACTGAGCCGATGCAGATCGCTGTCCTCGGCGTCGGGCTCATCGGCGGCTCGATCGGGCTTGCTGCCCGCGCGCGCGCCGAGGCCGAGGTCTGCGGATACGACCCCGATCCTCGAGTCGGGGCGAGAGCGCTCGAGCTCGGGGCTGTCGAGCGGGTCGCCAAGGACGTGGCCGAGGCGGTGCATGGCGCCGACGCCGTGTTCGTCGCCGCGCCCGTCGGCGCGCTCGCCGAGACGGTGCGCCTGGCGCTCGCCGGCGCGCCGTCGGGCTGCGTCGTCAGCGACGTCGGCTCGACCAAGCGGGTGGTCGCAGACGCCGGCGCCGACGAGCGCTTCATAGGCGGGCATCCGCTGGCCGGCGCCGAGACCTCCGGCGTGGAGCATGCCCGCGAGGACCTCTTCGACGGCGCCACCTGGTACCTCACCCCCGACGCCGGCAACACCGCCGGCGTGCTCTACGAGCGCCTGCACCGACTGCTCACGAGCTTCGGCGCCCGGCCGACCGCCATCGACGCCGGCACCCACGATCGCCTGATGGCATGCGTCTCGCACCTGCCGCACGTCACCGCCAACCTGCTCGTCACGCAGGCTGCCGGGCTGCTCGGCGGCGAGTCCTCCCAGCGGCTGCCCGCCGTCGGCCCGAGCTTCCGCGACGCCACACGCGTGGCCGGCGCCAACAGCGCCATCTGGACCGACATCTACATGTCCAATCGCGACGCGCTCGTCTCAGGCCTCGACGAGCTGTCCGGGCGCCTCGCCGACGTCCGCGCCGCGCTCGCCGCCGGCGACGCTGCGGCCGTGACGGCATGGAACGAGCGCGCCCGCGCCGACCGCGACGCGCTGCTCGGAGCCGGCGTCGCCGGCGGGCCGCTGCACGAGATCCGCGCATCCGTGCCCAACCGCCCCGGCGTGGTAGCCGAGATCGCGCTGGCACTCGGCCGCGACGGGGTGAACATCGTCGACATGGCCCTGTCGCCGTCGCAGGACAACAGGCAGGGCGTCGTGGCGCTGTGGATCGCCGGCGACGACCACGCGCAGAGCGCCCAGCGCCTGATCGCCGATCTCGGCTTCCCCGTCGCCAGGGCATGATGGTGGGGAGATGAACATGCGCTTCGAGCCCGCCCGCGGGCTCTCCGGGGACCTCCACGCTCCCGCCGACAAGTCGATCTCCCACCGCGCCGCGCTGCTCGGAGCGATGGCGTCGGAGCCGGTGCGCGTCGTGCGCTACCTGCGCGCGGCCGACACCGACTCCACGCTCGACGCCGTCCGCGCGCTCGGCGCCCTCGTCGAGGTCCACGACGACGAGATCGTCGTGCGCGGCTGCGGCCTGCGCGAGGCCCACGAGCCGGACGCGCCGATCGACGTCGGCAACGCCGGCACGCTGCTGCGGCTGCTCCCCGGATGGCTCGCGGCCCAGGAGGGACGCTCCTTCATGCTCGACGGCGACGACTCGATCCGCCGTCGCCCCGTCGACAGGGTCGTCGAGCCGCTGCGCCAGATGGGCGCCGAGCTGCAGGCCACCGATGGTCGCTTCCCGCCGCTGAGCGTGCGCGGTGGGCGCCTGCGCGCGATCTCCTGGGAGCTGGACGTTGCCAGCGCGCAGGTCAAGTCGTGCATCCTTCTGGCCGCCCTCGCCGCCGACGGCGCTACGACCGTCGGCGAGCCGGCGCGCAGCCGCGACCACACCGAGCGCATGCTCCTGGGCGCCGGCGTGTCCATCCATCGCAACGGCCGGCACGTCACCGTCGTAAACGCCGACGAGCTGCTGCTCGACTCCATCAACGTCCCCGGCGACCCGAGCTCAGCCGCCTTCCTCGTCGCCGCCGGCGTGCTCGTGCCCGGCTCGCGCCTGCTGATCCGCGATGTCGGCGTCAACTGGACGCGCTCGGGATTCCTGCGCATCCTGCGGCGCATGCAGGGGATCGTCCTCGGCGACCTCGAGGACGAGAGCGGCGAGCTGTCGCCGCACGAGCCCGTCAGCGACCTGGACGTCGCCCATGGCGCGCTCGAGGGGACGATCGTCGAGCCCGAGGAGGTACCGCTCGCGATCGACGAGCTGCCACTCGTGGCCCTGCTCGGCTGCTTCGCCGAAGGCGAGACGGTCGTGCGCGGCGCGCAGGAGCTGCGCGTGAAGGAGTCCGATCGCATCGCCGGCGTCGTCGACGGCCTGCGCGGACTCGGCGCCGAGATCGAGGCCACCGACGACGGCTTCGCCGTGACCGGCAGCGGCGGCCTGCGGGGCGGGAGCATCGACGCCCGCGGCGACCATCGACTGGCGATGGTCGGGGCGGTAGCCGGCCTCGCCTCCCAGGAGGGCGTCGAGGTGATCGGCATGGACGCCGCCGCCGTCTCCTATCCGCGTTTCGTCGAGGATCTCGCCGAGCTCGCGTCGTGAGCAGCGCGCGCCGAGCCCAAGCGAACGTCGTGCACCGGCGGCCGCGATGGTGATCGCGATCGACGGCCCCGCCGGGGCGGGCAAGTCAACGGTCGCCCGTGCCCTCGCGCACGAGCTCGGCTTCACCTATCTCGACAGCGGAGCGATGTATCGCTGCGTCGGGCTGCTCTCGCTCGCCGCGCCCGCCTCCGAGCCAGCCGCCCTGGCGCGAGCGGCGGCGATAGACCTCGTGCCGTCGCAAGCCGATGGGCCGCCCAGGGTGCTGCTCGACCGACACGACCTGACCGAGCAGATCCGCGCGCCCGAGGTATCCGAGGCCGCCTCGCTCGTGGCCGCCGATCCCGGCGTGCGCGAGGCGCTCGTGGCCAAGCAGCGCGAGCTGATCGCCTCCGGCGACTGGGTCGCCGAGGGGCGCGACGTCGGTACCGTCGTCGCCCCCGACGCCGCCCTGAAGATGTTCCTCACCGCCGACCCGCACGAGCGCGCGCGCCGGCGCGCCGCCGAGCTCGGCGCCGACGCCGACACGGTCTTCGTGGAGCAGGGGCTGCGCGACGAGCGCGACCGCACGCGCGCGCACAGCCCGCTGCGCCCCGCGCCCGGCGCGGTCGAGCTCGACACCACCGGCCTGGAGGTGGCAGAGGTGGTCGCGCGGATCGTCGCCCTGGCGCGGGCCGCCGCCTCCACCTGAGCGCCTAAAGTCTCTCGTAAAGGCCGCGACCATCGCCGCGGCGACCGCTACCGCGCGATCACGTTGTAGATCTCGGCGACCTGGGGCTCACCCGGGTCTGCCCCGAGCTCGCCCATGATCGGCATCAGGGTCTCGCCGAACTTGTCGAAGTCCTCCTGCGACTCCCACACGTCGAAGACGTGCACGCCGCCGCCGCCCTCGAACGCGCAGTGATATGACCGTCCCGGAGGGGAGCCCGCACCGGCTGCCTCCAGCCGATGGAGCACCTCGTCGTACTGCTCCTTGGTGAACGACGGGGCTGGGAAGTAGATGCCGAGTGCCATTTGCGACCTCCAAAGTGTTGGGGGTTAGGGAGGCAACCCTAACGGCGGGCGATCGCACCGGCTAGGTGCCCGCCGAGCGTGGCGGTGCCCGATGGCTTGTGTCAGCTTCGCGGAGCTGCAGATACCGCGCTAGGGCGGCGTGCAAGGGGTAATAGTGTCCCGAGCGGACCGAGACAAGCGAGGAGGAAACGATGACTGCAGATGAGAACGCAGCGGTCCTGCGGCGTGCTTACGCCGCGTTCAACTCGGGTGACATGGACACGCTGATCGAGGTCTTCGACGAGGGCGTCGTGTGGCACTTGCCGGGTCGGAGCGCAATGGCCGACGACTACGAGGGCCGCGACGCTACCTTGGGCTACTTCGGTCAGCTGGCGCAGGAGACGGGCGGCACATTCCGGGCCGAGCTGCTCAGCGCGCTTCCAGATGATGAGGATCGCGTCGTCGGCATCCAGCGGAGTATCGCGGACCGGAATGGCAGGCACCTGGATGTTGGCAACTGCATCGTCTTTGAGTTCAGGGACGGCCGGGTCATTGACGGTCGGGAGCACTTTCACGACCTCTACGCCTGGGACGAGTTCTGGGCGTAGTCCCGCCGGCGCGAGCCCGGCAGGTTCATCGACGCGCAAGAGCGACTACTTGCGAACGCGGAACCGGAGGATGGTGACGGCGCCCGACCGTGTGCTGCTGACCGGCTCCAGGTCGATCCTGGGGAGGCCCGGGGGCGAGAAGCGGATGCCGTCGCCGAGCAGCACCGGCAGTACATACACCAAGATCTCGTCGACCAGCCCTCGCCGCAAGCACTGGCCGGCCACGTCGGCGCCAAGGATCTCCAGGTTCTTGGCGCCCGCGGCGCCGCGCGCCGTGGCCACCGCTTCCGTGATGTCACCGGTGAGATACGTGACCTTCGGGTCCGGCGGCTCCGGGGGCCTATGGGTGAGGACGAACATGGGTCCGGAAAAGGGGTAGTCCACACTGCCCGGCTCCTCGGCCTGCATCCTGTCGCCCACCTCGGCGGTCCGCCGGCCGATGAGCATGGCGCCGGTCGCCGCCGCTTGCGCCCGTATCTTGTCCGCGGCGAGTGCGCCCGCGATCCAGTCCATCGCGTGGCCGGGACCGGCGATGAAGCCGTCAAGCGACAGCGCCCTGTTGACGACCACCTTGCCGGTTGCGGTGCTCGTATCGCCCATCCTGGCCCTCACCGCGACAGCTTACGCGGACGCACTCACGACAGTAGACATCGGGCTAGCTGGGACACCCTGCCGGCCCCGGCACATCCGTCAGCTTGTGTCAGCTTCCCGGAGCTGCGGATGCCGCGCGTCTGGCACCGGGCTCGGCCCCGCCAGCGGCTGCATCGTCGCTGGGCGATACTGGCGTGGAGATGTCCCGAGACAAAGTGGAGGTTGCCAAGCGAGTGACCGACGCCTACAACCGCCGTGACGTCGATGGCTTGTTCGCCGAGCTCGCGACCCCCGACTTCGAGTGGTATCCGGGAATCGTCAGGGCTCTCGATGGCGGCGGCGGCTACCGCGGACGCGAGGGCATCGAAAAGTTCGCCGCGGATACTCGTGAGAACTGGGAGGAGCTCCAGTCGTTGCCTGAGGAGTTCCGCGATCTCGGCGACCGGGTGCTTGTGCTTGGAAGGCTCAAGGGGCGCGGGAAGGGCAGCGGCGCACCGGTCGATACGCCATACGCGGGGATCTTCGATTTTCGGGGCGACAGGATCTGGCGCTCCCGGGTGTACCTCGATCGTGCAGAAGGACTGCGGGCGGCGGGACTGTCCGAGTAGACGCCGCACACCCAAGCTTTGGACGGCCCTGCCAGCCGTGGGCGTAACAGGCCTCTGAAGGCCTGCAGGACAGGGCGTGGTGCCGCGCCATCGCTGGGAGCACGCTCACCGGGCACGCTCACCGGAGCTGCGGCGCCACCTAGTCATACTGGGCCAATGAAGGTCGCCGTCGTCGGATATCCAAACGTGGGGAAGTCCTCGCTGATCAACCGCCTCACGGGCACCCGTGACGCGGTCGTGCACGAGCGCCCCGGGATCACGCGCGACCGTAGGGAGCTCGACTGCGAGTGGAACGGGCGCCAGTTCAAGCTGATCGACACCGGCGGGATGGACTTCGAGGACGACGATCCGCTAGCCGGCTCGATCCGCGACCAGGCGCGCGCGGGTCTGGCGGACGCCGAGGTCGCCGTGCTCGTCGTCGACGCCCGCGCCGGCGTGCGCCCCGGCGACGAGGAGATGGCCGATCTGCTGCGGCGCTCGCCGCTGCCGACGATCGTCGCGGCGAACAAGTGCGACGGCCTCGCCGAGGTCTCGCTGGCCACCGACTTCCATCGCCTCGGCCTCGGCGAGCCGCTGGCGGTCTCCGCGGCTCAGGGCCTCGGCTCCGGCGATCTGCTCGACCGGATCGTGCAGCTGCTCCCGGAGGGGGATGAGCAGCCCGAGGACGACACCGTCCGTCTCGCCGTGATCGGCCGGCCCAACGTCGGCAAGTCCTCGCTCGTCAACCGCTTCCTCGGCGAAGAGCGTGTGATCGTCTCAGAGGTCGCCGGCACCACCCGCGATCCGATCGACATGCCCCTGCTCGTGGACGACCGCAAGCTGATCCTCGTGGACACCGCCGGGATGCGCCGCCAGTCGAAGGTAGCCGACTCCGTCGAGTACTACACCGCCCTGCGCTCCCAGCGGGCCGCCGAGCGCGCCGACGTCGCGCTCGTGGTGTGCGACGCCACCGACGGCGTCACCGCCCAGGACTTGCGCATCGCCGAGCTGGCCATGAAGGCCGGCTGCGCGACCGCGATCGTGCTGAACAAGTGGGACCTTCACGAAGGCGACGAGGACGACCTCGATCACGAGCGGGCCCGCGTCGCCGAGAAGCTGCGCCTGCGCCCGCGCGTCCTGACAGCGAGCGCGAAATCCGGCCGGCACGTTTCCCGCCTGCTGACCGAGGCGATCGCCCTCGGAGATCGCATGGCGGGGCGAATCCCCACGCCGGAGCTCAACCGCTTCCTCTCCGAGACCGTCCAGGCCCGCCAACCGCCTGTGGGCACCCGCAGGGGCTCCGGACAGCACCGACTGAAACTGCTCTACATGACGCAGACGGGGGAGCGTCCGCCGCGCTTCTCGATCCAGGTCAACTCCCGCAGCCGCGTGACCCGCGACTACGCCTACTTCCTCGAGAACCGGCTGCGCGCCCGCTACGGGATGCAGGGCGTGCCGCTGATCATCGACTTCGTCGAGCGCGGCCAGCGCAGCGGGCGCCGACGCGCCCGGGCCGCGTAGACTTCTGCGACTTTTGCCAAACGCGCCCGGCCTTTAGCCGGTGCCACCCGCCCGTCCAACGAACCCCTGGAGCTGACCCACCAAGCCATGACTGAGCTTTCCGACAGCGAGTTCCTGTTCACCTCCGAGTCGGTCACCGAGGGCCACCCGGACAAGATCGCCGACCAGATCTCAGACGGAGTCCTCGACGCCGTCCTCGCCGACGACCCGTACGGGCGCGTGGCCTGCGAGACGCTCGTCAACACCGGTCTGATCGTCGTCTCCGGCGAGATCTCGACCGACACCTATGTCGACATCCAGGAAATCGCCCGCGAGACCGTGCGCAAGATCGGCTACGACAACGCGCTCTACGGCTTCGACTGCCATACCTGCGCGGTCATAAACGCGATCGACAAGCAGTCGCCCGACATCGCCCAGGGCGTCGACGCCGCCTATGAGACGCGCCACGATCCCGCCGACGAGGACGAGCTCGACGTCGCCGGCGCGGGCGACCAGGGGATGATGTTCGGCTACGCCTCCAACGAGACCGAGGAGCTGATGCCGCTGCCGATCTCGCTCGCCCACAAGCTCGCCAAGCGTCTGTCGGAGGTCCGCAAGGGCGAGGTGCTCCCCTACCTGCGTCCAGACGGCAAGACGCAGGTCACCGTGCGCTATCAGGACGGCAGACCGGTGGAGATCGAAAAGATCCTCATCTCCACACAGCACGCCGACGGCATCGACACCGAGTCGCTGATCAAGCCCGACCTGCTCGAGCACGTGCTGCGTCCGGTGCTTCCGACCGATCTCTACGACGAGAAAAAGCTCGTGAGGAACTTCCTCGTGAACCCGACCGGCCGCTTCGTGATCGGCGGCCCGATGGGCGACTGCGGCCTGACCGGCCGCAAGATCATCGTCGATACCTACGGCGGCATGGCGCGCCACGGAGGCGGTGCGTTCTCAGGCAAGGATCCGTCGAAGGTCGACCGCTCCGCCGCCTATGCGGCTCGCTGGGTGGCGAAGAACATCGTGGCCGCCGGCCTGTCCGACCGCGCCGAAGTCCAGGTCGCCTACGCGATCGGCGTGGCGCACCCGGTGTCGGTGATGGTCGAGACCTTCGGCACCGAGAAGGAGGACC
>JAOPZB010000144.1 GCA_025964355.1 Solirubrobacterales bacterium | reverse complement strand
GAGCTGGATGCATTGCAGGTGCTCGGAGTCGACCCGGTCAAGAATCTCGTCGTGCCGCGGTTCTTGGCACTGATGCTCGCAACTGGGCTGTTCGACATCTACGCGCTGCTGTTCGGCATCTTCGGCGGCATCTTGGCGGAGCTCGTCAGCGGTGGGTCGCTGGGGCCGTTCTGGAACACGTTGTTCGCAAACTCCTCCACCACCGACCTGTGGGGCTCGGTGCTGAAGACGACAATGTTTGGCGCGATCATCGCGATCGTCTGCTGCTACAAGGGCATGACCGCCTCCGGCGGCGCCGAGGGTGTCGGCCGCGCCGTCAACGAAGCCGTAGTCATCTCGTTCCTCGGGATCGGCGCGTTCAACTATGTCTTCACCCAGACGCTCCTCGCGACCCACCCGAACATCCTGGTGATCAAGTGAACGAGTTGCTCGCGCTCCCCCGCGAATGGCTTGGCGCTACCGGCGAGATTGCGAGCTTCACCGGAAACATCGTGCGCGACGTGTGGACTCTGCACGTGCTGCGTTTCTTCGGCGAGTCGCTTCGCCAGGCGGGCATCCTGATCGTGTACTCGACGCTCGTCATCTGGGGCTTGGTTTTCATCACGGGCTTGGGTACCTGCGGCATCGAGGCCGCGTATTTCAACCAGTCGGTCGGCGCATCCGCATACTCGGGCGTGTTCGCCGCGTGGTGCAACCTGCGCGAGGCAGTCCCATACGCCTTCGGCTACATGATGGCCGCGAAGGTCGGGACCGGCATCGTCGCCGAGCTCGGCGCGATGCGCATCTCGGAGGAGATCGACGCGCTCGAGGTGATAGGGGTCGACTCGATGACGTTCCTCTGCGCAACCCGACTGCTCGCATCGTGGATCGTGCTCCCCTTCATGTACATCGGGGCGATCGGCGTGGCTTACCTCGCGTCATACATCGCGATCGTCAAGCAGATCGGCTTTGTGTCCTCGGGCGGCTATCTGCTGATCTTCTGGCAATTCCAGAACGCGCCCGACCTGCTGTTCAGTGTCATCAAGGGAATGGCGATGGCTACCGTGATCGTGCTCGTAGCGTGCTACTACGGCTACAACGCCTCAGGCGGGCCAGTCGGAGTGGGAAAGGCCACCGCGAAGTCGATGGTGCTCAACCTTGTACTGGTTACCCTGATCGGCATGCTGGGCACACAGGTGTTCTGGGGCGCCAACCCGCGTGCGCCGATCGGCGGGTAGAGAGATCGCTCTGCGTCGGCCCTCCGGCTACGGCAGGACTCACCATCTGCGGGGGAACAACTGACGCGCCCAGCCGTCAGCGGCCGCCCGGGAACTGAACGACCTGCTGGAAGGTCGGCCGGTTGACCCAGGGCATGGGCGGCACCTTTCCGACGCCGAGGACGCTGTGCTGGATGTCGTCGAAGGATGGATTGCATCTGACGTTGTCGGCCTGGGCTGAACCCGGGGCACGGCCGCCGGTTTCGTTACTGCGAGAGCAGGTCCACGAGTTGGGGTCGCTGCTCCCGTAGATGTTCGTCAGTTGGCTGATGGTGGAATCCAGCGCGCTCTTCAGGGCAGCCTGGCAGGACGCCAGATCGCCATTGGCGCCGCTGCCGTTGCCGCCGCAGTAGGCCTGCGAGTAGCCGTGGGCGAGCGCCGGGTTCACCGCCTGTTGCAGCGAACGCTGCAGATATCCCTCCCAGCCGCCGTCATATGCGGAGCCCTGGGCCCTCGGGAGATCGTTGAGCGAACTCAGAGCGGCGAGCTGCCCGAAGCTGTCGGGTTCGCCCGTGTTGGCGCGGGGGGCCAGCCACGGGTCAAACACCGCGTGCGCCAGACGCGGATAGAGCTTGTCCATTATCGCGACCGCGTTGCCCTGTTCGTAGCTGCCGCTGCCACTGCGATCGCGTCGATGGGCGCCGGCGACGCCGGATCCCCAGATCTTGTCCTTGGACCAGTTTTCAAGGATGCCGAGCACCTGCTGCTCGCCCGGCGTGAGGTTCGCGCCACTGAGCACGGCGCCGATCGGCGCGACGAGCTGAGAGCCGTCGAGGTCGACCGTGCCTCCGTCCTCCATCGCGTTGACGACGTCCGCAGGAGTAGCGAGGCGTTTGCGCAGGATGGCCTTCAGACGGTCGCTGAGCGACTGGACCCGATAGACGGGGCCGTAGGCGTAGTTGTTATCGGCCGCCGAGAAGCCTGGAGCCGGCTTGTTGTTCCAGCTGGTGAAGATGCCGTTCGCGAGCGTTCCGTTGACTTCGCCGGGCCCTGGGGGGATCGTGCTCGCGCGGGGGTGCACGTCTGCCGCGGAGAGATCGCCGGGGACGAACCCCTGCCACTCCCAAGCGCCTGTCCCCCACGTCGGGAAATTGGGATTGACATGCGGATTGCGCTGCGGCAGCTTGCCCGACATGTAGTACGCGACGTTCTTCGAGTCGACATAGGCCCAGTTGAAAGTTCCGGTGTTCTTGGCCGCGGCGCGCTGGAAGTCGGTGGCGCTGTGGATGATTTCGGGGTCGTTCCACTCCATGTAGGCGGGCGCGGAGCCGAGCTCATCGCCGAAGCTTGAACGCTGCGAGGAGACCGCGACCGGAATGACCTGGCCGGTGGCCGGATCCCTGGCGGTGGTCCGCCCGATGACGGGTCCGTGGACCGTACGCTCGATCTTGATCGTCAGCTGTACGGGAGGTTCCTGCGACGCGGCCGAAGGCGTGCCGACCTGGGTGTCTGTGCGCTCGTACATCGGCGTGCACACGCCGTTGTACATGTAAGCGGTGCTGGCCGTTGTCGGCGGCGAACCGTCGGTGTTGCATAGCTTCTCGAGGCGCTGATCGGTGATGTCGGCGCCGGCCGAGGTCGCGCTCCAGGCGTAGTCGACGCCCCGGCCGAGCTCGACGAAGACCTCTGTGCCGGCGAATGACACCCCCCGAGCCTGAAGCCCGGGCCCATGGAGATCGACCTCGTGGAGCAGCTGGGGAACGAAGTAACTGGTCTGCGGGCCGAACACGGCGATCGGGTGGCCGTTGACGCTATGCGCTCCGTCGACGATCAGCTCGTTACTGCCATGAGGCGTGCCCTGTTTCAGGGCGTCCAACAGCGGCGTCAGGTCGACGCCCGACCCCTGCGCGGCGCTCTGGCTGGACTGCGAGGCGGGAGAGGAGGCTTGACAGTCTTCATGCCCGAGGTGATAGGCGTCGGAGTGTGGCGCGAGAGGCGTCGCCAGCGAGTTGGGATCGATACGCGATGGCACGTGCTCGTAGCTGAACGACTTCTTGATGCTCGTCGGCGCACTGAGGTCGTTCTGGGAGCGCAGGTCGCTCCAGATCTTCGCGCCCTGGGCCTGGCCATAGCGATTCACCAGCGACTGGTACAGAAGCGCGCTGGCCGTCTCGTTGCCACCACCGGTCGCGAAGATCGCCTGCACCAAGGTGGCGGTGGAGATGAGGTCGGTCGGCTTCCATTCGGTCGGCGCTCCCGGTGCCGGAGGGGTGATTCCCAGCGCGGCGTACTCGGCCGGCATCTTGGCGTTGTTCTGGCCTCCACCGATAGCCGCTTCCGCGGCGTACTGGTTGACGCCTTCGGAGTAGGCGCTCGCGTCGCTGACGAGCTGTTGGCCCTCCGTGGTCGCCCTGCCTTCGATCGTGATGGGAGTCGGGTGAAGGGCGGGGAAGTTGTCGGCCTGGGCCTGCAGTTCGGCCTCGTTGTAGCCGGCGGCCGAGGCGACGCTGCAGTCCATGGCCTCGTTGCTCGCCGATGGACCGATGAAGGAGGTCAGCTGGGCCCTGCCCACATGCCGCAGGACGTCCATCTCGAACAGGCGATCCTCGGCCGAGGCGTAGCCGGAGCCGAACTCTGTGTCCGCGCGGGTCCTTCCGAAGATATGGGGCACACCGAACTGCTTGTCGCGCACGATCACAGTGCCGTCGTGTGGCGCGGGGAACGTCTCGACCCGTTCCGCCTGGGAGACGTCGGCGATGAAGCTCGCGTCCTTGTAGAAGTGGCTGATGTCCCCTTCGGTGACGTTTGGCGCGAGGCCAACCAGGTTGGCGTACAGCGGCTCCTGGTCGCGAGTATGCGCTGGAAAGCCCTGCCCCAATTCTGCTGCAGCGAGGTCGGCTGCGCTGTAGGTTCCGGTCTGCCCAGGTGGGACGATGTTGAACACCTTCCCTTCACTGCAGTCGAGGAAGGACGCCCCGACGGGTCCCTGCTTCGTCGCGCAGGCACTCGACGGGGGTGGTTCAGCGCCGAGGGCGAGCTGCGCGCTCGACCAGGAGACCGCCAGGAGGCACCCGGCCAACGTCGCAAGCTGACCTGCGCCCAGCAGACGATGGCCACGGCGAAGAATCACGGCTCGACGGTCCCGGCGGGCGGGCGCGCAAACCGCGGGCTTGGGGGTCGGCAGCCCGGCACCATCTGTAGCTCGCCCGCGATCTGCGTGCGACAACGCACCCCCAACTTGACTCCTCCACCCGCGGCTTTCCCAGACCGCGATGCACTACCCCGCTTTGGCTGTTCGCAAACCAGTCGCGACGCTGTGGTGGACACGAGAGTCGACTTCGGGAGCCCGCGACGAGCCCCGGCACCTGGCCCGCCCGCAGCGCCTGATGCGCGAGTATTCATGCGCATGGTCGAGCTTCCCCTGACCGGCGGATGCAACTGCGGCGCCGTACGCTATGAGGTCAGCGAGCCGCCCGCGATCGCGAGCTACTGCCACTGCAAGCGCTGCCAGCGGCGCAGTGGCGCCGCGGCATCACCCAGCGCCCACCCGGCGCCCGGCACCTTTCGGATCGTTCAGGGAACCGAGCACCTCAAGCATTGGAAGCCCGAGGACGGCGGCGAGAAGTGGTTCTGCGCTGACTGCGGCTCATCGATCTTCGGTCGTAACCCCGGCCATGCCGACTCGATCGGGATCCGTATGGGCACTTTCGACACCGATCCGGGGATCCGGCCAAGCGTCCGCGCGTTCGTGGCGGACGCAGCGCCATGGGAGGCAGTTCCCGATGACGGCCTACCGCGTCATCGAGGCAGCCGTCACGCGACGCCGTAGCGACGCAACCGCGGTAGGGTCAACGCAGAGTGCTCGCGCCCGCGCAGTCGAATAGAACTTCCGAACCCGCGTGGATCTGGGCCTGAACGGCAAGGTCGCCCTCGTTGAGGCGGCGAGCAAGGGCCTCGGCAAGGCATCGGCGCTCGCACTCGCGCGCGAGGGTGCGCGAGTGGCAATCTGTGCGCGGACGGCGGCCGATCTCGAGGCGGCGGCCGAGGAGATCCGACACGAGACGAACGCCGAGGTGCTCGCCGTACCGGCCGACCTTGCGAGCGCCGAGGGCATCCGCAATGTCGTCGCGGCGACAGTCGAGTGCTACGGCGCCGTGGACGTCCTCGTCAACAACTCCGGCGGGCCGCCGCCGGGTAAGTTCGCCGACGTTACCGACGAGGACTGGCGCCAGGCGTTCGAGCTTCTCACGCTGAACTTCGTCCGCTCCGTCCGCGAGGTCCTACCGCATATGCGCCGCAAGCGCTGGGGGCGCATCATCGGCATCCAGTCGAGCTCCGTGAAGCAGCCGGTCGCGCAGATCGACCTCTCAAACGGGATCCGTCCCGGTATCGCCGGGCTCATGAAGGCCATCATGCCCGACCTGGCGAGGGATCGAATAACGATCAACCTCGTGCTTCCGGGCATGTTCTTGACCTCCCGAATCCACCCTGACCTGGCAGCCGGCGGCGCGCATATCGATAAGGCGGTCGAGGAGCAGCTCGCACCACTCGCGGCGACGATCCCGATGGGACGCCTCGGCGATCCGATGGAGCTCGGCCACGTGGTCGCGTTCCTCGCCTCCGAGCAGGCCTCGTACATCACCGGCGCCGTCTACCAGGTGGACGGGGGCAGCATCAAGTCCAACATCTAGATGATCGTGACTGGCGGCCCCGCGGCGTGTCAACGCGGGCGCGGCGGGCAACGTCACCTGGCGAGGCGATCGGCGAAGAACGAGAGGATCTCGTCTCGGGCGGCGATCGTCGGCTGGCCCGCCTCGTCGATCAGGTGGGCGGTCACCACGCTGTGCGGGCTGGCCACGACGTGCTCGAAGAACGGCGTGGTGTCACGGCTGGCCGCTCTGTCGGGAAGGACCCGGGCAACGAAGCGGTCGCCGAGCGCCTCCGAGTAGGCCGCGAACCGCTGCGCCCCGCAGTGGCGATCTCCCTTGAAGCGGTAGGCCATGACAGTCAGGTCCTCGCGCTCGAGTCGTCCTCGCACGGCCGCGAGCTCCTCGGGAGCGATCTCGAGCCCGGCGGGATCGTCCAACGGTAGAGACGGCTGCGACAGGACCGGGGCGAGCATCGAGCGCTCGAGCATCATCGTCAGCGCGAAGTTGCCCGTGAAACACATTCCGATCGCGCCGACGCCCGGGCCGCCGCACTGCTCGTGTGCCAGCCTCGCCAACGACCGGAGCCATTTGGTCACAGGGCTGGACTGATTGGCGGCGAATGCGCGGAACTCCTCGCTCATGCACGCCCGCCGCAGGACCGCGGTGCCCTCCTCGACGTCCGGCACGGCACCATCGCGGCCGAACAGCGAGGGCATGTAGACGGTGAATCCGGCGTCCCGAACCCAGCGAGCGAAGCGAGCGACGTGTGGGCTGATGCCGGGCATCTCTGTCATGACGATCACCCCCGGTCCGTTGCCGCCCACGTGCACGACCTTCGCGATGCCGTCAAAGGTGACGACGCCGGGATCGAAGTCGTCGAGCGGATCGTCGTCGTGCATGTCCTGGTTCGCCATCGTCGCGGCTCCTTTGTCGCTGGGCCGAGGAAATATAGACGATCGTCCGTATAGTTGTTAGGATGAGCGTCATGCCAGCAGGCGCCGTCGACCACACGCTCCCGGAGCGCCGATGAGACGGTCGCCCAACACGCCGCTCGTCGAGGAACCGTCGCAACTCGAGCTGAGAGATGGCCGACGGGCGCGCGGGAGGCGCAGCCGTACGGCCGTCCTCGAGCGTTCAGTGCAGATGGCCTCGCGCGACGGCCTCGAAGGCCTCACGATCGGCGCTCTTGCAGCAGACATCGGCGTGCACAAGAGCAGTGTCCATGCGCTGTTCGGCTCCAAGGAGGAGCTGCAGCTCGCTACGCTCGCGGCGGCACGAGCGATCCTGATCGACCAGGTCATCGTGCCCGCGCTTTCGAGCGACGAGGGCATACGGCGCCTAGAGGCCGTCGGCGACGCCTGGTTTGACTACCTCGCGTCCGATGTGTTCTCTGGCGGCTGCTTTCTCTGCGCCGCCTCCACTGAGATGGATGGGCGACCGGGGCCCCTCCGCGATGCCGTGGCGTCGGTGATGCGCGAATGGATCGCCGTGCTTGGCGCCAACATCGAGGCGGCAATCGCAGCGGATGAGCTGCGCGCCGACGTCGACCCGGCCGCGATGGCGTTCCGATTGAACGCGCTCGGCATGGCGGCCAACTGGCAACGACAGCTGCTGAATGACTTGACCGGCATCGAATACGCACGTTCGGCCTGGCGAGCGGAGCTCCAAGGCCTCAGAGCTCGCCGGCCAGGGCGGCGACGATCCAGACGAGCACTCCGGCCCCAAGAAGGCGACGGAACCAGTTGACCCCGCTGACCAGCTCCTCCCACGCCCAGACGGCGAGGCCAAGCATGAGGACTGCGCGGCCGACGTCCTCTGCGCCGCCGCCGGTCACGGCGGCCAGTCCCCACCCGGCCAGCGCCACGAGCAGCGGCGGATTCGGGAACTGCGCGATGGGGAAGCGTCGCGGCCAGCCTTCCTGGCCGCGACGCCAAAGCTCGGCGGCGGTCACACCGGCACTGTGTCAGTTGCAAGCTCGAGCGTGTAGCGACAGAGGCGCAGCGCTCGGCTATTGCGACACAGCGGCCGCGACGAGTGCGCTCATCAGCTCGACCGCCGTCACATCGTCGAGCCCCTGCTCACGGACCAGCGACTTCCAGCTGGAGAACGCGATCGCGTGTGCGACGGCGGCGCGCGTGCGTGGCTTGACGGACCCACGGAGCTTTCGTCCCGTCATGAGCGTGTCGCGCGCGGCGGTCAGGTAGCCGCGGAACGCCGCGAAGCGCTCGGCGACGATCGGCAGGGTTGCCTCGTCTCGAAACAGGTTCTCGAGCATGGCCTCCGTTCGACCGTAGAAGGCATAGAGCTCCGCGAGGGCTGCCGTCAGACGTTCGTCGGGGTCATCGACCGTCGACCAGGCCGCGAGATCGGGCGGGGGGTTGGCAGCGGCCCAGTGGGCGGTGCACGCCTCAAACAGCGCCGCCTCGTCGGGGAAGTGTCGGTAGAGCGTTGAGCGCCGAACTCCCGCATGCCTCGCGACGGCGGTCATCGATGTCCGCGATGGCCCGAGCGTCCCGTGCAGCGCCACGGCGCTCTCGGTGATGCGCAGGTGGGTCTGTTGCTGAGAGTCCGCTCGGCGCTTCATTCGATAGGGACGAGATTGATCGGTCATGGCTGTCCGCTCAATCTTGACACGCGCCTGGGCGCCTGTATAGTTCGCGCGACACCGCTGTCCAACCAAATGGGGGGAAACAATGCAGACCACTTCAACGCGGGTCGTCGCGCCCACCGACGGCAAGGCCGGGTTCCTCGGCAGCATCGGAGTGCGCTTCATGCTCGACGGCGACAAGACAGACGGCGGATTCTCGCTCGTGGAACACCCCATGTCGGCGCGTGCGCTCGCGGCGCCGTTGCACCGCCACGTGCGCGAGGACGAGTACAGCTACGTGCTCGAAGGCCGCATGGGTGCGCTGCTCGGCGACGACGTGCTCGAGGCAGGCCCGGGCGATCTCGTGCTCAAGCCCCGCGGAGAGTGGCACACCTTCTGGAACGCGGGCGACGACCCGTGCCGCATCCTCGAGATCATCGCGCCGGCCGGCTTCGAGCGCTTCTTTGCCGAGTTGGTTGACCTCGGTGGCGTCGCGCAGGCGGATCCCGACGCACTCGGCGAGATCTGCGCGCGCTACGCGCTCGAGATGGATCCGTCGAGCGTTCCCGGCATCGTCGAGCGCTTCGGCCTGCGCTTTCCCGCGGAGCCGCTCGCGCGCTGAGGTCAGGGTGTCTAGCTCACTGGCCCGCGGCGCGCCGGTAGCGCGCCACCGCCAGCGGTGCGAACACCGCGATGATCGCCACGGCCCAGACGACGGCGCCCCACACGTTGTTGTGAGCCGGAGCACCGAGCCAGAGCGAGCGCATTGCGTCGACGGTGATCGTGAACGGGTTCACTTCGGCAAACGCACGCAGCACTTCGGGCATCGACTGGACCGGCACGAACGCCGAGGAGATGAACGTCAGGGGAAACACCGCAATGAAGCCAACCGAGTTCGCCGCCTCCGGAGTGGAGACGAGCATGCCGAGAAACGCGAACACCCACGAGAACGCGTAGCCGAACAGGATCAGCAGCCCGAATCCCCCGATCGCCTCCGCAAAGCTCGTGTGAAAGGAGAAGCCGATCAGCAGCCCGGTGCAGATAAGGATCGTGGCTGAGAGCGAGTTCGTGACGACGTCGGCGAGCGTCCGGCCGGCCAGCACCGCCGGACGCGCCATCGGCAGCGAGCGGAACCGGTCGATCAGGCCCTTGTGGAGGTCCTCGTTGAGACCGAGCGCCGTCACGAATCCACCGAAGGCGATGTTCTGCACGATGATGCCCGGAATCAGGAAGTCGGCGTAGCTGTAGCCGGGCGACTTGATCGCCCCGCCGAAGACATAGCGAAACAGCAGCACGAACATGATCGGCTGCACGGTGAACGCGACGAGGAGCTCCGGAGCGCGAGGCAGGCGCACGAGATTGCGCTCGGCAATCACCAGCGTGTCGCTCACGAGGCGTCTCACGCCGCATCCTCCAGGTCGGAGTCGTTTGATTCGACGGCGTGGCCGGTCAGCGCGAGGAACACGTCGTCAAGCGTCGGACGCCGCAGCGCGATGTCCTCCACGGCCACACCTGCCTGGTCCAGGCGCCGGACCGCCTCGACGATCGCGCCGCCACGGTGGCGCACGCCTACCGTCACGAGGTCCGCGTCGGCGATCGGCGTGTCGTCGGTCATCGACGCTAGCGCCGCGGTCGCCGCGCCCGTCTGCGCCGGATCGCCCAGACGTATCTCGAGCCGCTCGCCGCCGACCCGGTCCTTGAGCTGGTCGGCGGTTCCTTCGGCGATCACGCGCCCGTGATCGATCACGGCGATCTCGCTCGCGAGGCGGTCGGCCTCGTCGAGATACTGCGTGGTCAGCAGCACGGTCGTGCCCTCCGCGACGAGACGCTCGATCGTCTCCCACAGCTGCAGGCGGCTGCGTGGATCGAGTCCAGTCGTGGGCTCGTCGAGGAACAGCACCGGCGGCCTCGCCACGAGCGCTGCGGCCAGGTCGAGCCGCCGCCGCATGCCCCCTGAATACGTCTTCGTGGGCCGGTTTGCCGCGTCGGTCAGTTCAAAGCGCTCGAGCAGTTCGTTCCCGCGCCGCTTGGCCGCCGCGCGCGGCTGGCCGTAGAGGCGGCCGACCATCGTCAGGTTCTCGAGGCCGGTGAGGTTCTCATCGACCGCCGCATACTGCCCCGCGAGCCCGATCCGCTGGCGCAGCTTCGCCGCGTCGCGGACCACATCGAGGCCATCCACCTGCGCGCTTCCGGCGTCGGGCTTCAACAGCGTGGTCAATATGCGGATGATCGTCGTCTTGCCCGCGCCATTCGGTCCGAGCAGGCCAAGCACCGTGCCGTGCGCGACCTCGAGGTCGACGCCGCAGAGCGCCCGCACCGATCCGTAGGACTTGACGAGCCCGTGCACGCTGACAGCGGGCCCGATCCTGCCCTGCGTCGGACTGGAGGATCGTGCGGCGGCGTTCACGATGGCGGGATCAGACCCGGTCGGCATCCGACCAATCTAGTGGCCGCCCGACGACGAGGCCGCCAACCCGTCCGGCGGGATCCCCTTGGTCCGAGCTGCCGAGGGGAGCCCCCGCCGGGCTGGCGTGGCGACGATTCGTGCGCTGGCTCGCGCCCGGGGCCTCTTATTCCCGCGGATCGGCGAGGCGCTGGTCGACCAGCGTGGCAAACTTCCGAAACCGCGTCACACGCTCGACGATCTCGCTCTTGCGTGGCGGCTTGCGTTCCGCCACCCGCAACTCATCGCTGAGGTCTGCCTCCGCCTCCTGATCCTCGAGGACGGGCAGATAGCCGTCGACGGCCTGCTTGAGCGTCGGGCCGTATCGGGCGAGCTCCAAGCCCGTCGCCTGGGAATCGAGTGCGGCGTCCCAGCCGGCGATGTCGAGTAGCGCGAGAGCGTCTTCGAGCTCCCTGCGATCGGCGCGGAACCACTCGGGGTGATACTCGCGCTGCGGCTGCTCGAGGGAGTGAACGATCGCTTCGGCAGCGCCCCCGAGCAGACAGAACAGGCTTTCGCGGACGTCGGCAACGACGTCTGCAGGCACCATGAGGTCGGTGCTCATCGCTTCCTCGTCCGGCGCACCATCGGGTATCGGGCGAGACCCTACGGCGGACCAGGGATGGAACGCGACAGCACGATCCGAGCGCCTGACGACCAGGCCGTCTCCAGCCGTCAGGGGGCCAGGCGTGTCACACCCCAGCCGCCGTGCACGCGCTGGTAGAGCAGCCGATCATGAATGCGATCTGGTGCGCGGGTCCAAAACTCAATTGCGTCGGGCGTGACGAGGATCGCGCCCCAGTCGGGTGGACACTCAGGCGGCGCCTCCAGCACGGACATCAGGTGGGCGTGCCTGGCGCGCAGCGGCTCGATGTCCTGAATCGGCTCACCTTGACGCGAGACGAGCGTCTGCAGGCGATGAGACAGCTCGCGTTCGGAAAACAACTCCAGTGCAAGCTCCCGGTCGGCCACCTCGGCCCGTCCGGTGATGTGCACCTGGCGCCCGACGGTCGGCCAGTAGAACAGGAGCGCGACGCGGGGGTTGGACTCGATCTCACTCGCCTTGCGCGTCCACAGCGCCGAGGTGAAAACCAGCGTCTCGCCTTCGAGGCGCTTGAGCGACACCGTTCGTGCCGACGGCCCCCCGCCCTCTCCGACCGTCACGAACGCCACCGATCTGGGCTCGGGCACCGCGGCTCGGTCTGCCTCGTCAAGCCAGCGATCGAGCAGCGCGAGTGGAGTGTCCCTGGTGTCCGCAGGTTCCACAGCGTGAGCCTATTCAATGCCTCCGGAGAGGTCTCGTCAGCTCACGAGAACTGCTGATAGAGCAGGAAGACGTTCAGGCCGGTGATGACCACGGCGCAGGTCCAGGCGATCGTCGAAGTGAGGCGGCGGTTGACGTGGACGCCCATTACGTCGCGCCTGCCCGTCAGCATCACGAGCGGCACGAGCGCCAGTGGAATGCCGAACGACAGTACGACCTGGCTCAGTACCAGCGCGTTCGTCGGGTTCATGCCCGCCGCCAACACCGCCAGCGCCGGGATCATCGTGATCCCGCGACGCAGCAGCAGAGGGATGCGCACGTTGATGAAGCCTCCCATGACGACCTGCCCGGCGTAGGTGCCGACGCTCGAGGAGGAAGCGCCGGAGGCCAGCAGCGCGACGGCGAACGCGAGCGCAGCGGTGCCGCCGACAAGATGACCGAACTGCGCGTGGGCGTCCTGCAGTGTGCTCAGCCCGGACAGCGCGGGAGTGTGAAACAGCTTGGCGGCCACCGCCAGCATCGCCATGTTGACAACGCCAGCGAGTCCCAGCGCGATGATCACATCGAGCCGCTCGAAGCGAAGGACGCGACCGCGCTCATGGTCGTTACGACAGGGCATGCGGCCGTTGGTCAGCGCCGAATGCAGGTAGATCACGTGTGGCATCACCGTGGCGCCGACGATCCCGACCGCCAGATAGAGCGCCCCATTCCCGCTCAGACCCGGGAGCAGACCACGCAGCGAGTCGTGAGCGGATGGTCCGATGCGCAGGGTCTCGTACAAGAACCCGGCGAAGATGATCCCCAGCAGAGCCGTGATCGCGAGCTCGAAGCGGCGAAAACCGCGTGTCTGCAGCTCGAGGATGGCGAAGGCGATTACGCCGGTGATGAGGCCTGCCGCGAACAGCGGAACGCCGAACAGCAGGTTCAGACCGATGGCCGCGCCGAGGAACTCGGCGATGTCGGTTGACATCGCCATCACCTCGGCCTGGATCCACATGCCCCAGGTGACCCCTCGCGGGAAGCGCTCGCGTACAAGCTCGGGCAGGTTGCGGTCGGTGACGATCCCGAGCTTGGCCGAGAGGTACTGGATCAGCATCGCGATCAGGTTCGCGACCAGAACGACCCAAAGCAGCAGATAGCCGTACTTCGCTCCTCCCTGTACGTTCGTAGCGAAGTTGCCGGGATCGACGTAGGCGATCGACGCGACGAACGCCGGGCCGAGCATCGCCAGGGTGGCACGCAGCCTGCCCTTGGCGAGCAGCTGTTCGAGCGCGCTCGGGATTCCGACGCCGGGCTCGGGGATCGCGACAGATGCGCCCTCCGCAGCCGCCTCGAGCGCCACGACGGGCGGCCGGCGGCGGAGCGTCAACGCCCCTCCTGGCTCTCGATCCGCATTGCGCGGGCCAGCTCTCCGCCGAGCGCCTGCTCGCGGTCTCCGATGCGTACGAACACGGGACCGCCGAACGGCTGACGCCCGGTGACCTCGAGGCGATCACCGATCGAGATGCCCTGAGCGGCGAGGTAGCGCAGCATCTCTGGATCGGAGTCCGAGACCCGGACGAAGCGCCCGACGGCGCCCGCCGAGAGTTCGTCCAAGCTGCGTGTCGGACGCTCGTCGATCTCGAACCCCGCCGTCGGGATCGGGTCGCCGTGGGGATCGAGCGTCGGATCCCCGAGACGAGTGGCGATCAGCTGCTCGAGCTCCTCCGAGAGCACGTGCTCGAGCACCTCGGCCTCGGCGTGAACGCGATCCCAGGGCATCCCGAGCTCCTCGGCAAGGAACAGCTCGAGCAGCCGGTGGTGGCGCAGGACCTCGAGGGCGACCTGCCGGCCCTGGCTGGTGAGGCGCACTCCCCGATAGGGCTCGTGCTCGAGCAGTCCAACCTCCGAGAGCTTGCGCACCATCGCCGAGACCGAGCCCGCCGTCACGCCCAGGCGTTCGGCAAGGTCGTTCGTCGAGACGGCTCCGCCCTCGCGCGCCTGCAGGGCGTAGACGGCCTTCGCATAATCTTGGACGGATGCAGAGATCAAGTCGTTGGCAGCCATGAGAGTAGTTTAGGCTAACCAAAATCAATGTCAAGGGCTGCAATACTCGTTACCCCGTGGTGTAGCGATGGCGTGGGCTGGCCGCTCAGCCGTGAGGGTGATGCGCTCGGTCTCGGTCCTCGCCCTGCCCCACCAGCAGAAACGCGAGCGAGACGAACGCGATCCCGGCGAGCCCCACGAGCACGATCCCGGTGACCATCGCGCCAACACCATCAACGGCGAGCAGCAACGCGATGCCGGCCACGAGCGACACGAGCGCCAGAGCGACGACGACGGCCGTGGTCCTGCGCTCACGCGAGCTCGGTGCGTTGGTCATGCGGTTGCGCCGCGCGCGAGTTCGAGCTCGTGCTGCACGACGGATCGCTGGTTGTCTATGCGCAGCCTCCGGTTGAGGACCGGGATGGCCGCGCTGGGGTTTCCGTTGAGCCGCAGCGCCCGGCCCAGGTCATAGAGGGCGTAGGCAAAGGTCAGACAGGCTTCGGTCGTCGGCTGGGCACAGCGGGCCGGCGACTGGCCGCTTGCCCGCAACGCACCCTGGAGCGCGTCGATCGCGGCCGAGTAGCGCCCATTGGCGAGCAGCCTGTGACCTTCGAGATCGAGCGTGCTCGCGGTCGCAGGCGAGACGTCGACGGGCGCGCGAGGTGCCCGCCCAGCTGCATCTGAGCCGGTGCGATGACCGGTACTCGGCGCGCGGCTCGGCGTCGCGGATGAGGTCCGTTGCGAGCCTGAGGGGGTGCGACTGGCCGGGACCGCCGGAGATCGTGCCTGGCGCGATCCACCGCCCGTGCGAGATACGCCGGGCTGACCGCTGAGCACGATAACCAGCACCGACGCGACGACCGCCGCCAGCGCCAGCCATGAGGCGACCACGCCGCGACGGGCGTTACCGGCAGCGAGGAACGCGTGGGCCCGCCGCCGCATCGGTTCCATCCGTGCACGAGCAGCTGCCACCGCGGCGCCCGGATCGGAGAGCCGCGCGGGGGTTTCCTCCCCGTGGCTTTCCTCGCCGTTGGGCGTGAGTTGCTCCGCACGCGTGTCGAGGGCGAGCATTCGCCGGTCCTCCTGGCGCGTCTGAACGATCGGCACGCCGGCTATTTCCAGCTCGTAGCACAGCACCGCCGGATGCTCGATTCCCATGCTGCGCAGCTCCTCGAAGTCGAGCGGGCCGCCGCCGGCGTCCCGCAGCCGTCGAACCACGCGCACCTGCTGATCGTCGCGGAGCTCGGTCGCGGCAGCGTCGTTGGCGCCCATGTACTCGCTAATGCCCGCAGAGCGGGCCGGTCATGCGCGACATCGGCCGGCGGACGGGGCGCGTGTCCAGTACCTTCACGCGCGTGACCCTTGACGAGTTGAAAGAGGCCGTCACCGCCGGGACGGTCGACACGGTGCTCCTGGCGATGACCGACATGCAGGGGCGACTGCAGGGCAAGCGCCTCACCGCAACGCACTTCCTCAACGAGGTCGTCGAGCATGGCGCCGAGAGCTGCAACTACCTGCTCGCCGTCGACGTCGACATGAGCACGGTCGGGGGATATGAGATGTCCTCGTGGGAGCGCGGCTACGGCGATATGCAGCTGCTCCCGGACCTCGACACGCTGCGGCCCGTGCCGTGGCAGGAGGGCACTGTCGTGTGCCTCGCCGACGTGGCATGGCTCGACGGGTCGGAAGTCGTCGCCTCCCCGCGCCAGATCCTGCGCCGCCAGCTCGCGCGGCTGGCCGAGCGCGGCTGGGTGGCGAACGCCGGCACCGAGCTCGAGTTCCTCGTGTTCCTCGACACATACGAGGAGGCCTGGCACAAGACCTACAAGGACCTGCGACCGGCGAATCTCTACAACGTCGACTACTCGCTCCTCGGCACCGCCCGGGTGGAGCCGTTGATCCGCCGGATCCGCAACAGCATGGCCGCCGCCGGGATGGTGGTCGAGGACTCCAAGGGCGAGTGCAACTTCGGCCAGCACGAGATCAACTTCCGCTATGCCGACGCGCTCCGTACGGCGGACGAGCATGCGATCTACAAGAACGGGGCGAAGGAGATCGCGGCCGACGAGGGCGTGGCGCTCAGCTTCATCGCCAAGTTCGACGAGCGCGAGGGAAGCTCGTGCCACATCCACTTCTCGCTCGCCGACGATTCCGACCCGGCCGTCCCGCTGTTCGGACGCGACGAGAAGCTGTTTCGCTCGTTCCTCGCCGGCCAGCTCGCGTGCCTGCGCGAGATGACGCTGCTGCTCGCTCCCAACATCAACTCCTACAAGCGCTACTCAGCCGAGACCTTCGCGCCGACGGCCGTGGCCTGGGGTCACGACAACCGCACCTGCTCGCTGCGCGTCGTTGGACATGGCCCGTCGCAGCGCTTTGAGAACCGCGTGGGAGGCGCCGACCTCAACCCCTACCTTGCACTCAGCGCGATCATCGCCTCGGGGCTTCATGGCGTAGACGCCGGCCTCGAGCTCGAGCCCGCGCTCGAGGGAAACGCCTACAGTGCGCAGGGTTGCCCGCGCGTGCCGGCGACGCTGCGGGACGCGCGCGAGCTGTTCGCCTCGAGCGAGGTCGCGCGTGAGGCATTCGGCGGGGAGGTGCTCGCCCACTATCTGAATGCCGCCGACGTGGAGCTGCAGGCATTCCAGTCGGCGGTCACCGATTGGGAGCTCGTGCGGGGATTCGAGCGACTGTGAGCGCAACCGAGTGCCCCATCGATGTCCGGCCCGCTTGAGCCACCACACGCCGACGCTTCCATTGTCGCGCCTCCTGACGCCGTGTTCGAGCCGGTGCGCTCGCAAACGGCCTTCGAGGAGACGGTCGACCGGCTGGGCACCGCCATCAAGCTTGGGCTGCTGAGGCCCGGCTCGCGCCTGCCGGCCGAGCGCGAGCTATGCGGGCGGCTCGGGATCGCGCGCTCGACCCTGCGCCAGGCGCTGACGGCGCTCGCGCAGAGCGGGCACGTGTTCGCGACCCGCGGCCGTCGCGGCGGGACGTTCGTGGCGGATCCGCAGCCGCCGGCCGACCCTCCGTCGCCGCTGATGCTCGCGCAGTGGCGCGAGACCTGCGACCAGCGCCTCGCCGTCGAGCTCGGCGTCGCGGTGCTGGCAGCTGAGCGCGCCAGGCCGAGCGACCTCGAAGCGCTCGACGAGGTCGCGGTGGCGCTGGAGGGCGTGCTGGAGGACTTTCCGGCCTACCGGCAGGCCGATATCCACCTGCACGTGGGGCTCGCCGAGGCGACGCGCTCGGCGAGGCTCGTGCGGGCGATGACCGAGGTCCAGGGCGCGATGACCGACCTGATCTCATACATCGCACATCCGCCGGAGATCCTGGCCTCGTCCAACGCCCAGCACCGCAGGCTGCTCGCCGCCGTGCGCGAGGGCGACGCGATGCGTGCGGCGAAGGTGATGAGCGAGCACCTTCACGGCACCGAGCACGTCCTCGCCGGGCTCCTCCCAGGTGGGTGAGGCAAAGGGGGCGCCGCAGCACCTCGCAGGTGATCGTGCGCCATTTGTCGAACCTGTTTGCGCAGATTTGGTCATGCTGGCCTTGACTTCCGTCCGTTTTCGCGCGTATTGTCACGATCGGAAGGACGGAAGACCAAACCTTTTCTTCTCAGAGGGGGCACAATGAGCACACCCGGGACCCTGACCGCAGATGAGCAACGTCTCGCCGACCTCGGCTACAAGCAGGAGCTGAAGCGCGGATGGAGCGGATTCTCCAACTTCGCGATCTCGTTCTCGATCATCTCGGTGCTCGCGGGCTGCTTCACGACCTATGGGCAGGCGCTCAAAAACGGCGGCACGGTCGCGATCTCGATCGGGTGGCCACTGATCAGCATCATGATCCTCGCGGTCGCGTTCTCGATGTCGGAAATCGCCTCGGCGTTCCCGACCGCCGGCGGCATCTACTACTGGGCCTCGCGGTTGGGCGGCGCAGGCTGGGGCTGGTTCACCGGCTGGTTCAACCTGATCGGCCTCGTTGCGGTGGTCGCGTCGGTGGACTACGTCTGCGCGACCTTCCTGATGAATCTGCTCGGCCTCTACAACGTGCACTTCATCTTCAACTTCTCCAAGGCGGCGGCGGCTACCGATGTTCACTACAGCGCCCATGTCAACTTTGCGTTATTTGGGGCGATCCTCGTGCTCGGCCTGTTGATCAATGTGTTCCGGAGCCATCTCGTCGCGGTGGTCAACAACATCTCGGTGTGGTGGCACGTGATCGGAGTCACGGTGATCGTCGTGCTCCTGATCGCAGTGCCCAGTCAGCACGCGAGCTTCTCGTATGTGTTCGGCCACCGCATCAACGCGTCGGGCTTCAGCGACTCCATGTACTGGTTCTACGTGCTGCCGCTCGGGTTCCTGCTGACGATGTACACGATCACCGGCTACGACGCCTCGGCGCACCTCTCGGAGGAGACGCACGGCGCGGAAGAGGCCTCTGCGAAGGGCGTGTGGCGCTCGGTGTTCTACTCCGCGGTGATCGGCTGGATCGTTCTGCTCGCGATCACCTTCGCGATCCAGAAGGGCCATGAAGCCGAAATCGTCAAAGCCGGCTTCCCTGCCCTTTCGATCTTCACGTCCGCACTGAGCTCGTCAGCGGCCAAGGCCGTGATCCTGATCTCGACGGTCGGCCAGCTCTTCTGCGGCGTGGCCTGTCTCACGAGCGCCTCGCGCATGACATTCGCGTTCTCGCGCGACGGCGCGGTGCCGGGGCACAACCTCTGGCGGCGCCTTGGCAAAAACAGGACCCCCACCTGGTCGGTGCTGTTCGTGGTCATGTTCGCCGCACTGGTCACGTTCCCGGCCTACTTCCCGAACCATCTCGGAACGCCGGTGGCGTTCCTCGCGGTCACGTCGATCTCTGTGATAGGGCTCTACATCGCCTACACCATCCCGGTGTTCCTGCGCTGGCGGATGGGCGAGGGGTTCAAACGCGGATCGTGGACGTTGGGATCCAAGTACAAATGGATCAACCCGGCCGCGTTCCTGTGGGTGGGACTGTGCGTGATCATCTTCTGCCTGCCGTTCAGCCCCGAAGGCGTGTTCTTCAAACACGGCTTCAACTGGTCGGCGGTCAACTACGCGCCACTGGTCACGATCGGCGTGATGCTGGCGGTCACGATCTGGTACTACGTCTCGGCCAAAAACACGTTCAAGGGGCCGGTCCGCACCATCGATGAGCTCGATGCCGACGTGGCGCTGCCCGAGGTCGCGCAGTACCCCTAGGAGGAGCGGTGGACGCGTCACTGTCTCTCAGCGGGGTCGTCCCGCGATTGGCGGCTGAGCTCTGAGCGAACTGCTGTCAGTCCTCGAGCCCGCGACCGAGACGGTGCTCGCCGAGATCCCGCGCGCGGGCCCCGAGGAGGTCGACGAGGCTGTCGCGCGCGCCAAACAGGCGCTGCCGGCGTGGCGCGCGCTTACCCCGGCGCAGCGCGCTGCGATGCTTCGCGCGCTCGCCGAGACGCTCGCCGACCACCACGAGGAGC
>JAOPZB010000130.1 GCA_025964355.1 Solirubrobacterales bacterium | reverse complement strand
GCGGGCTGAGGTGCGCCGGGCGGGGTCCTGAGCGGGCCCCGCGCTGGGCCCCGGGCCGGGCGCCGGCTCAGGCCGCCCGCGGCACCGGCTCGCCGGCCTGCATGGGCTCGATGCGATCCAGCCGGGTGGCGTCGCGGCCACGCCTGATCTCGTCCCTACCCGCTTGACGGGCGTCGCGCAGCAGCGAGCGCGCCATCTCGGTGAGGGCGCCGTCGTCGGCGCGCCGAGAGCGCCCGGCGGCGCCTTGCCTCGCCGCGAGGCAAAGCGCCGCTCGATCGCTCCGCAGTGCCAGGGGGCTCATGCCGCCTGGGCGACCGGCTCGCCCGCCTGGATCGTCTCAATGCGCTGCAGCTCCTCGTCGGTCTCCTGGACCATCGGCGACGAGGGAGTGCGGAGGACCAGTAACGCTGCGAGGATGCCGACGGCGACGAACACCGCGGCGACCACGTAGGACAGGTGGTACCCGCCCGTGAGCGCGGCCAGCGTCCCTTCGCCCTGGCGTGCCAATGCCTTGGTGTGGTCGGTCGCGATCGTGCCGAGCGTCGCCAGGCCGATCGCGCCGAAGAGCTGCACCGAGACGTTGACGATCCCGGACGCCAGCCCGGCATCGCGGCGCGGTGCGTCGGACATACCGATAGTCAGCAGCGGCAGGAACGAGGCGCCTGCTCCGAGGCCCATCAGCGTGAATGCCACGAAGAGGCCCGGGAAGTAGCTGGCTCCGACGCCCTCTGTCGCGAGCAGCGCGAGCCCGCCGATGATCGCCACGAGACCCCCGGCCAGGGTCGTCACCGGGCCGAAGCGGTTCACCAGCCGCGAGGAGCCGCCCATCGACATCGCCGCGATCGAGAGCGTCAGCGGCATGAACGCGAGACCCGTGTTGATCGCGTTGTAGCCGAGCACACGCTCGAGGTACAGGGAGCCGAGGAAGAAGGCGGAGAACATCCCCGTGATCAGCATCCCGCGCACGAGGCTCGAGCCCATGAGCATCCGGAGTCGCAGTATCCGCAGCGGCATGATCGGGTTGGCGATCCGCGACTCGAGCGTCAGGAAGCCGGCCAGCAGAGCCAGTGCGGCGCCGGCTACGCCGAGCGTCCGAGCAGAGCCAATGCCGTATTCGCTGGACTTCACGATCGCGAAGGCGCCGAGCATCGTCGCGGCCGTGATCAGGATCGAGCCGAGCACGTCGACGCCGCCCGACAGGCCGATGCCCTCGTTCTCCTCGATCAGGGCGGAGCCGAGCACGAACGCGAGCACGCCGATCGGGACATTGACGAAGAAGATCCAGTGCCAGTCCAGCGACTGGGTCAGCGCGCCTCCGGCCAACAGGCCGATTGAGCCACCGCCCGCCGAGACAAACGCGTAAAGCCCCATCGCCTTGGCCTGCTCAGCACGCTTGGGGAACTCGGTGACGATGATCGCGAGGATCACGCTGGAGGCCACCGCCCCGCCGGCGCCCTGCAGAAGCCGGAACGCGATCAGCATCCCCTGGGTCGTCGCGATCCCGCACAGCACCGAGGCGCCGGTGAACAGCACGAGGCCGGTCAAGAACACGCGCTTTCGCCCGACCAGGTCGCCGAGGCGCCCGGCGAGCAGCAGCAGGCCGCCGAAGGTGATCAGGTAGCCGTCGATGACCCATGTCAGGCTGCTCTGCGTGAAGTGCAGTTCGTGCTGGATCGAGGGCAGCGCGACGTTCACGATCGTCGAGTCGAGAACCATCATCAGCTGCCCGAGGCAGAGCACCCCCAGGGCTATCCAGCGCCGGCGCTCCGATTGGGCGCTGGCGCCGGCGATTGTGGTGCGAAACAGGTTGGTCACGGCTGTCATGGAGATCCTTCCTTGTTGCGGTGAGACGCACCATATCAGGGATCATCCCTGTTTCAAGGATCATCAACATAAAAATTACAATCGCTGCTAGAGTGATGACAGATTGAGTAATGACGGGTAAGGTGATCGATATGGCGGAGAGTCGCTGCGCACCAGGTTCGATGGTGCTGCTGACCCGATTGGCGAAGCAGGTCTACCGGCGCACCAACGAGGAGCAGCTCGGCATGCAGCTGCGCCACCTCGTCGCGTTGACCTTCCTTCGCGACCACGAAGCGTGCCCCCAGCAGGAGCTCGGCGACGCGTTCTGCATGGACGCCAACAACGTCGTGCTGCTGCTCAACGAGCTCGAGGACCTCGGCTATGCGACCCGGCAGCGCGACCCGCTCGACCGCCGCCGGCACGTCGTGCAGTTGACGGCCGCGGGCCGCAGCGCGTTGGAGGTCGCCGAGCGCGCGCAGGAGACGGTCGAGGACGACGTGCTTCGAGCCCTCGACGAGGAGGACCGCAAGATCCTCTGGGAGCTGCTGACGCGGGCGTTGCGTGGCGTCGAGCCGGCCGACGGACCGCCGGTGGTGGTCGGCGCCGCGACCGGTCTCGCCTAGACCGCGACGATGGCGTCGATCTCGACGTAGGCCCCCTTGGGCAGCTGGGCCACTCCGACGGCGACCCGAGCCGGAGGATCGTCCGCGAAGAACGATCCGTAGACCTCGTTGACCTCCGCGAAGGCCGCGAGATCGGTCATGTAGACCGTCAGCCGCACGGCCCGGTCGAGGCTCGTTCCCGCAGCGGCGCAGACCGCCTGGAGGTTCTGCAGGCAGCGCCGCGCCTGCTCGCCCGCGGTGGCTCCGATGAGCTCGCCCGTCGCCGGATCGATGGGAATCTGGCCCGAGCAGAACAGCAGGCCGCCGTCCGATCGCAGATCCAGGAGCACGCCATGGCTGTACGGCCCGATCGCCGCCGGCGCACCCGACGCATCAACGGTCTGGCGATCGCTCGTCATGGGCACGACCCTACCGCTCTGGCGCTGGCGCGTGCCGGCCATTGGCCCGCTGCGACCGCCGACAAGCGGGTAGATTCCGTTGGTGCGACGACCCGTGGGGAAGCTCTGCGCGGCCCTCCTTCTGATGGGTGCCGCGTCGAGCGCGACGGCCGCCCGTTCCAGCGCTGCGATCGCCTTCTCGCCGTGCGCCAACACCAATAACTTCGCCTGCGGCCACCTCACCGTCCCGCTGGACCCCGGCGGGGCGACGCCCGGAACGCTCACCCTGGCCATCCGCCGGCATCGTGCCCCGGTGGGCGAAGCGCGCAGCGCGGTGATCGCCCTCGCCGGCGGCCCCGGCCAGGCGGCGCTCCCGTTCGCCGAACAGTTCTCCGAACTGCTCGGCCCCATCGCCGCAACGCGCGATCTGATCGTCTTCGACCAACGTGGCATCGGTCTCTCGCACCCGCTCTCCTGCCACGCCTCCGAAGATCCCCGGCTCTACCGCTCGCTCGGGCAGCTCGTCAAAGCCTGCGGCAGCGAGCTCGGCCGGACGCGCACCTTCTACACGACCGACGACACGGTCGCGGACATCGACGCGATCAGACGCGCAGGCGGCTATGAAAAGCTCGTCCTGTACGGAACGAGCTCTGGAACCAAGGTGGCCGAGCGCTACGCGCAGCAGCATCCCGACCACGTGGAAGCGCTCGTGCTGGACTCCGTCGTCCCACCCAACGGACCAGACCCCCTCGAGCGCCCGACCTTCGCCGCAGTGCCGCGAATCCTCCACCAGCTCTGCTCCGACGGCGCATGCGCGCACATCACGGCCGAACCGGTCGCCGACCTCGCGTCGGTCGTGCGGCGGATGCGGCGAGGCGCCCTGCGCGCGCGTGTGATCAACGGCAAAGGCGTGGCACATCACGCACGGATCTCCGCCGACGAGCTGCTGGAAGTGCTCCTCGCCGGAGACTTCTCGCCGCTTCTCCGCGCCGAATTCGTGACGGCGGTGAGGGCGGCCGCCGCCGGCGACACGGCACCCGCCGCCCGCCTGCTCGCGGCGGCCGAACAAGGTAGCTCCGGCGAAGGCCAGGGGTTCGACACGCCGCTGTACTACGCCACGACATGTGAAGAGGACCTGTTTCCCTGGCGTCGCGAAGCTTCCCCGACGGAACGCATAGCCCAGGCGACCGCGGCCGCCCGGGCTCTTCCCGCGAGCGAGCTCGCGCCGTTCACGGCCGCCAACGCGCTCGATGAGAGCGACATCGGTGCCTGTGCGTACTGGCCCTTCACGACCCCCGCGCCCGCGGTCGACGTCGCGCCGCTGCCGAACGTGCCGACGCTGATCTTGAGCGGGGAAGTCGATCTGCGCACGCCGACCTCGGGAGCTCGCGAAGTGGCGGCCGAGATCCCCGACTCGCGGCTGCTGGTCGATCCGGGCACCGGCCATTCGGTGCTCACCGCCGAGGCGGGCGACTGCGCGAAGCAGGGACTTCAGGCGATGTTCGCCGGACGGCCGGTCGAACCGTGCCGCGCGAGCGCCGCCCCACCCGCTCTACGCCCTGCGCCGCTGCCGCCGGTGCGCCTCGCGCTTGTCGCGCCGTCGAATGGCTACCGCGGGCTCCCGGGACGCACCGTGCACGCCGTCAGACTGACCCTCGGCGACTTCGCGCGCCAGCTTGTCCTGTCGCTCACGAGCGGCGGCACCTCAGGGGAAGGGCTCCTCAGCCCGCCGACCCTAGACACGGGGGGACTGCGCTCCGGCTGGGCGCAGCTTGACAAAGGCGCGCTGATCTTCCATGGCTATGCCTACGTTCCCGGCGTGACGCTGTCGGGCACGATCAAGGCGGAAGCGGCCAACCTGACGATCGGCGGACGCTCGGCGGCACACGGCACGCTTCGCCTGGGAGCCAACCACGCGCTGGTCGGCAAGCTCGGCGGCCGACGCGTCCAGATCACTCCGAACGCCAACGGGACTGCGGCTATTGTCGGGGTCGATGCGCAGGCGAACCCCAACTTCGCTTCTGGTCGCGCTGCTGCCCGGTCTGTTGCTCGCGAGCTCGCCAGCCTCGTCGGCCGCTTCATCGACCGCTAGCTTCACGCCCTGCCCGCAGGAACCGACGTTCTCCTGCGCGACTGTGCCCGTCCCGCTCGACCGAACCGGCGCCGTGCCCGGGTCGATCGCGCTGAGTGTCGAGCGACGTCCCGCGACCGCCGGCACGAGCGGCGTCGCCGTCGTCGCGCTCGCGGGCGGCCCCGGGCAGGCAACCCTGCCGTTGGCAAGGTTCATCGCTGAAGCGATGTCTCCCGCATTGACGACTCGTGACCTGCTCGTGTTCGACCCGCGCGGAACGGGCGCGTCGGGTCCCCTCAGCTGCCCGGCGCTGGGCGCGGCGGAAATCGCGACGGCGCACAGCCTGGGAGAAGTCATCCAGCGCTGTGCACGCCAGCTCGGACCCGCTCGCGGCGCCTACACGACGCGCGAATCCGTCGAAGATATCGAGGCCGTCCGGCAGGCGGCGGGCTACGAAAAGCTCGTGCTCTACGGGACCTCCTACGGCACGAAGGTGGCGCTCGAGTACGCCCGGCGATACCCGCAGCACGTCGCCTCGCTCGTTCTCGACTCGACCGAGACGCCCGATGGCCCGGAACCGTTTCACGTCGACACCTTCAAGGCGATGCGGCCGATGCTGCGCGAACTTTGCTCCACTCACGCCTGCGACGCCGTGAGCCGGACGCCGCTTTCCGACCTCGCGCGGCTCGTCGCCGAGTCGAGCTTGCGACCGCTGACCGGTAACGCGTATGACGGACAGGGGAAGCGGATCAAACGGTCGATCACCAGCAGGTCGCTGTTCGAGGTGCTCCTGGCGGGCGACCTGAACCCGGCCACCCGGGCCGAGGTACCGGCCGCCGTGCACGCCGCGCTCGGACACGACCTCGGCCCGCTCGCCCGCGTACTGACGATCGCCGCCACCCATCCACCGCACGAAGAAAGCGCCGGAGCTAATGACGAGACGCTGTTCATCGCCACCTCGTGCGAGGAGACGCCATTTCCGTGGCAGCGCGGCGCGCCCGAAGCGACACGGGCCGTCGAAGCCGAAGCCGCCCTGAATTCCCTGCCGGGCTCGGACTTCTATCCATTCGACGCTGAATCTGCGCTGCTGGACATGACGATTCCGCTGTGCGTGGGATGGCCAGACGCCTCCACCCCGTCGCCGGGCGGCGGGCCGCTGCCGGACGTACCGACCCTGATCCTCTCCGGCGGGCAGGATCTGCGCACGCCCACAGCGGACGCTCAGCGGGTAGCCGCGATGATTCCCGGCTCTCAGCTGGTGCGGGTCCCCTACACCGGGCACTCGGTCATCGGCAGCGACCTGAGCGGTTGCGCGAGGTCGGCGGTCGCGGACTTCTTCGCAGGGTCGGCGGTCAAGCCCTGCGTGGGCACGGTCGATCGCTTCCCGCCGGCCCCCCGCGCCCCGAGTGGGATATCGGCGCTCGCACCGGCCCGCGGCCTGCGAGGCCCGCAAGGCCGCACGGTGACCGCGGCCGTCGGCTCGATCCTCGATGCTCGGCGGACTGTCCTCGAGCTGGCGCTCGATTTCGGGGAAGTCCCGGTGGGAGTCGCCTTCGGCGGATTGCGTGGCGGCAGCGTGAGGGTGACCAAGGCCGGCGCCCAGCTCGATCGTTTTGCCTACGTCCCCGGCGTCAAGATCAGCGGGCTCATCCCGACGAGCCTGCTGCTGCGCAACAGCGGCGCCGCCGCCCAGCTGAGCGTCAGCGGATCTGCGGCGACGGCTGGGCGCCTGCGCGTGCAAGCCGGCGGGCGAATCAGCGGCGTGCTCGGCGGCCGCTCCTTCCATGCCGACGTGTCCGCCAAGGTCAAGGTCGCGCGTGCGGGCAGTCAGGGAGCCGCCGCAAGCCGGCCGCTCCCCGACGGCGTCATCGGCTTCCCGCTTCCCGGCCTCGCGCGCCTTCGCTGATGGCGAACGCGCTCGCCGCAGAGACCTCTCCATATCTGCGCCAGCATGCCGAGAACCCGGTGGACTGGCTGCCGTGGGGGGCGATCGCGTTCACGCGCGCACAGGCACAGGACAAGCCCCTGCTCGTCTCGATCGGCTACTCATCCTGCCACTGGTGCCACGTCATGGAGCGCGAGTCCTTCGAGGACGCTCGCACCGCCGCGCTGATGAACGAGAGCTTCGTCTGCGTGAAGGTCGACCGCGAGGAGCGTCCGGACGTCGACGCCCTCTACATGGAGGCGGTCCAGGGCATGACCGGGCAGGGCGGCTGGCCGCTGAACGTATTTCTCACGCCCGAGCAGCTCCCGTTCTACGGCGGCACCTACTTCCCGCCCGAGGAGCGCCAGGGGCTGCCCTCGTGGAGCCAGGTGCTGCTCGCGATCGCCGAGTCCTGGAGCGAGAACCGGGCTGAGATCCGTGCCGGCGGGGAGCGGCTGCGTGAGCGGCTCGCGGGCGGGGCACTGCTGCGGCCGTCGCAGGAGCCGATCGATGAGTCGTCGCTGGCGGCAGCGGTCGCGAGGCTGCAGGACACCTTCGACTCGCGCAATGGCGGCTTCGGCGCAGCGCCGAAGTTCCCGCAGGCCTCCGTCATCGAGTTCCTGCTTCTGCAAGGCGAGCGGACGATGTCGCTCAGCACGTTGAGCGCGATGGCGAGCGGGGGCATCCACGACCAGGTCGGGGGCGGGTTCGCGCGCTACAGCGTCGACGACACGTGGACCGTGCCCCACTTCGAGAAGATGCTCTACGACAACGCGCTCCTGGCTCGCGCCTACCTGCATGGGTGGCAGGCCTCCGAGGACGGTCGTCTGCTCGAGGTCGCGCGCGACACGCTCGACTGGGCGCTGCACGAGATGCGCGGTCCGGAGGGCGGCTTCTACTCCGCCCTGGATGCGGACTCCGAAGGCGTCGAGGGTCGCTACTACGTGTGGACTGTCGGCGAGCTCAAGGAGGTCCTCGGCGACGACGCCGAGGCTGCGATCGCGTGGCTGGGCGCTGACGAGGACGGAAACTTCCTCGATCCCCACCACCCGGCGCCCGGCCTGAACGTGCTGCAGGATCGCGGCCCGAGACCCGACGAGCACACCCGCGAGCGGACCCGCTCGCGCCTGCTGCAAGCGCGCAACCAGCGGACCCGCCCCGCCCTGGACGACAAGCGCCTGACGAGCTGGAATGCGCTCATGATCAGTGCGCTGGCAGATGCCGGCGCCGCTTTACAGGAGCCTCGTTATCTGGATGCGGCCCTCGCCTGCGCGGAGTTTCTGCTTCGCGATCTGCGCGACGACGCCGGCCACCTGCTGCGTACGTACAATCACGGGCAGGCCAAGATCGACGCCTATCTCGAGGACCACGCCTTCCTGCTCGAGGCGCTGATCACGCTCTTTGAAGCGAGCTGCGAGGCGCGCTGGCTCGAGCAGGCGACCGACCTCGCCGGCACGATGATCGCCCGCTTCGCCGATCCCGAGCAGGGCGGCTTCTTCTCGACGGCGTCAGACGGCGAAGCGCTGATCGCCCGGCGCAAGGACATCGACGACAGCCCGATCCCGTCTGGGGCCTCAAGCGCGGCGATGGGCCTCCTGCGCCTGGGTCAGCTGACCGGCGATAGCGAGTATGAGCGTCACGCCGTCTCGGTGCTGCGCCTGCTGCACGAGATCGCACCGCGCCATCCCGGCGCATTCGGTCACCTGCTGCAGGCGATGCACTGGCAGCTCGCCCCCGCGCGACCGATCGCCTGCGAGGTTCCAAGTGGGCTTCTCAAAGAATCGACAGGTACCGGTCGAGCTCCCACTGCGTCACCTGCACGCGGTAGTCGTCCCACTCCTGGCGCTTGATCTCGACGTAACGGTTGAACATATGCTCGCCGAGCGTGCGCAGCACGAGCTCGGACTCGGCGGTGATCTCGATCGCCTCGCCGAGGCTCTCTGGAAGCTGCTCCACGCCGAGGCGCTTGCGCTCCTCGCCCGACAGGTGGTAGAGGTTCTTCTCCATCGGCTCCGGCAGCTCGTAGCCCTTCTCGATCCCCTCGAGCCCGGCCTGCAGAAGGACGGCGAACGTGAGGTAGGGGTTGCAGGCCGGGTCGGGACAGCGCAGCTCCATACGGGTCGCCTTCTCCCGGCCCGGGTGGTAGAGGGGGACGCGCACGAGGGCCGAGCGGTTGCGGCGCGACCAGGCGACGTACACGGGCGCCTCGAACCCGGGCACCAGGCGCTTGTAGGAGTTCACCCACTGCGCGAAGATCGCGCAGATCTCGCGGGCGTGCTTCAGCTGTCCGGCGATGAACGCCTTCCCCACGTCGGAGAGGAAGTACTGATCGTCGGGGTCGTAGAACGCGTTCTTGCCGTCGCTGAAGAGCGACTGGTGCGTGTGCATTCCGGAGCCGTTCTCGCCAAACAGCGGCTTGGGCATGAAGGTGGCGTGCCAGCCGTACTTCATCGCGTACTCCTTGACCGTGATGCGGTAGGTCATGCAGTCGTCTGCCATCTTCAGTGCGTCGGCGTAGCGCATGTCGATCTCGTGCTGTGAGGGGCCGACCTCGTGATGGGTGTACTCGACGTGGATCCCCAGCTCTTCGAGTGCGAGCACGGTCTCGCGGCGAACATCGGAGCCGGCGTCGAGCGTCGTCAGGTCGAAGTAGCCGCCGGCGTCGAGCACCTCGGTAGAGCGGGAGTCGCGAAACAGGAAGTACTCGAGCTCGGGCCCCACGTTGAAGGTGTCGAAGCCCATCGCGTGTGCGCGCTCGAGCGCCCGGCGCAGGACATGGCGCGGGTCGCCCTCGTAGGGGTTGCGCTCGGGCGTGATCACGTCGCAGAACATCCGCCCCACGCCCTGCTCCTCCGGGCGCCACGGCAGCACGGCGAAGGTGCTCGGGTCGGGCATCGCGATCATGTCGGACTCCTCGATCGCGTTGAAGCCGGTGATCGAGGAGCCGTCGAAGCCCATCCCCGCCTCGAAGGCGTCGTCGAGCTCGGCGGCGTTGATCGAGAACGACTTCAGCTGCCCGAGGATGTCGGTGAACCAGAAGCGGATGAAGCGGATCTGACGCTCGGCGACCAGCGCCTTGACGTCCTCGGCGGTCTTCGGCTGCTCGGGTGTCATCGAAGCTGACCTTACCGGTGGCCAAAGGTCGCCGCTATCGACGGCTGGCCAAACCGGGCGGGTCGACGAGCCGCGGCGCGCCTCAGTGGCCGGCGACGGCAGCGACGAAGCTGGCGACCTGTTCGGCTTCCTTGCCCTGGTAGAGCTGCGCAGGCATCTGTCCGAGTCCGCGCGCTCGACCTTCGGCGATAGCGCCGAGCACCAGCGCCTTGCGCCCGGCCGGCGTCGCGATGTCGTCCCCGACGCGCACGTCGAGGTTTGGCCCGATTCGCCCGACCGCCTTGACGGCCGCCAGCGTGTGGCAGACGGCACACGTGCGGGCGAACAGTTCGCGCCCTTTCTGCTGTTCGCTGTTGAGGCGCAGCCCGCCGACGGCGACGCTTGCCTTGTGCTCCCCGTTGAACGCGAGCACGAGCGCCGGCACGGCCAGGCCGAAGGCGAAGACGACGGCGATCCCGAGCGTCACCGTCCGCTGGCCGATCTTGGACTCGGTGTAAAGCGATTGGCGTGCCCCACGGGCGCCGCGATGGATCGCGACGAAGAAGATGCCGAGCCCGACGAGCAGCCACAGGAGGATGATCGCGATAGCCATGCGGGCGGGAAGATATCGCCTGGCGCCGCCGGACGGTCGATCGACGCATCCTGCGCACGCAACGCGCGGGGCGTGCAGCAGGTCGAGCCGCGGCCGGCCGAGCCGCTCAGTACGTCATCCGATGAGAGCGTCCTCACCTTTAGGCGGGCCGAAGCTACGACGCTACCCTTGTGCTTGGGTGCGCAATCGAGAAGGAATGGACTAAAGCCACGTGAACCTCTTCCGCCGCCTCCCCCTCTTCAAGCTGCTGTTGGTATGCGGCCTGGCGATCGTCATCGGCATCTCGGTGACGGCCCTGGCCTCGGCGATCGGATCCGGCGCGACGCCCCCGCCGAAGCCGCTCGCAGAAGCCGTGCACGACGCCCTCAGCGCGCCTCAGGTACAGGGAGTCAGCGCGAGCGTCAAGCTAACGAACCATCTGCTTGAAGGCGCCAACCTGGCGAGCGGCGGGCAGGGCGGCGGAATCGCCTCGAACCCACTGGTCACCGGCGCGTCCGGACGCCTGTGGATCGCCAACGACGGCCGCGTTCGCCTGGAGCTCCAGGCCGAAAAGGGCGACACCGAGGTGCTCTACGACGGAAAGACGGTGACCGTCTACGACGCGGCGACGAACACCCTCTACCGCTACTCGGTGCCGTCCGGGTCGCAGACCGACACGCCATCCAGCCATCACGAAGTCCCGACGGTGGCGAAGATCGAAGAAGCGATCTCGCACATCAAGCAGCACGCCAACCTCTCGGGCGCGACGCCCGCCGAAGTCGCCGGCCAGCCGGCTTACACGGTGCGTGTGTCGCCGAAAGAAGGTGGGAGCCTGATCGGCGGCGCCGAGCTGTCATTTGACTCGGTTCACGGCGTGCCACTGCGCGCGGCGGTCTACTCCACCACCAGCACCGCGCCGGTGATCGAACTGGCGGCGAGTGAAATCTCGTATGGCCCGGTGGACAGCTCGGTGTTCGCGTTCACGCCGCCGTCCGGGGCGAAGATCGACGAAATCAAGAGCTCGGAAGGCACCGGCACCGATAAAACCGCATCGTCGAGCGACTCGAGCAAGCCCAACGTGACCACCCACGGCAAGGGCCTGTCCTCCGTGACGGTCGTCGAAAGCAAGTCCACGGGCAGCCAGACGAGCACGAGCAGCGCCCTCGAAGGTCTGCCCAAGGTCGACGTCAACGGCACGAAGGCGAGCGAGCTGCGCACCGCGCTCGGGACGGTCCTGAGCTTCGAGCGCTCCGGCGTGCGCTATGTCGTAGGCGGCGCGGTCACGCCCGGCTCTGTCGAGGAAATCGCGCGGGGCCTCTAGCGTGAGCGACGCGGCGGCGCCTCCCGTAAGGGCGCGCGGACTCGTCAAGCGCTACAAGGAGGTTCTTGCGGTCGACCACATCGACCTGAACGTCTGCGCGGGCGACGTCTACGGGTTCCTCGGCCCGAACGGGGCGGGCAAGACGACCACCTTGCGAATGGCCCTCGGGCTCATCACACCCACGGAAGGCAGCGTCGAGCTGTTTGGCCGCGACCCGATGCGTCGCGGCGCTCGCGCCCTCGACGGCGTCGCCGGGTTCGTCGAGGCACCGCGGTTCTACCCCTACCTCACCGGGCGCAAGAACCTCGAACTCCTGGCCGCGCTCGACGGCCACGGCGCCGCCACGCGGATCGACGAGGTGCTTGGGATCGTCGAGTTGGCGCCCCGTGCCGGACACCGCGTCGGCGGCTACTCGCATGGCATGCGCCAACGCCTGGGGATCGCCTCGGCGCTGCTGCGCCAACCGCAACTGCTGATCCTCGACGAGCCCGCGACGGGACTCGACCCGGCCGGGATGCGCGACATGCGACGCCTCATCCGGCGTCTGGCGGACGAGGGCATGACGGTGCTGCTCTCCAGCCACCAGCTTCCGGAGGTGCAGGAACTGTGCGACCGCGTGGCGATCGTGGACTCCGGTCGCGTCGTCTACGAGGGGTCCCTGAGCGACCTGCGCCGCCAGGGCGGTGCGGGCTACCGCCTGCGCACCACCGACGATGCGCGGGCCCTCGACCTGGCGCGCGAGCAACAGGGCATCGATCATGCGCTCGCCGACGACAACGGTCTCGGCTTTCAGGCGGACGAGCGCGCCGTCGCTGCTCTCTCACTGGCGCTCGGCCGCGCCGGTGTCGGGATCCTCACCCTCGCGCCGGAGCTGGCTACGCTCGAGGACCTCTTCTTCCGGCTCACCGAGGACGGGGACGGGGCCGGACAAGCGCCGAGCGCCGTCGACGAGCCGGGCGCGAGCGACGTCGAGCGTCTGGTGCCGACGCGATGAGCAGCGTCGCCGCATCCCCGCCCGCGACCGCGGCGCGCGCCGTCCGCACGCGCGGACCCTCCGTCGCCACGGTCTACCGCTGGGAGCTGCGCAAGCTCATCTCGCAGAAGCGAACCTATCTCGGGTTCGCCCTGGTCGTAATCCTGCCGATCTTCTTCGTCGTCTTCCAGAACGTACGGCAAAGCCACGATCGTGGCGGGGACAACATCTTCGCCGCCCAGATCACGCAGTCGGGCCTGGCGACGCCTGTTCTGATGCTGCTGTTTTTGTCGGTGTTCATGCTGCCGCTGGCCGCTGCTCTGGTCGCCGGAGACATCGTCGCCGCGGAGGACGGCAACGGCACGTTGAAGACGATCCTCACGCGCTCGGTCAATCGCGGGCAGGTCTTCGGCGCGAAGGTCTTGGCGGCGATCACCTACGCGACGATCGCGGTCTTCCTGTCGGCGGCCGTGGCGACCGCAGCGGGCGTCGTCTCGTGGGGATTTAAGTCGGTCAGGACGTTCTCCGGCACGATCGTCTCGGCGCCGGAAGCGTTGCTGCTCGTGTTCGCGTCCAACGGCATCTACCTGATACCTCTGCTGACAGTGGCCGCCATCGGCGTGCTCCTGTCCACCGCGACGCGCAACAGCGCCGCGGCCGTGGTCGGCACGATCGGGCTGGTGATCTTCCTCTTCATCCTCGCGCAGATCCCGGGCCTCGAAGGCATCCGCCCGTACCTCTTGACCGAACAGTTCGAGAACTGGCACGGCTTGCTGCGCACGCCCACCGACTGGGCCCCGATAGCGCACTCTGCCTGGGTGTGTGCGCTCTATGCGCTGCCGGCGCTGTTCGCCGCCTACCTCATCTTCCTGCGGCGCGACGTGGCCGGCGGATAGCGAGCCGTCGGCTCAGCTGACCCCTGCCGGGAGCTCGACCACTGAGAGCTCGACGTCGCCCATCAGCCGCCGAGCCTCGCGTGCATCGATCAGTCCGGCCCCGAGGCGTGCGGTGGACTCGGCGCCGCAGGCGACCCCGAAGCGCACGCACTGGTCGGGAGCGCGACCTTCATAGCGCGCGGCGAGATAGCCGGCGAGAAACGCGTCGCCCGAGCCTCGCTTGGCGATCGGCTCACGCTGTTCGATGCGAGCTCGCTTGAGGCGCCGCTGTCCGTCGACGAGGATCTGTGCGAAGCAGCCGTCGGGCAGCGTCATGATCGCCTCGTGCGGTCCGAGGGCTGCAATCTCGACGACCGCCAGAGAGCGCTCCTCCTCGCCGGCGAACTCGTGGCCGACCAGCTCCTCGGCCTCGAGCACGTTGGGCGAGACAACGTCTGGTTCGGCGCGTACGGCCTGACGGAGAGGCTCGCCGTCGGTGTCGACCACAGTCGTCACGTCCATCCGCTCGAGGTCACGGATGAGCGCCGCATAGAAGTCGGAATCGACATCACGGGGAAGCGATCCGGCGAACACGACTATCGCGGCACCGCGCGCAAGGTAGAGGAGCTTGTCGCGGAACAGTTCGATCTCGTGCTCGCTCACCGACGGGCCGCGTTCGTTGATCTCCGTCTGCTCACCGGTCGTCGGGTCGAGCACGGAGGTGTTGGTGCGCGACTCGTCGCGGATACGGACGAAGTCGTTGAGAATCGACTCCTCGGTGAGCTGCTCGACGATGTGCGTGCCGGTGGCGCCGCCCGCGAAGCCGGTCGCGATCACGGGCTGACCGAGAGCCTTCAGCGTGCGCGCGATGTTGACGCCCTTGCCTCCGGCCATCGTGCGCTGTTCGACCGTCCGATGCCGGCGCCCGAGCTTGAAGTTCGGCACCGCCAGGGACTTGTCGATGGCAGCGTTCAGCGTGACCGTGATGATCATGCTGACTCGCTACCCACCTTCTGAGACGCCCTAACGACGGACGATCCGGAGCGCACGACACACAGGCTAGCGGAACGATCTTGGACGACCGAGATGGCCGCGGCGACGGGCGGCACGCCCGCTCGCGGGGTCGCCGGCGCCGTCACCTAGCTCGCTGCGCGGCCCTTCTCCGAGATGCTCCAGGCCGCCTCGCGCAGGCGCTCGGCCTCGGCACGGGCGGCCACGGCGGGCTCGCCGCCGCGGGCCTGGTAGGCGCTCGCGATGCTGCGCGATGCGCTGACGAGCCCACCCGCACGGCCCGGCGCAAACGCCGCCGACAGGCTCTCCACTCGGCCCCCCTGGGCACCGACGCCGGGGAGCAGGAACGTCGCGCTGGGCATCAGCTCACGGGCGCGGATGAGATGGGCGGGCTCGGTCGCGCCGACGACCGCCCCCACGTCGCTCAGGCCCGCGTCGCCGACTCCGGCGCGGCCGAGTTGGTTGACGATCCCCGAGATCCGCTCCCACAGCATCTCTCCACCGTCGAGCCGCAGGTCCTCGATGTCGGCCGCCCCCGGGTTGGAGGTGCGAACCAGCACCAGGACTCCCGCCCCGACATCGCGTGCTGCGCTCACGAACGGCTCGACGGCGTCGGTGCCCATCAGCGGGTTGACCGTCACGAGGTCGGCGCCAAGCCCGTGGATCCTCCCGAACGGGCTGTCTGTGCCGGCGATCAGCGCGGCGGCGTAGGCGGCTGCGGTTACGTCGATGTCGCCGCGCTTGCCGTCGGCGATCACGAGCAGTCCCGCCTCGCGTGCGTGCCGCGCCAGCGCCGCGAGCGCTGCCCAGCCGGCCGCGCCGAGCAGCTCAAACCGGGCCAGCTGCAGCTTGACGGCGACGCAGGCCGGCGCTGTCGCGTCGATCAGCGCACGGCAGTGTGCGAGGACAGAGCGTGCAGCCGCGTCCTGCGCAGAGGCGCCTGGCTGCAGGCCCGAGTCGGTCCCCGGCCACAGCGCGCCGGGATCGGGGTCGAGGCCCAGAACGATCTGCGATTCGCGCTCGGCAACCCGAGCGGCAAGCGTGTCTCCGAAGCGGCGCGGCGGCGTCAGCGACCCTTCACCGCGCTCTTGAGGCCGCTGCCGGCGGTGAAGCGCGGGACGCGCGACGCGGCGATCTGGATGCGCTCGCCAGTGCGCGGGTTGACGCCCATCCGCGAACCGCGCTCGCTCACATGGAACTTGCCGAATCCAGACACCGTCACGTCGCTGCCGCGGCGCAGCGCATCCTCGACCGTGGCTAGCACCGCGTCCACCGCGCGCGCGGCATCCTGCTTGGTGAGATCGGCGCGGTCGGCCACCTGGTCGACCAGCTCGGACTTCGTCACCTCGTCCTCCTAGTTCGCGAATCAGTGCGCCGACGCTAACACCACATGCGGACAGGCGCATACGCAAGAATGCAGCGATGGCCATCGACCGCGTCGCATGGATAGCCACCGTCCTGGTCGCTCTGCTGACGGCGCTGCTGCTCCTGCTCTCCGGCTACACGGGCTACGCGGGACTCGGCGTCGCGGTCGCCGCCTCAGCGTCGATCAACCTCCTTTAGCGGAACGCGCTGTGGACTGTCGTCGGTGCGGCCGGGCGCCTCAGGCGGCGCTCTGCTCGCCCTGGCGGCGCAGCCAGGCGACCAGTGCCCGCAGCGCGTGGCCACGGTGGCTGATCGCGTCCTTCTCCACGTCGGAGAGCTCGGCCATCGTCACGCCGGGCGGGCCGTCGTCGGGCAGAAAGGCCGGGTCATAGCCGAAGCCTCCCCCGCCGCGTCGCTCGGCGGCGAGCCGGCCCACACAGCGGCCCTCGAACTGGCGTTCCACCTTGCCCGCCGGGTCGACGTAGGCGATCACGCAAACGTATTCCAGAGCGCTCCCCGCCGGTGCCTCGCGCATCAGCTTGTCCAGGTTCTGCAGGTCGCTGGCCCCGTCGCCGGCGTAGCGCGCCGAGCGAACGCCGGGCGCACCACCGAGCGCGGCCGCGAGGATGCCCGAATCGTCGGCGATGCTCACGCGACCGGTGGCCTTGGCCGCAGCGCGCGCCTTTCCCAGCGCGTTCTCGGCGAACGTGTCGCCCTCCTCCGGCGGGAGGGCCACGCTCGCCGGGAGCGCCTCCAGCGTCCAGCCGCTGTCGGGAGCCGAGCGCTTGACCAGTCGCTCGAACTCCCGCCACTTGTGCTTGTTGTGGGTCGCGAGTAGAAGTCTCACGCCAACGGCACCGACCTGCGCCCTAGGACTGCGGACTCGTCGCCTCGGCGACGCTGCCGAGGCCGGGGGCGAGCGCGTCTGAGATCGCCTGCTGCTGGGCGAGGCGCAGCTGGTCGATCCCGGCGGCGGCGATCGCAAGCAGCTCGTCGAGATGGGCTCGCGACAGCGGCGTGCGCTCGGCCGTGGCCTGCACCTCGATCAGTCCGCCCTCGCCGGTCATCACGACGTTGGCGTCGACCTCGGCGGTCGAGTCCTCGGAGTAGTCGAGGTCGAGCAGGGGCGCTCCGTCGATCATCCCGCAGGACACCGCCGCCACCGAACCGGTCAGCGGCGAGCGCTTGAGCAGCCCCTCGCCCTGCAGGCGTGCGCAGGCGAGGGACAGTGCGACGTAGGCCCCGGTGATGGACGCGCAGCGCGTCCCGCCGTCGGCCTGCAGCACGTCGCAGTCGAGATAAAGGGTCCGCTCGCCGAGCGCCTGAAAGTCGATGACTCCCCGCAGCGAGCGCCCGATCAGGCGCTGGATCTCGACGGTGCGCCCGTCGAGGCGCCCGCGCGTGGCGTCGCGCGCCTTGCGCTGGCCCGTCGACGCCGGGAGCATGCCGTACTCCGCGGTCAGCCAGCCTCGGCCCTGCCCGGCCATCCAGCGGGGCACCCCGTCCTGCGCCGAGGTCGTGCAGATGACCCGTGTCTCGCCGACGGAGATCAGGGCCGATCCGGTGGCGGGGCGAACGAACCCGGGCTCGATCGTCGTGGGACGCAGGTCCGCTGGACCACGGCCGTAGCTGCGCTCGCGCATGCGGGCCATCATTCCAGAGCGCTACGGTCGGGGGATCGTGCGCGCGCTCGTGGTGTCGAACATGCTCCCGGACGACGCCCATCCCGAGCGCGGGAGCTTCGTGCGCGACCAGGTCGCCGCGCTGCGCGGTCTCAACGTCGTCGATGTCGAGCTGGTCGAGTTTTCCCCCGGGCCGCGCGCGCTTGCGGGCGCCGCACGCGAGCTGCGTCGGCGCTTCGGCGGCCGGTGGGCCCGAGGCCCCGCCCAGCCCCGGTTTGAGATCGTCCACGCGCACTTCGGTCTCACGGCATGGCCGGCGCTTGCGGTGCCGACGCGCGTGCGGGCCTTGACGGTACATGGGACGGATGTCAGCCACCCCCGCACGCGGCTTGCAACCGGCGCCGTTCTGCCGCTGATCGACCTGCTTGCCGCCGCGTCCGCGCCACTTGTTCAGGAGATCCCCGGCCGTGCGGCCCGACGCCGCGCGCAGGTGCTCCCATGTGGCGTGGATCTGGAGCGCTTCCGAGCGATCCCCCGTCGTGACGCCCGGCTGGAGCTCAGCCTCGACCCTGAGGGCGCATACCTTCTGTTTCCGGCCGATCCGGCGCGGGCGAGCAAGCGCTACGACCGCGCGGAGGCTCTCGCCGAGGCGACGGGAGCCGAGCTGCTGGTCCTGCGCTCGGTCGCCCCCGGTCGCGTGGCGCTCTGGATCAACGCCGCGAACGCGGTGCTGGTCCCATCCGAACGCGAGGGATTCGGGCTGGCGGTGCTCGAGGCCATGGCCTGCGACGTGCCGGTGCTGGCGACGCCGGTCGGCATACACCCGGACGCGTTGCGCGGCGTCGCCGGCACGCTCTGTGCGCCGTTCGACATCGCCGTCTGGCGCAGCGCGCTCGAGCAGCATCTGCAGGCGCCCGATCCGCGCATCGACGGTCGATCGAGCGCCGCGCGCTTCTCCTCGGGCCCCGCTGCGGAGCGGGTAGCCGACGCCTGGCTTGCGGCGCTGGAGCGATCCGCCCAGCGGTCTGGGTAGCATGAATCGGCTGTGGATAACAAATCCGGCACAACTCCTGCCGATGCGCAGGCGCTGGACGAGGGTCGCTCGGCAGACGCCGACGCGTCGGCGGACCAGTCAGACATCGGTCGGCCCGGCTTCGGCGCGCGCGGGCGGATGCGCCGGCGCGCGCGGTTCCTGCGCAAGGCGCGGGAGCTCGCCTACCGCGACCTCGGTGGTCTGGTCTTCAACCTCCACCGCTTCGGGCAGCGCAACGACACGCTCGTCATCGCGAAGCTGACGACCCTCGGCCAGATCGACGCCGAGCTACGCACGCTCGAGACGGCTCTTGATGAGCGCCGACCGGTGACGGTGCTGCGCGAGGCCGGGATCACGGCGTGCGCACGCTGCGCGGCCATCCACTCAAGCGAAGATCGGTTCTGCCCCAACTGCGGGCTATCGCTCGGCCCCCACTCCGACCTGCCGATCGCCGGTGCGCCGGCCTCGGCGGCTTCCGCGCCGAGTCCATTTCCGGCTGCTGCATCGCAGCCCTCTGACAGCGAGCCGGCGCCTCACGCTGCACCCGCCCAGCCTGCGGTGCCAGCGCCGTCGATCTCCGGAGCCGTGCCTGTTCCCGCGCGCGCGCCCCAACCGGACACGGCGCAGTGGCCGCGTGAGACGGTGCCGGCGCGGGGCGGCGCGGGATCGCCCAATGCGCCGGCTCCATCGGCCGGCCGGCGCTCGCAGACGACCGCTGACGAGGACGAACCGACCGAGATCCTGCATCCCCCGTCCGCCGGACCGTGACCGTCACGACCTCGCCGCAGCCCGCTGCAGCCTCCAGCCAGCCCGAAGCCGGCACAGCCCCCCAGATGGGTCCGCGAGATGCCTGCCCGCTGTGTGGTGCTTCGCTGCATCCCGAACAGGAGTGGTGCCTTCGCTGTGGCGGGGCGGCCCGTACCCGCCTAGCGGCCGCTCCCACCAACTGGAAGGCACCTGTCGCTGCGCTGCTGGCGGTGATCGCGTTGTCGTTGGGCGTGCTGACCGCCGCGCTCGTGGATCTCGCCGGTTCGGGCTCGAGCACGCCGGCGACGACGAAGACCGTCACGGCCCCTGCCGCACCGGCAGCCGCGGCGCCGACGCCGACTGCGCCAACCACGGCCGTCCCACCGAGCAACGCGCCCGGCTCGCTCACCCCGGGGGCGACCAGCACTCCGGGTGGCGCCGGGCCAGGGCAGAACGCCACGAGCCCGGGCTCTCCGGCACGGATTCGCTAGCCGCAACCGCATGGCCAGCTCCGATGAGGCCGACGTCGCAGTCGTGGGTGCGGGCGCAGCAGGCCTCTATGCGGCGCTGTGCGCCGCGCGCGAGCAAGCAACTGTCGCGCTCGTGTCCGCCACGCCGCTCGCGCGAACGGCGAGCTACTGGGCGCAGGGCGGACTCGCCGCGGCCCTTGGCCCCGACGACTCCTTCGAGCTGCATCTCCGCGACACCGAGGTCGCCGGACGCGAGCTAGTTCGACGCTCCGCTGCCGAGATCCTGGTTCGCGAGGCGCCGGACTGCGTTCGCGACCTGCAGGCATTCGGAGTGAGCTTTGACGGCGATCGCTTCGGGCGCCTCGCGCTTGGCCTGGAGGGTGGGCATTCCGTCAGGCGCATCGTCCATGCCGGCGGTAGTGCGACCGGCCGAAGGGTCGTTCGGCAGCTGTCTGCGCTGGCGGCCGCAGACCCGCTCATCACGGTGTTGGAGGGCACCCGCGCAAAGGCGCTGTGGCGCTCCGATGATCGCTGCCGCGGGCTGGTCTGTGACGACGGACGCGTGATCTCCGCCCGGGCGGTGGTGATCGCCACGGGAGGTGCGGCCGCCTTGTGGGCACGCACGACGAACCCGCCCGGTTCGCAGGGCATCGGGCCGCTGCTCGCCCACGCGGCTGGAGCGGAGCTGGCGGACCTCGAGCTGTTGCAGTTCCACCCCACCGCGGTGATCGGCCTCCCCGGGCGAGAGGGGTTCCTGATCACCGAGGCGATCCGCGGTGAGGGGGCGACGCTGCATGACCCGGCCGGGGAGCGATTCGTCGACGAGCTTGCTCCCCGGGATGAGGTCTCGCGCGCGGTCCAGGCCGTCCTCGACGCTTCGGGCGCCGGCTCGGTCGGCCTCGACATGCGAGGCATCGACCCGGCCCATTTCCCCAACATCTTCGCCGCGCTGCGCGACGCCGGACTTGACCCGACGCGAGAGCTCGTCCCGGTCGCGCCGGCGGCTCATTACGCGATGGGCGGGATCGTCACCGACCTGCACGCCGGCTCGACGCTCACGGGCCTTTACGCCGTCGGCGAGTCCTCCTGCACGGGCCTGCACGGAGCCAATCGGCTGGCCTCGAACTCGCTGAGCGAGTGCTTCGTGTTCGCGCGCCGCGCCGTGGCCGACGCGCTGTCGGCCGATCGTCCCAGCCAGCAGGAGATCGGCGCCGAGGAGGTCGAGTCACTGCGAGCGTTGCCGGCGCCGCCCACCGCCGGCCCCTCGACGAGAGCGGCGCTGTCGCGCGACGCGGGCATCGTGCGCTCGCGCGAGGGCCTGACGCGACTGCTGGACGATCCCCACCCGCTCGCTCGGCTGATCGCCCGGTCCGCGCTGCAGCGGACCGAGAGCCGCGGCGCTCACCAGCGCGTCGACCATCCGTATCGCGACCCTTCGCTCGACCACCGTCATGCGGTGCTGGCCGGCGACGAAGCTCTCTCGTGGCAGACCTGGACCTGACCTGCCCGGTCGCCGCAATCGCGCCTTCCGAAAGGGAGCATCGGCGTGGGGGCGCCACTCCGTTTCATAAGAATTTCGCCTGTCGGTCTTTATCTCGATCCTTTTTGGCAGGAGGGGTGTTTCACTGCTGGAAGATCTTCGCGCGAACGGAGTCTCTGAGGAATGGCGGGTGTGCTCCAACCCACGAGATCTCAGCAACAGAGAAGGTCAGGAGTAGTCCCATGTATCAGTTCAGTCGGGCCATCTACCGGGAGCTCGCTCCACGCATCATGGCTCCCCCGTCTGGAGCACCAGCCAGTAGCAACCACAGCGCCGTTCTGAGCGCGTGCGAGGAAGTGATCACCCGCCTTGCGACCGATCGCCATTACTTCGCCCGGCCTGCACGCACGCTGTTCTGCGACATCCGAAGCTACTTCCCGATGTCGGCCCAGCCGTATGTCCACCAGGTCGTCACGCGCTATGTCGGCTACGCCCAGCAGTTCCTCGCCGAGCATCCCCACGAGGGATACACGGCAGTGAGCGGGGCGCCGCCGCAGTGCCGCGCCACGACGCGAAAGGGCGCGGCGTGCCAGCGGGTGCCGCTCGCCCACAACGGCTACTGCCCGTCCCACCAGCACCTGGCCGATACCGAGCATCGCGAGCTCGCGGCTTGAGCCTTTCCTAGCTTGAGCCTCGCGTAGTCTCCCGGGATGCTTCTGGGGGTCGATGTCGGCGGCACCTTCACCGACGCCGTCCTCGTCGACGACCGCTCGACCCTCTACACCGCCAAGGTCCCGTCCACGCCCGCGCAGCAGTCGCTGGCGGTGCTCGAGGCAGTCCGGCTTGTGCTCGAGCGCGCGGGCGCGAGTCCCGGCGACGTCGGACGGTTCTCACATGGCATGACGGTCGCGACCAACGCGCTGCTCCAGGGACGCACCGCGCCCACCGCCTTGATCGCGACGGAGGGATTCACAGACGTGATCGAGCTCGGCCGCCAGGCACGGGTACACCTCTACGATCTCTGCCAGGCGGCGCCGGCGCCGCTCGTGCCGGCCGCACGGCGCTTCGCGGCTCCGGAGCGGATGGGGCCCGAGGGAGAGCTGCGCGCGCTCGACATCCCGTCGGCCCGGCGGCTCGTCGAGCGGGTCGCCCAGTCGGCGCCGGCGGCGGTGGCGGTGTCGCTGTTGCACTCATACGCGGATCCGTCGCATGAGCGCCTGCTCGGAGCGCTCATCGTCGAGCTGCTTCCGGCGGCGCACCTCTCGCTTTCCTGCGATCTGGTCGGCACCTTCCGCGAGTACGAACGGACGGCGACGACGGTCGTCGACGCCGCTCTGTCGCCTCTGCTCGAGGCATATCTGAGACGGCTCTCGAGCGACGCCGCCCAGCTCGGGCTGCGCGAGCCGCAGATCATGCAGTCCTCCGGCGGGCTCACCGACCTCGACCGTGCGGCCGGCCATGCGGCGCTGACCGTCCTCTCGGGACCGGCGGGCGGAGTCGGCGGCGCATTGCTGCTGGCGCAGCTGGCGGGGGAGCCCGATCTGCTCTGCTTCGATATGGGCGGCACCTCGTGTGACGTGTGCGTGATCGAGGCCTTCGAGGTCTCCGAGACGGCGGACCGTGTGATCGCGGGCCGGCCGCTGTCGCTGCCCGCTCTCGACATCCACACCGTGGGGGCCGGAGGCGGATCGATCGCCTGGCGAGACGCCGGCGGCGCCCTGCGGGTGGGGCCAGCGTCGGCGGGAGCCGTGCCGGGACCGGCATGCTACGGACGCGGCGGCACTGCGCCGACCGTGACGGATGCCAACCTGCTCCTTGGTCGGCTGCTCGAAGACTCGCCGCTGGCGGGAGACGTGACGCTCGACCGCAGCGCCGCCGAGCGTGCGGTCTCGGTCCTCGCGGCAGAGCTCGGGCTGGACGTGCTGAACTGCGCGGAAGGCATCGTCCGCGTGGCCGAGGCGGAAATGCTCGGCGCGCTTCGTGTGATGACGCTCGAGCGTGGCATCGACCCGCGCTCGTTCGCTCTAATGCCCTTCGGTGGCGCCGGTCCGCTCCATGCCGCCGCCCTGGCCGGCGAGCTCGGGATCTCGCGCGTTCTCTGCCCACGGGCGGCCGGCGTGCTCTCCGCGCTCGGCCTCGCGGCGGCGGCGCCACGGCGCGACGTCTCTCGCACCGTCATGCTGTCCGGCGACTCGCTTTGCCGTGAGCGTCTCGCCGCAGAGCGCGACGCGCTCGTCGCGGAGGCGTGCGGCGGGCTCGCGGACGATGCCACACGAGTCCGCGTGCGCCACGAGCTCCGCTACCGCGGTCAGTCGTTTGAGCTCTCCGTCGAGGAGGAGCTCGAGCCGGCGGACGGCCATGGCCGGCCACTCGGCCCAGCGGAGCTGCGCGGCGCGTTCGCGCGGGCGCATCGATTGCGATACGGCTACAGCGACGATGCGGCCGAGGTCGAGCTGGTCAACATGCGGGCGTCCGCGTGGGGTGGCTCGCCCGCCCTGCGGCTGGGCGCCACGCTCGCCGGCGAGCCGCCGCAGCGTGAGCTGCGCGGGGTGGTTTTCGACGGTACGCAGCTGGAGACGACCGTGTTGCGCGGCGAGCTCGCAGCGGGAACGATCGTCACCGGGCCAACCCTCTACGCGCTTGCCGACTCGACGCTGCTCGTCCCGCCCGGCTGGTCCGGTCAGGTCGACGCGCAGGGAACGGTTCAGCTTCGACGCATGGAGAGCGGCTGACCGATGCTCGACCCGATCGAGTTGCAGGTCGTCACGGGCGCGCTCGGCGCGGCCTGCCGGGAGATGGGGGTCGTGCTGATCCGCTCGGCGCACTCGTCGAACATCAAGGAGCGCCGCGACGCCTCGACGGCGCTGTTCGACACGGAGGGTCAGATGGTGATGCAGGCGGAGCACATTCCGGTGCATCTTGGCGCGATGCCGGCCGCCGTCGCCGCGGTGCTCGGCGAGGATCACGCCCCGGGCATCTCCTGGATCCTCAACGACCCGTTCGCCGGCGGTACGCACCTGCCGGACATCACCGTCATCACTCCCGTGTTCGCTTCCAGCGGCCAACCGATCGGTTTCGCGGCGAGCCGGGCTCACCACGCCGACGTCGGCGCGCGTGTGCCCGGGTCGATGCCGGCCGACAGCCGCCTGCTCGAGGAGGAGGGCGTGGTGATCTCTCCACGCCGCCTGAACGAGGAGACGCTCGACGATCTCGTCGCGCGCATGCGCCAGCCGCAGGAGCGCCGCGCCGACCTGCGTGCGCAGCTTGCGGCGAACCGGGTGGGGGGCGCGCGTCTTGCGCAGCTCGCCGACAGGGTCGGGGTCGGCCGCCTGCGCGAGGCCACCGACGCGGTGCTCGACTACTCCGAGCGCCGCACGCGCGGCTGCCTGGCAGCCCTGCCGGACGGAGCCCGTGAGTCTGAAGACGTGCTGGAGGCGCCCGCCGGCGACCTCCCGCTGCGACTTCGTGCGGTCGTCGCGGGCGAGCGCCTGCTGCTCGACTTCACCGGCAGCTCCCCGCAGCATGAGGGCAACCTCAACTGTCCTCTCGCCGTGACGAGGTCGGCGTGCCTGTTCGCGGTGCGCGTCCTCACCGACCCGGACATCCCAGCATCGGCGGGAGCGCACCGCCCGATCGAGGTTCGCGCGCCGCTGGGAACGGTGCTCAACGCGCGAGCCGGCGCGGCGGTGGCGGCCGGCAACGTCGAGACCTCCTCGCGCGTCGCCGATCTGGTGTTGAGCGCGTTCGGCCGGGCCCAGGGCCAGGGGACGATGAACAACCTGACCCTGGGCGACGAGAGCTTCTCCTACTACGAGACCCTCGGAGGCGGCCAGGGCGCGTGCGCCGACTCAGATGGGCCGAGCGGCGTGCACGTGGCGATGAGCAACACGCTCAACACGCCGATCGAGGCGCTCGAGCGCGAATTCCCGCTGCGCATGATCGAGTACTCGCTGCGGCGCGGTTCGGGCGGCGCGGGCCGCCAGCGCGGAGGCGATGGCGTCGTGCGCGAGCTGCAGGCGCTGCGCGACATGACCTTCTCGCTGATTGCCGAGCGACGGCGTCACGCACCGCGCGGGGCGGATGGTGGCCGTGAGGGTGCACGCGGACGCGACCTGCTCGACGGACGTCCCGTGCCCGCGAAGACCACCGGCGAGCTGCGGGCCGGGCAGCGGCTGCGCATCGAAACGCCGGGTGGTGGAGGATTCGGCGATGTCCGACGACAGTCCAGTTGATCGCATCGGGTTCCTCGGCCTGGGAATCATGGGCTCGCGCATGGCGGCCAACGTCGCCCGCGCAGGCTTTCCGCTGACGGTCTGGACGCACACGCCAGGGAAGGCTGAGCGGTGGGCCTCCGAGCACGGCGCGACCGCGGCTGCGTCGCCAGCGGCGCTGGCGCGCGAGAGCGACATCGTGGTGAGCATGCTCGTGGACGGCGACCAGGTTCAGACGGTCCTGCTCGGCGCGGGCGGCGTCATCGAGGGCTCGCGCGAGGGACTGCTCTGCATCGACATGTCCACGATCGGCCCGCCCCAGACGCGGACGATCGGCCAGGCGTTGGGCGAGCGGGGAATGCGGATGCTCGACGCACCGGTGACGGGCTCCGCGCCCCGCGCTGAGGACGGCTCGCTGACGATCATGGTGGGCGGCGAGCACGGCGACTTCGTGCGGGCGCGGGCGCTGCTGGAGGCGATGGGCAGGCTGGTCGTGCACGTCGGCGAGCTCGGTCAGGGCGAGATGGTCAAGCTGATCAACAACTCGCTCGGCGCCGCGAACGCGGCGGCCGTCGCGGAGGCGTTGCTGCTCGCGGCGGCCACAGGCATCGACCTCGACAAGCTCGTCGAGGTCGTCTCATCGGGCTCGGGCTCGTCGGCGCAGCTCGAGCTGAAGTCGGGCCCCATGCGCGAGCATGACTACACGACGCTTTTCAAGACCGACCACATGCTCAAGGACGTGCGACTCTGCCTCGAGGAGGCCCAGGCGGCCGGGGTTCCCTTCCCGTCGGCGGCACACGCGCGCGATCTGCTCATAGCCGCCACAGGACGAGGGTTTGGGGAGCGGGACTATGCGGCGATGGTCGAGGCGGCAGAGGGCCTCGCCGGGCGTCGATTGTGAGGAGGTTGTGACAAGTAATCCTGGCCAGACAGCCAAAAAAACAACGGATTTGCAGGGGATTTGGGATTTCCGCCAGGGTTTCGTATCTTTAACGGGCCGATGGCGCCCGTCTCGCGGCGAAGCGCACGGCTGAGAAGCGCAGTGCCCTCAGTTCCCGTCAGTATTCCCATGCCAATTGCTTTCAAAGAATGGGCCGTCACCGTCCGCGCCTTGGCGGAAGGCGAGCAGCTCATAACCCTCCGCAAGGGCGGCCTCCAGCAGGCCGGCAAGCCCTTTAAGCTCGCGCACGAGCGTTTCTTCCTGTATCCGACTTTCGACCACCAGCCGGGTGGGTTGGTGCGCGAGTCACATCAGCCGGAGCTTCGCAGGGCGCTCGAGGAGGGGGTCTGGAGCGACGGCGAGCCACCGCTTCACACCTTCGTCTCGGGAGCGCCGGTGCAACAGCCCGACCGTGTACGCATTCGTGCGTGGGCGGAAGTGACTGATCACTTCACGGTCGTCGATCCGCGCTGTGTGGATGCCCTGTCGCCGTTCTACGTCTGGACGCCGGACTACGCGGAAAAGCGCCTCGGCTGGCGCGGTCGCCAGCCGCTGCACATCCTGCTGCTGCGCACCTACCGCATTCCGCGGCCGGTCACGGTCAAGGTCAGGGACGAGTACATGGGCCCAACTGCATGGGTGGAGCTCCAACGCGAACTTCCCTTCGAGGGCACGCCGGTGCTGTCGGACGCCGAGTTCGAGCGCGCGTCGGAAGAGATCCGGGCCATCACCAGCGAAGCCGGCCAGCCGGTCCTCGTCTGAGCGGTCCCCTGGGAGCGCTACGGGCTCTCCCAGGCAAGGGCTTCGCGAGCGGCCTCGGCTCCTGACTCGGGAACCAGCACGTCGCGCGGACCGGCCGCCAGGAAGTCCGGAACGTCGGCGCCGCCTGAGCGGCGCAGCATGCTCGGGATGCCCTCCTCCAGCAGCAGCGCCTCGATGAACTCAGCCTCGGGCTGGTTGGCGGCGCGGGCGACCTTCACGAGTTGCCCTTCCGCGTATTGGGGCTTGATCTTGCGCGCCTTGCGGCGACGCGCACCGGCCTGACTCTCGGCCCCGGGCACGTGCACGAGGGGCATCCGGCAGGCCTCGCAGAAGCGGTCGCTGGCCGGATAGCTGCGCCCGCAATCGGGGCAGACGAGCGGTTTATCGCTCATGTCTGAGTCTCCGCCAGCGCGACCTCTTGCACCTGCCCGCCGTCTATGAGGTAGGAGCGCACCTCCGGCGCGCCGCTTCCGGCGAGCCCCACGATCAGCCACTCAACGCCCGGCCAGTTGGCGGCGAAGTTGATGTCGGTCTGCGAGGGATAGGGAGCGCTGCGAACGTGTGAGTGATAGATCGCGCCGATCTCCGCGCCCTGATCTTCGACGGCGTTTGACAGTTCCAGCAGTTCCTTGGGGTCGATCTCGAACCGCAGGGGGCTGGCGTAGACGTTCCGGGCGCGGTGAACGCGCGTGGCATTCGCCTGACCCGCTGGCGATCCGTCGGCCTCCACGGCGACCACTCCGCAGACCTCGTTAGCGGGGTCCTCGAGCGCATGGGAGACGACCTCCTCGAGCAGCGCTGGGGAGATCCTCATGTCCGCCGAGTGTCCACGCGGTAGCGCGGACTACCACCAGACGGTCGACTCGAGGTTCTCCACCTCGTCGACCGGCAGCGTGTAGATGCCGCTTGAGAGGTACTTCCAGCCGTCGTCGGCGACGACGAATACGACGTTGCCCTCGTCGAGCTCGCCGGCGATCCGCACGGCGATGCTGGCGATCGCGCCACTGGAGACGCCGGCGAAGAGGGACTCCTCGTCGAGCAGCTTGCGCGTCCAGACGATCGCGTCCTGGTTTGTGACGAAGATCTTGCGGTCCAGCAGCGAGAGGTCGATGATCGGCGGGATGAAGCCGTCGTCGAGCGAGCGCAGGCCCTGCACGGGCTCGCCCTGCATCGGCTCGGCGGCGACTATCTTTACGGCGTCGCCGAAGGTCTCCTTCAGGCGGCGGCCGTTGCCCATCAGCGTGCCGCCGGTGCCGAGGCCGGCGACGAACGCGGTCACCTCGTCGAGCTCTTCGAGGATCTCAAGCGCCGTGCCGTTGTAGTGGGCGTTCGGGTTGGCCTGGTTGCCGTACTGGTATGGCATGTAGTAGGAGGAGTCCTCAGCCGCCATCTCCAGAGCCTTTGCCACCGCGCCGTTGGAGCCCTTGGAGCCCTCTGAGTAGACGATCTCGGCTCCATACATCCTCAGCAGCTGCGTGCGCTCGGGCGTGACGTTCTCGGGCATCACGACCTTCAGGCGATAGCCCTTGCGGGCGCAGATCATCGCCAGAGAGATGCCCGTGTTCCCCGAAGTGGGTTCGAGGATGGTGTGCCCAGGCCCGATCGCGCCTTTGTCCTCTGCGTCGTCGATCAGCGCACGAGCGACCCTGTCCTTGACAGAACCCGTCGGGTTACGGGACTCGAGCTTCGCCCAGATGTGCACCCCCGGCTTCGGCGAGAGCCGCGGAAGCTCCACGAGCGGCGTATTGCCGATCGACTGGACGACGTCCCCATAACGTCCTCCGCAGGGCCGATTCCTGAGCCGCTCCGCCGCCATTACTTCACGGAATATAGCGGGGTCGACCGGCCGGGTCGCAGTACTCCGCCGGGTCACTGCGTCCGCCGGTTCCAGGGCTCCCAGCCCACCGGACCGTCTCGACGTGCTCCGCGCCCTCGCGAGACCGAATCCCCCCTCCCGCGGATCTGCTCCTGATCCAGCTCCTCAGGCGACCCGGGCGGAGCTGTTCGAGAATGGGCGAGCGCGAGCCCGTTACACACCCTTGATGTGGCGGTTCGTCCCCCGCGCCCGCTCCGCGCCAGCATAGGCATCGCCCTCACCTATGTCAAACTGCTTTTACAGAATGCGTTCCTCGGAAAAGGGCTTTGACTACGACTGGCTGGTGATCGGCTCGGGCTTCGGCGGCAGCGTCGCTTCGCTGAGGCTGTCCGAGAAGGGCTATTCGGTCGGCGTGCTCGAGTGCGGTCGGCGCTTTGCCGACGATGAGTTCCCAAGCTCGACAGCCGACCTCAGGCGCTACTTCTGGAACCCACGCCTGGGCATGAAGGGAATCTTCCGCCTGACGACCTTCAAGGACGTCTCGGTCGTGTCGGGATGCGGCGTCGGCGGCGGCAGCCTCGGCTACGCCAACACGCTGTACGTTCCGCCGAAGAGTTTCTTCGAGGACCGCCAGTGGGCGGAGATGGCCGACTGGGAGCAGGAGCTTGGGCCGCATTACGCCGAGGCGCAGCGGATGCTCGGGGTGGTCGAGAACGCGTCAGATGACCCGGCCGACCAGCTTCTACGCGAGCTCGGCGAGCAGCTGGGCGTGGGAGCGACGTACAAGAAGACGCCGGTCGGCGTCTTCTTCGGCGAGCCGGGCAGGACGGTGGCCGATCCGTACTTCGGCGGCGAGGGCCCGGAGCGCACGGGATGCAGCCTGTGCGGACGCTGCATGGTGGGATGCCCGCATGGGGCAAAGAACACGCTCGTCAAGAACTATCTCTACTTCGCCGAGAAGCGCGGCGCGAAGGTCATGCCCGAACGCACGGTGCTCGACATTCGCCCGATCGGCGCCGCCGACGGATCGGACGGGTACGAGGTCGAAAGTGTCCGCTCCGGTGCCTGGCTGCGCAAGGATCGGCGCGTCGATCGCGCCGGCGGCGTCGTCGTCTCAGCGGGACCGCTCGGGACCAACAAGTTGCTGCAGCGGTGCCGCCTGAAAGGCTCGCTGCCGCAGATCTCCGATCGCCTGGGCGAGCTCGTGCGCACCAACTCCGAGTCCATCCTCACGGTGACCGTGCCGGAGGACTACCCAGACGACCTCATCGAGCGCGTCGCGATCAGCTCCTCGATCTACCCCGACGCGCACACGCACATCGAGACGGTCACCTACGGCGACGCTGGCGACTCGATCCATCGCCTGTACACGCTGCTGGTAGGCGAGGGCTCGCGCGTGACCCGCCCGCTGAAGCTGCTGGCTCAGGCGGTGCGGCACCCGCGCAGGCTGGCGAAGGTGCTGTTCCCCAAGCATTGGTCGCGGCGCACGATCATCATCCTCGTGATGCAGACGCTTGACAACGCGATAGCGCTGCGTCCGCGCAAAGGTCCGTTCGGCTCTCTCTGGCTGCAGACCGAACAGGACCCCGAGCGCCCCATCCCGACATTCATCCCGATCGCCAACAAGGCCGCGGAGTGGTTCGCGGCACGCACCGGGGGCATCGCCCAGAGCTCGGTGACCGAGGCCCTCTTCAACATCCCTACGACCGCCCACATCCTGGGCGGCGCGGTCATCGCTCCGGACCCCGAGCACGGTGTCGTGGACGCCCGGCAACGCGTGTTCGGCTACGACAACCTCCTGGTATGCGACGGCTCGGCGATTCCGGCGAACGTCGGCGTGAACCCGTCGCTGACGATCACCGCGCTGGCCGAGCATGCGATCAGCCACGTGCCGTCCGCGCCCGGAGCGACCGACAGCTTTGAGCACGCCCCCCCGAGCGTCGCGTCCGTCTAGCGCCCGAGCGCGTTGTCGTCGTCAGCGCGAGTCTTCGCCGTCACTATCGCCAAGCTCGGTCAATGCGGCGAGATCTTCGAGGTCTACCCGACGCGCGGTAGCCCGCTTCATGCTGATTAGATCGTCGCGTCCGGCGACGGCGAGCGTGAGCTCTCCCAGCTTGATCTCAAGGGCGCGGCGTCGGAGCTCGTCGTACGGCGGAGCGCCCGGGGCGTCGTGAAGCACGTCGACCGCTCCGTGCCGAGTCGAAAACTGCCAGAGGGTCGCGCGGGGCAACGTCTTCGCGTCGATGCGCAATAGCTCGCTGCCTGGATTGAGGACCCGCGCGTCGAGCGCGTTGAGCGCGTCTGCCAGTCGCGCCAGATTTGACGGGTTGGGGCGCGGATAGATGTCGATATCGACGGTGGTCCGCACGTGCCCGTGAGTTTGGACCGCGAGCCCGCCCACGATCACGTAGTCGACGCGATACTCGGCGAGGCTTTCCAGGATGCGCTCGGCGTCGAGCGGCGCGTCACGCTTCACCATTGGCCTCCGCGCCGGCGTCGTTCAGGCGTCCCGCCAGTCGATTGGCCGACATGGCGAGTTGGAGCCGCTCGGCGGGCTCGCGTTCGCGTGCGGCGGCCAGGTGGAGAGGGTCCCATCTGCCGGTCAGCCGATGCGCTCGCAGCTCGGGCTCGTAGCCCATCGCCAGCAGGAGGGCCCGCAAGGTCTCCCAGCTGGGCGCCGTCAGACCACGCTCGATTCGGCTGACGGCGGCCTGTGTCGTCCCGGCCCTGCGGGCGAGCGTGCGCTGACTGAGTTGCTGCTCCTCGCGGTGGTGTCGAATGAGTGAGCCGGGCGTCGTGATATATAAAAGTATATCATCCGCGACGCGGCAGTCGCCGGCAACTCCCTGCGGGTCTTCTATCCATAGGCGGTCGCTAGAGCCCGCCGGCCATCGCCGGCAGGATCACGAGCGTGTCGCCGTCGGAGACCACGGTCTCCAGGCCGTCGAGCACGCGGACGTCCTCGTCGTTGAGGTAGACGTTGACGTAGCGATTGAGCTCGCCGTCGGTGGCGAACAGCTGGCTTTCGGTGGCGGGGTGGCTGGCGACGAGGTCGCGCAGGACCTCGCCGACGTTGCCGCCGGACGCTCCAACCTCCTTCTCGCCACCCACGGACGCGCGCAGGACCGGGGGAATCTTGATCGTCGCCATGGTCTGCCGGCAGACTACCCGGCGGCGGCGCAGAACGCCTCGTAATCGGGGAAGACCCCGAGCTCGTCGTCGGTGATCTGATCCGGGTCCCGCGAGCAGATCGGGCAGTCGGGGTCGCGGTGGACCTTGACCTCGGTGATGGTCGCGCCGAGCGCGTCATAGAGGAGCAGGCGACCGATCGCGGGCTCCCCGATGCCGAGGATCAGCTTGACGACCTCGGTCGCCTGCAGCAGCCCCATGGTGCCGGGGAGCACGCCGAGGACGCCGTTGGCGCCGCAGGAAGGGGCTAGCTCGGCCGGCGGCGGCTCGCGGAACAGGCAGCGGTAGCAGGGACCCTCGTAGGGCTTGAACACCGACAGCTGGCCGTCGAACCCGAGGATCGAGGCGGACACGACGGGGATCCTCAGCCGCACGGAGGCGTCGTTGAGCAGGTAGCGCGTCGGGAAGTTGTCGACGCCGTCGACGATGATGTCGTAGCCGTCGATGATCTCCATGATGTTCAACGCGTCTATCCGCGTCCGGTACTTGACGACGTTGACGTCGGGGTTGAGCGCGCGGATGGACTCCTCGGCGGAGTCCACCTTCGGGGTTCCGATCCGCTCGGTGTTGTGGATCACCTGGCGCTGAAGATTTGAGAGGTCGACGACGTCGTCGTCGACGATCCCGAGTGTGCCGACACCGGCCGCGGCGAGGTAGAGGGCGGTGGGCGAGCCGAGGCCTCCGGCGCCGAGCAGGAGCACCTTCGCGTCGAGCAGCTTCTGTTGACCGTCGGCGCCGATCTCGGGGATCAGCAGATGGCGCGAGTAACGGTCGCGCTGCTCGGCGCTCAGCGCGCGCGGGATCTCGACCTGGTAGCCGCGGTCCTTCCACAGCGTTATGCCGCCGGTCATCGAGCGCACGTGCTCGTAGCCGAGGTCCTCCTGCAGCGTGCGGGCGGCGTAGGCGGAGCGGTTGCCGGAGGCGCAGTAGAGGATGACCTGCGACGTTCGGTCGGGCACCGCGCCGTCGATCCGCGACTCGAGGTGGCCGCGCGGAATGCTCTTGGCCCCAGGCAGGTGGCCGGTGGCGAACTCTTCGCTTCCGCGCACGTCGATGATGCTCACGCCCTCGTCGATCAGCTCGTTCACCTCGGCTGGGTCGACCTCGTCGATCTGACTCTTGATTCGGCGGAGAAGCTCCGCTCCTGACGTGCTCATCGTGATACTCCTAAACCACGGTCGGGATTTCAGGACTTCAAAAAGTATAGCGCCGGGCGGCAGTGCTTTGAAGGTCCTAGCCGTACCCTGGGGCAACGATGCTCCGGCGCCCCCAGATCGCGCTGCTGGCGCTCGCCACGGCCCTTGCGCTCGCGCTCGCCCTGGTCGTGATCCTGCGCGGGTCCTCGGGGCGCAGCCCTTCGGTCAGCGAAGCCTCCGGGGGGTCGCGGTTCGAGGGCGCAGCGCTGCCGGCAGGCCTGCCGGCGCCGGAGTTCACGCTGACCGACCAGCTCGGTCGTCCGGTCTCGCTCGCCGACTATCGCGGCCAGGTGACGGTTCTGACGTTCCTGTACTCCGGCTGCGGCGCAACGTGCGTGCTGATCGCCCAGCAGATCAGGGGCGCGATCGATGAGCTCCACGGCACGCCTGCGGTGCTCGTCGTCAGTGCGGATCCGACCGCCGACACCCCGACGCGGGTGCAGCGCTTCCTTGCGCAGGTCTCGCTGACCGGGCGCGTGCGCTACCTGACAGGCTCGCCCGCGCGGCTGCGGGCCATCCGGCGCGCCTACCGGATCGCCCCGGCGAGCGACGGTGCAGCGGCGTTTCAGCGCACCGCGTCGGTGCTGCTGGTGGACCGTCGTGGCCGCGAGCGCGTGCTGTTCGGCCTCGAACAGCTGACCCCCGAGTCCCTCGCGCATGACATCGGGAGGCTAGATGGAGAACCCGCCCACCCCTGATACCCTAGCTGGCAGGTAGGAAATCTTGCGATGATGTTCTCAACCAAGGCCGAGTACGGCATACGCGTGATGGTCGAGCTCGCCCGGCGAGCCGGCGACGAGCCGATCCCGCTGGCCGAGATCGCCGAACGCGGGGGCCTGCCGCTGGCCTATCTCGAGCACCTCGTGGCGCGCCTGCGCAAGGCCGAGCTGGTCGATTCGCGCCGCGGCTCACGCGGGGGCTACATGCTCGCGCGCCCCGCTGCGCAGATCACGATGGCCGAGGTGGTCGAGGCGCTGGAG
>JAOPZB010000117.1 GCA_025964355.1 Solirubrobacterales bacterium | reverse complement strand
GCGCCGCCCGGCCGGACGGTCGGCGGCGTCGCCCGGCCGGGGCGAGCCGGTCGCGGCGCCCAGGAACGACGCCTCGAGGCGCGTCTCGAAGACCGGACCGTCGGGATCGACCTGCACCAGGTATGCGCTGCCGTCCGGGCGTGAGCTCACGACGCGCTCCAGGCGCGTCCCGGCGAAGTGCAGCGCGACGCCGTCCTCGACCGCGAAGCCCGGTCGCATGCCGTCGCCGACGAAGCGGTGATACTCCGCGCGGCGAGCCGGCTCGGCGTCATAGTGGACGCAGTTGGAGTACGGCAGCAGTCCGAGGCCGCGCACCGGGCGGGGCGCGCCGTGGAAGGCGCTCAGGGCCTGCTCGAACCAGCACAGCGACCCGGCCGATGGTCCGCAGAGCACCACGCCCCTGCGCCATGCCTTGCGCAGGATCGCATCGAGTCCGTGCGCGCGCCAGGCGCCGAGCATGCTCACGACGTTGCCGCCGCCGACGTAGATCAGATCCTGCGACAGCAGATGTGTGGTGAGATCGTCCTCGACGCCGCCCGTGCCCTGGTCGCGCCGGAACAGCGACACGTGGCTCGCATCGCAGTCGCTTGAGAAGCGGCGGTAGAAGCGCACGACGTAGTGGTCTGCGTCGCCGGAGGCCGTCGGCAGGAAGCAGACCCGCGGGCGCGGAGAGTGGGTCAGCGAGAGAACGTAGTCGTCCAGCAGCGAGCCATCCTTCTCCATCGAGAAGCCGCCACCCCCGAGGGCGACTATCTGGGGAGCTCTGGCAGGCATGGGCTCACTCCACTCGGCGTCGTTGTGGTCCGGACAGCATGCTGATAGTCGTCGGGGGAGCCCGGTCCGGATATGGACCAGAGTCCGAGATTCGCACCGCGGGCGATCGACATTCGCCCATACGCACCGCTTCGAGCCACGGGCGCCGAAACGCAGCGAAGCCCATTCTCGACGTGCGCTCCGCGCCGGAGATAGGCCACCTAGAGTGTCCGGACATGACAGCCGAGCATCAACATGCACCGATCGGGCGCGGCGACGGCGCGGCGATCTCGCTTCAGGGCGTCTTCAAGCGCTATGGCTCCATCGTCGCGGTCAACGGGCTGGAACTGGAGGTGGCGCCGGGTGTCTGCTTCTGCCTGCTCGGGCCGAACGGTGCGGGCAAGTCGACGACGATGCGCATGCTGACCGCACAGGCGCTCGCCGACGAGGGCCGCATCAGGGTGCTGGGGTATGAGCTTCCGCGGGAATCGAAGCAGTCGCGGCTCGAGATGGGGGTCGTGCCGCAGCTGGACAACCTCGACGTCGAGCTCACGTGCCGCCAGATCCTGATGGTGTTCGCACGCCTCTATCGGGTGGCGCGCGGCGAGCGTGCGGCGGCGGTGCAGCGGGCGCTCGAGCTGGCGAACCTCACGGCACGCGCCGACACGATCGTCAGGGAGCTCTCGGGCGGGATGCGCCGGCGGCTGCTGGTCGGGCGTGGGCTGATTCACCAGCCCCGTCTCGTGCTGCTCGACGAGCCGACGGTCGGCCTGGACCCGCAGGTGCGCCAGGAGCTGTGGTCGCTGATCGACGCGCTGCGCGCGAGCGGCGTGACGGTGCTGATGTCGACCCACTACATCGAGGAGGCCGAGCGCCTCGCGGATGTGGTGGCGGTCATGTCGGCAGGGAAGATCGTCGCCCAGGGCACACCGCAGGAGCTCGTGCGCGCGCACGCGGGCGAGCAGGTGCTGGAGGTCTACGGGCCGCCGGCGCAGCTGGCGCAGGCAAGCGAGATCGTGGCGCGCAACGGCTGGCAGAGCCGCCGCAGCGGTCCCGCGCTGGCGATCATGCGCGCCGAGAGCCTCAACGGCGAAGCCCCACAGGGCGTGCGGCGCCCGGCCAACCTCGAGGACGCATTCGTGGCATTGACGGGGGAGGAGATCGAATGAGCGCCCAGGCCCCTGCGCCCGTCGGGGGTGCGCGTCGGGTGGGGCGCCTTGAACCGGCGGCGCTCGCCGGCGTCATGAGCCGCGACGTGGTCATCTTCAAGCGCTACTGGAAGGCGACGACGTTCTCCTCGGTGGTGCAGCCGACGATCTACCTGCTGGCGTTCGGGCTCGGATTCGGGACGCTGCTCAAGCAGATCGACCACGTCAAGACGATCGAGTACATCGCGACCGGGACGGTGGCGACGGCGGTTCTCTTCTCGTCTGCCTTTCCCGGCATGTTCAACACGTTCATCCGCTGGCAGTTCCAGCGCACGTATGACGCGATGCTCGCGGCGCCCGTCGACGTCGAGGAGCTGATCACCGCGGAGGTGCTGTGGATCTCGCTGCGCGCGGGCGTCTACGGCCTCGCGCCGCTGGTCGTCGGGCTCGCCTTCGGCCTGCAACCGAACGCGGGCATGCTGCTCGTGCCGTTCATCGGCTTCCTCACCGGCTTCGGCTTCGCCGCGTTCGGCGTCGCGATCGCGGCGGTGGCGAAGACGATCGACAACTTCAACTACGTCACGAGCGCGGTGCTCACGCCGATGTTCCTCGTCGCGGGCACGTTCTTCCCGATCTCGACGTTGCCCGCGGGCCTGCGCACGATCGCGCAGATCAACCCCCTCTACCACTGCGTGCAGCTCGTGCGCGACGCCTCGCTCGGCGCCCTCGGTACGGCGGACCTCGGTCATGCGGCGGTTCTGCTCGCGTTCGCGGTGATCATGTGGCGCATCGCGATCTGGCAGCTCGGCAAACGCCTGATCGACTGACGCTCACGCAACTCTGAGCCTTTGCACAGCTCGCCCGCATGTCCGCCGTGGATGCTGCCCGCATGAGCGCGTCATGGGAGACAAGTTCGGCCGCGCCGACTCCCGGGTCTGCGGCGCCGGTCGCCACGCCCGTCGGCATTTCCTGGCGGCTTCGCGAGCGCGCACATCCGATCTACGCGCGGGCCCCGCGCCCGGAGCTGCTCGGGCTGATGGCGCTGGCGGCCGTGCTGAACCTGTGGGCCCTGTCTCAAAACGGCTGGGCCAACACGTACTACAGCGCCGCCGTGCGTTCGATGAGCTCGAGCTGGCACAACTTCCTCTATGCGTCCCTGGACCCCGGCGGCGTGATGACGGTGGACAAGCCGCCGCTGTCGCTGTGGGTGCAGTCGCTGTCGGTGAGGATCTTCGGCTACGACCAGCTGAGCGTGCTCGTTCCGCAGGCGCTGATGGGTGTGGCGAGCGTGGTGCTCGTCTACGACCTCGTGCGCCGCCGCTTCGGCCGCGTGGGCGGTTTCGTCGCCGGCCTGGCGCTGGCCGTGACCCCGATGACTGTCGCGATCTCGCGGCACAACAACCCGGATGCGCTGCTCGTGCTCTGCAGCGTGGCTGCGGTGTGGTGCACGGTTCGCGGGCTGGAGCGCGGCCGTCTGCGCTGGCTGGTGCTGGCGGGCGTGAGCGTGGGGCTCGGCTTCGAGACCAAGATGGGCGTCGCGCTGACGGTCGTCCCGGGCATCGCGGCGGCGTGGCTGTGGATCACGCCGGCGGGGCGCGGGAGGCTGCATGCGCTGCGCCAGCTGTTCGCGGGCGGCGCGGCGATGGTGGTCGTGGGAGGGGCCTGGCCGGCGCTGGTGGAACTGACGCCGGCGGCCGACCGTCCTTGGGTTGCGGGAACGAGTGACAACAGCGTCCTCTCGCTGATCTTCGGCTACAACGGCCTGGGCCGTGTGGAAGGCCAGACGGGGGGTCCGGGCGCCCTTGGGGGTCGCGGGGGCGGTGGCGGCAGCGCCCTGTTCGGCAGCTCGCCCGGCCCGTTTCGGCTGCTCAACAGCGCGCTCGGCGGCCAGGCCGGCTGGCTGCTCGGCTTCGCCGTCGTCAGCGGCCTCGCGATCCTCGTGGCGACCCGCCTGAGGCGCTCGGACCCTCGCAGCGGCTGGCTGATCGTGGTCGGCGGTGCGTTCCTGGTGACCGCCGCGCTGTTCAGCGCGGCCAGTGGGATCTTCCATCCCTATTACGTCTCGCTGCTCGCGCCGTTCACGGCCGCGCTGTTCGGCGCGGGCGCCGCCCAGCTGATCGGCGGGCGGCTGAGGGCGAGGATCGCGGGGCCGCTGGCGATAGTGGCCGGCGTGGCGGTCGAGGTCGTGATACGCGGCCAGTACCCCGGGCAGCTGACTTGGCTGGATCCTGTGTTGATCGCCGTCGCAGCTATCGCCGTGCTCGTGCTCCTCGCATTCAGGAGCCGGCGCGTTCGCATGGTGGCCGTCGGCGCGGTCACCGGCGCGCTGCTGCTCGCGCCGTCGGTGTGGGCGATCGACACGCTCGGATATCCCACCAGCGCCACGTTCCCCTCCGGCGGACCCGCCGCGGTCGCAGGCGGGGGCGCAGGGGGGCTGTTCGCCCGGGTCGGCGCAGGAGGCGGCCTCAGCGGCCCACCGGGACGCGGCTTCGGCGCCGGCGCCGCAGGACAGCAGCTGTTCGGCACCGGCGGCTCCCCGCCGTCGCCAAGCGGTCGCCCAGGCGGATTCCAGGGCGCCCCTCCCGCGGGTGCGGGCGGCGGTGCGTTCGGCCCGGGCGGCGCGGGCGGCGGGCGTTTCGGTGGCGATCAATCGCTGACTGCGGTCGTCTCATACGTCAAGCAGCACGGCGGCGGCACGATCGCAGTTGCGAGCCAGTCGAGCGCCGCCTCGGCGATCATCAAAGGCGACGTCCAGGTGGCGGGGATCGGCGGCTTCTCGGGCCGCGAGAGCGACGTGAGCGTCCCGTGGCTCGCCCAGGAGGTCCGCTCGGGCGCGATCCGCTGGGTGCTGGTGAGCCAGACCGGCGGGGGATTCGGCGCCGGCGCGCCCGGCGACACGCGCGCGGGCTCCAAGGCGGCGATGGACGCAGTGGCCAAGGTATGCAGGCAGGTCAGCCTCCCATCGACCTCGTCGTCCACCGGCTCCGCGACGGCCGGCACGCTCTATGACTGCCAGGGTTTCGGCGCAGCGCTGGAAGCGGCTGGGGCTCCGGCGAGCTCGTCGTGATCCTCGTCGTCGACGACGATCTCGCGGTCCGCGAAGCGCTGCGCCGGACGCTGACGCTCGGCGGATACGAGGTGACGCTCGCGGAGGACGGCGAGCAAGCGCTCGAGTCGGTGACGCGGTCGGTGCCCGAGGCCGTGGTGCTGGACATCGGGCTTCCGGGCATCGACGGCCTGGAGCTCTGCCGGCGGGTGCGCCGCCTCGGCAGCCGTGTCCCGATACTCATGCTCACCGGGCGCGACGCGGTCGCCGACAGGATCGACGGGCTCGACGTCGGCGCGGACGACTACATGGTCAAGCCGTTTGACATCGGTGAGCTGACGGCGCGCGTGCGTGCGCTGCTGCGCCGCGCGAACCCTCAGATCGAGGCTGGCGAGCTGTCCTTTGCGGAGATCCGGCTGGATCCCTTGCGCCACGGTGCGTGGGTGCACGACACGGTCGTGGAGCTCACGAGAACGGAGTACCGGCTGCTCGAGCTTCTGATGCGCAACCCGAGGCGGGTGCTGGCGCACAGTCTCATCTACGAGCGGGTCTGGGGCTATGACTTCGGCCCGGAATCGAACGCGATGCGTGTGTATGTCGGATACCTGCGCCGCAAGCTCCACGACGCGGGCGCGCGCGACCTGATCCATACGGTGCGTGGCATCGGCTACGCGCTGCGCGAGCCCTGAGCCGCGCGCCTGCAGCGGCACGCCCGTTGCTCACGCTCCGGGCGCCAGGGTGCGCAATCCGGCGCGTTTGACGGAGGAGATCTAGGTAATCCGTCTAATACCGCCCGCAGGTCCCGCAACTTTCGGGACTATTAGGAGTCCACAGGGGTACAGGGTGCCTGGTTCTGGGTGCTCAGTTCTAGAGGGAGGTCGGTATGAGGTCTGGGGTTCGGTTTTCGTTGCTTGCGCTGGTCGTAGGCGCTCTCGTCGCTCTGGCGGCGCCCGCAATGGCGCAGGCCGCTTTCGGCCCGGAAAAGTTCGTCGCCGTCAACTGCTCGCTGACGCACGAAGCCTGCGCTGGCTCGGAAGTCGAACTCGCTCCAGGACTCGTGTATTCGTTCCCCAAAGAACCCACCCCAACCGAGTCCAAAGAACAGGGCTACACCCAGGCGGGAGGGCGTGTGCCCTTCGGCATCACGGACTTCAAAGTCAACACAGTCGGCGCCTTCCCCAACGAAGCCCCAGACGGCGGTGTGGTCGCGCACATCAGGACCGACGTAGCGCCCGGGCTCGCCACGAGCCCAGCGGCGGTTCCCCAGTGCTCTGCGGCAGAATTTCACTCCCAAGAAGCAGTTCCCGGCACCGGCTTCTTCCTCGCTCCCGAATGCAAACCGGAAACAAAGATCGGCGTCAACAAAGCGACCGTCTACGCGGGCCCGAACGGGGTTGCACCCGGGGTGTCGGACCTGCCCCTCGAAGGCAACGTCTACAACCTCGTGCAACCCGAAAAACCGGTGGCGCGCGCGTCTGAGTTCGGGGTCGCGCTCAAACTCCCGAAAGGCCTTACCGAACACGTTCTCAAAGAAGCGTTCAAAGGCAGCAACCCGACCGTCGAAAAAGAACAGTACTTCGCGCACACGCTGATTGAAGGCAACGTCGAATGGGGGCAGGAAGCCAACGGCACCAACCAGGGTGACTATCACGACTACTTCGAAATCAACGTGTCCACGGCGCTTCCGCTGCTCGCGTCGCGGCTCGTCTTCTACGGCCGCAGCGGCGAAGGCGACTTCATCACGAACGCGACGCGGTGCCCCGGCCACAACACGACGAGGCTGGCATTGACGAGCTCGACAGGAGAAACAGTGACCAAGCCATACACGGCCCTGGTGGGCCTCGAAGGATGTGGTCTCGTCCCGTTCGACCCCAGCTTCGCGCTGACCCCTGCGACGAGCGTCCAGGACCAGCCGAACGGGTTCACGGCCGAAGTGGGCATCCCCCACAACCCGACCGAAACCGATGACTCGCAGCTGAAAGAAGCGACCATCACGCTGCCCGAAGGGATGACGCTGAACCCATCGGCCGCAGCCGGTCTCACCGCCTGTTCGCCTGCCGAAGCGAGGATCCACAGCTCGGTCCCGGGCGTGGGATGCGCCAAATCGTCTGAAGTGGGCACGGTCAGCCTCGACGTTCCGACCCTGCCTGCGGGCTCGTTGAAAGGCAGCATCTACCTCGGCGGCCCTGAATCTGGCCCGATCACCGGACCGCCCTACATCATCTACCTCGACGCCGAGAGTCAACGGTATGGCGTGTCCGTCCGCATCAAAGGGGAAGTCTTCCCGAACCCCGTCACCGGTCAGGTGACGACGGTGTTCTCGGAAAACCCGGAACAGCCGTTCACGAAGGCGACTCTGCACTTCAAGGAAGGCGCGCTCGCTCCGATCGCCAATCCGCTCAGCTGCGGACCGGCGACGAGTGCAAGTGTGTTTGCCCCCTTCAGCGAACAGGCTTCCAAGGGCCTGAGCAGCGCGTTCACCGTCACCGGCTGTCCGGCCACGCTGCCCTTCGCTCTCACGCAGAGCACGCAGAACCAGGCGACGAACGCGGGCGGGAAAACGTCGTTCACGTTCAACCTGGCCCGCCAGGACGGCCAGCAGTATCTGTCGAAGGTCAGCACCACCCTGCCGGCCGGTGTGGTCGGGGCGATCCCGTTGGTGACGCAGTGCGCGGAAGCTGAAGCGAACGCCGGGACCTGCCCGTCCTCCAGCCAGATCGGCACGGCCACGGTGGCCGCCGGCGCGGGACCGACTCCGTTCACGTTCTCCGGACCCGTCTACCTGACGGGCCCATATCAGGGGGCGCCGTTCGGGCTGTCCGTCGCAGTGCCCGCCGTGGCGGGGCCGTTCAACCTCGGCACCGTCGTCACGAGAGCGACGATCAATGTCGATCAGACGACCGCGAGGGTGACCGCGACGGCGACCCTGCCGACGATCGTCAAGGGCGTCCCCGTGCGCCTGAAGAGCATGAGCGTGGCGGTCAACAAGCAGGGCTTCCTGTTCAACCCGACGAGCTGCACGCCGCTGTCGACCGACACGACGCTCACCTCGACGCTCAGTGCGAGCCAGACGCTCTCGACGGCGCTCCAGCTCGGCAACTGCGGCGCCCTGTCGTTCAAACCGTCGTTCAAAGCGAAGTCGGGCGGGAAGACGTCGAAAAAAATCGGCGCCAGCCTCGAAACCACGCTGAACCTCCCGTCCGGTGGATCGAACGTCAAGTCGGTCCTGGTGACGCTGCCGGCGGCGCTGCCGTCGCGGCTGACGACGCTTCAGAAAGCCTGTCCTGAAGCGACGTTCAAAGCCAACCCGTTCAGCTGTCCGTCGGGCTCGTTCGTCGGCGGGGTGCGGGCGAACACGCCGGCGCTTCCGGCGAAAATGAAAGGGCCGGCGATCCTCGTCTCCCACGGCGGAGCGGCGTTCCCCGACCTCGATCTCGTCCTCGAAGGCAATGGCGTGCGCGTCGTCCTGGTCGGCAACACGGACATCAAAAAAGGGATCACCACGACCAACTTCGCGTCCACTCCGGACGTGCCGGTCACGAGCATCACGGTGAACCTGCCCGTCGGGCCGCACTCGGCGCTTGCGACGTTCCGCAACCTCTGCACGACGTCGCTGGTGATGCCCACGGTCATCACAGGCCAGAACGGCTCGGTGACCAAACAGAAGACGAAGATCGGCGTGACCGGATGCGGCGTGCAGATCGTCGGACACAAGGTGATCGGCAACGCCGCCTTCATCACCGTCAAGACGTTTGCCGCGGGCCGGATCAGCGGCAAAGGCGCCGGCCTGGCGACCGTCTTCCGGAGCCTGCGAGGCGCCTCGAACGCCACGAGGCTCAGGGTGCCGATCGCCAGAGGCCACCACCCGCACAAGGTTCGCCTGCGCGTCGGCTTCCTGCCCAAGAACCGGAAGCTCGGCACCTCGGCCGCGTTCGTGACGGTGACCTTCCACTAACCGCTCGACGGCAAGGGGGGCGGCGCACCCGCCGCCCCCCGGCGCCGTCGCGGCGATGGTGGCGCGGCGGGGAGTTCCTCGACCTGAGGGCCTGCATGCCCTAGATTGACCCTATGGATGTCGCGATGGGTACGGATACCTCAGCGCCGTCTAACGACGTGGATCGCCTGCTGGCCGGGATCCGCCGCCTCAGCGCTCTCACAGACGCTGCGGCCGGAAGCGAGGCGATCTTCCGCGCACTCGCCGGCGAGCTGATGTCGCTGCCGGGGGCCGAGGAGGTGCACATCCACCACCTCGGCGGCCCAGGAGAGGACGACGATCTGGTCGCCGTCTACGTCTCCGAGGCCGACGGTCGGCTCAGCTACCTCGTGCCGCGGGCCGAGCGGCCACCGGGCGTGAGCTGGGTGGCTCGCACGGGGCGCAGCTTCCTCGCCGCCGAGCCGGAGGAGCTGCAGGCGAGCGTGCCGCGGCTCGCGGCGACCGGGGCGATGAGCTGCGCCCTGCTGCTGCCACTCGCCGAGCGAGGGGAGGTGCGGGCCGTGGTGATGCTCGTGCGCAGGGTCTCTGAGCTGTTCGCGCCGAACGCCATCGAGCTGGCGACCACGCTCGTCGAGCAGGCCGCGACCGGCCTGGCGCTCGTGACCGCGCGCGCCGAGGCCGGCACCGACCCCGTCAGCGGCTGCATGAACCATCGAGCGATGCGCCGGCGCCTGGACGAGGAGATCGGCCGCGCGATGCGCACGGGTGGCCCGCTGTCGTGCATGTTGATCGACCTCGACAACTTCAAGCTGGTCAACGACCGCTACGGCCACCAGGCGGGCGACGCCATGCTGCGCGCCGTCGTGGGCGCGCTCGTCGGCGAGTTCCGTGCGTTTGACCGCGTCGCTCGCTACGGCGGCGACGAGTTCGTCGTGATCCTGCCGAACGCCGAGCTCGAGAGCGCAGCCGCGGCGGCATCGCGCGCGCTCGAGCGGCTGAGCACGCTCTCCTATCTCGAGGAGATCGGAACCGGCGTCTCCGCATCGATCGGCGTCGCCCAGTGGCAGGCGCCGATGAGCACCGACGCGCTGCTCGAGGCCTGCGACGACGCCCTGCTGCGCGCCAAGCGCCAGGGCAAGGGGCGGGTCACGCGAGCCTCGGAAATGGTGCGCTAGCCGCCTCGCCGGCGGCTTGCGGCGGCGCCCCGGTCGCGGTGGCGACTCTGCGAGACTGCGCCTGTCGCTGTAGAGCAGAGATCGTCCCCGGGAGATGCACATGTCGGAGAACAGCTTTGGCGCGAAGGACACGCTCGATGTCGAAGATCGCCGGTTTGAGATCTTTCGCCTCGACGCTCTTCAGGCGCGGTTCGACGTGGCGCGCCTTCCCTTCTCGCTGAAGGTGCTGCTCGAGAACCTGCTGCGCACCGAGGGCAACGGCTCCGTCACCGCCGCCGACGTCGAGGCGCTCGCCGGCTGGGACGCAAAGGCCAAGCCCAGCCGCGAGATCGCCTTCACCCCGGCTCGCGTGCTCATGCAGGACTTCACCGGCGTGCCGGCCATCGTCGACCTTGCGGCGATGCGCGACGCGATGTCCGAGATGGGCGGCGACCCGGCGAGGATCAACCCGCTCGCTCCGGCCGAGCTCGTGATCGACCACTCGGTGCAGGTCGACGCGTTCGGCAGCCGCGACGCCTTCCGCGTCAACGCCGAGCGCGAGTTCGAACGAAACCGCGAGCGCTACGCCTTCCTGCGCTGGGGACAGGGCGCCTTCAACGACTTCGCCGTCGTCCCACCCGACACCGGCATCGTCCACCAGGTGAACCTCGAGTACCTCGCGCGCGTCGTCTTCGACAACGAGAAGACCGGCCAGGCCTACCCGGACACGCTCGTGGGCACCGACTCGCACACGACGATGATCAATGGGCTGGGCGTGCTCGGTTGGGGCGTCGGCGGCATCGAGGCCGAGGCCGCGATGCTGGGCCAGCCGATGTCGATGTTGATTCCTCAGGTGCTCGGCGTCGAGCTGCACGGGCAACTGCCGGAGGGCGCGACGGCGACCGACCTCGTCCTCACGGTCACGCAGATGCTGCGCGCGCGGGGCGTCGTCGGCATGTTCGTCGAGTTCTACGGCGCCGGCCTCGCCGGGCTGCCGATAGCCGACCGCGCGACGATCGGCAACATGTCGCCGGAGTTCGGCTCGACGTGCGCGATCTTCCCGATCGACGCCGAGACGCTCACCTATCTCGAGCTAACCGGGCGCCCTTCCGAGCAGATCGCGCTCGTCGAGGCCTACGCCAAGGAACAGGGCCTCTGGCACGACGAGGAATCCGAGCAGCCGACCTTCTCCGACACGGTCGCGCTCGACCTCGCCACCGTCGAGCCGAGCCTGGCGGGACCCAGGCGACCGCAGGACCGCGTTTCGCTGAGTGGCGCGCGGGAGGCGTTCCACACGGCCCTGCGCGAGCACCTGCCCGACGGGGGCGAAGAGGCCGACCCGCACGACGAGGCGATAGCCGAGTCCTATCCAGCCTCAGACCCGCCGTCGAACGGGGCGCCCGGCCATGAGCCTCTCGCCGCCGGCACCCCGCAGCAACCCGCACCGCAGACCGCCGCCGCGACGCTCGAGCGTCCGCATGCCGCGGTCGCGGTCACGCTCGGCGAAACGACGTTCGAGCTCGACCACGGCCACGTGGTGATCGCGGCCATCACGAGCTGCACCAACACATCGAACCCATCGGTGATGGTCGGCGCCGGCATCCTGGCCCGCAACGCGGTCGCGCGCGGCCTCCGCTCCAAGCCGTGGGTCAAGACCTCGCTCGCTCCCGGCTCGAAGGTCGTCACCGAATACCTCGACCGCGCCGGCCTGACCGAGCCGCTCGAGCAGCTCGGCTTCAATCTCGTCGGCTCTGGCTGCACGACGTGCATCGGCAACTCCGGGCCGCTCTCG
>JAOPZB010000102.1 GCA_025964355.1 Solirubrobacterales bacterium | reverse complement strand
GCCGCTTCCTCGGACCGAGCATCCGTGGGTTCTACGCCCGCCACCCGCTGGAGCGGATCGTCGGCTACTGGCTCGAGGCCGGGCTCGAGAACGTGCGGGTGCAGAGGATGAGCCTTGGCGGCGGAGTAGTCATGTCCGCGACCAGGGGCGCCGGCACGGGGAGCGACCGTTGAGCGCCGGCGCCGGCGCATCGCTCGGCGGCAGGGGCGATCGGCGACCGTTTCACGGCGGCACGGGCGAGCGCTGACAGGGATGCCGGCACGACCCGAGCGGCCCGCGTTCTACGCGCTCGGTCGCGGCCGCGCGGGCGACCTGCTGACGCTGTTGCACCCGCCCTACACCGCCTGGCATCTGAGCTACTTCGCGCTCGGCGCGGCGGCCGCGCCGCATCTGCATGTCGATCGGCTGCTGTGGGGCCTGGCGGCCTTCGGGCTGGCGGTGGGAATCGCCGCGCATGCGCTCGACGAGCTGCACGACCGGCCGCTGCGCACCGGCCTGAGCGACCGCACCCTCCTCGTCCTCGCGGTGTCGAGCCTGCTCGGCGCGCTGGCGATCGGCATCGGCGGGATCCTCACCGTGACGGTATGGCTCACGCCGTTCGTCGTGGCGGGGGCCGTGTTCCTCCCGGCCTACAACCTCGAGCTGATCGGCGGGCGCCTGCACAGCGATCTCTGGTTCGCCGTCGGATGGGGCGCCTTCCCGGCCTTCACCGGCTACTTCGCCAACGCCGAGCGGGTCGCGCTGCCGGGGTTGCTGATCGCGGTTGGCTGCCTGGCGATGAGCGTCGCGCAGCGGCGTCTGAGCTCGCCGGCCCGCGACCTGCGCCGCCGCACACGCTCGATCAGCGGCGTGCGAACGCTCCCCGACGGCCGATCCGAAGACCTGTCGCTCTCCGGCCTGCTTGCCCCGCTCGACGGCGCGCTCGCGGCGCTGTCGCTCGCGATCGTCGTCACCGCCTGCGCGCTGGTGGCGGCCCGGCTGTAGGCCGCGCAAACCCGCTCAGATCGCTTCAAAGATCCCTAAACCTAGACAAAGGTCCAGGCCTACCTAGAGGAAGGGAGGGCGTGGTCCGCGCGGGCGGTCGGGAACATCACCCCAAACGTCGAGCGCCGGCTCCGCCATGGAGCTGCGCCGCTGGTGGCGCCGTTTGATTCGGAGCCTCCGGTTCTTCTAGGGATGGGGGAAGCTCATGCGAAAGGTTTCGTTTTCTACCGCGGTTCGCCTCTGCGCAAGCCTTGCCGCGGTTCTCGCGGTCGGCGCGCTGACATCGACGAGCGCGCTCGCCGCCGGCAACGCGGCATATACGACGTTTGACCCGTCGATCACCGATGGCGGCTTCACGGGAGGCTGCGTGCACGGCAGCGTGATCAACTGCAACACCTACGTCAGCAAGCCCGACGTCTACGTCAACGGTGGACCGAGTGGCGGCAACGGACTGGCGGACGGCGAATACTTCTTCGCGGTCCTCGCGCCGGGATGCCAGAACGGTGGCTTTATCGATGGCGCCAACGGCAATCTGAGCGACACGACCATAGGCACCGCAGCGACCGGGTGCAGCGACGAAGGCCTTGGCGAAGGTGACTCCGTCGGCGAACGCAGCTTCAGCGTCAAAGGCGGGGTGATCTCCTCCTATTCGGGCGGCCACACGACGGGAACCGATGCGAACGGGCACACGATCATCTCGCTTGCCCCGTATGACGACACGCCCAACCCCGGTGGCGTCTACATCCTCGCGATCTGCCCGAAGGGCGCGACGAGCCCGGCTCCCTGCAAGTTCGACGCGTTCAAGGTCAAGGAGTCCGTGACGACATGTACTGAAAACTGCCACGGGGCACCGCTGAGCGTCGTCAAGGACGCCAATCCGGCCTTCACGCGCGAGTTCAACTGGTCGATTCTCAAGAGCGTCGACGTCTGTCAGGTGACGCTGCTCACGCCCAACGGCTGCCAGACCACCCACTCCGAAACGACCCTCAACTACAAGGTGAAGGTCACGAAGGACGGGGGCACCGACAGCGGCTGGGAAGTCGCCGGGACGATCACGATCTTCAATCCGAACGAAACCGAAGCCACAGGTGTCTCGGTGTCGGACGTGGTGACCGATCCGGCGAGCAAAGCCGCCGGCGCCTGCGACATCAACAAATCGGGCGGCTCGCCGTACTCCGTCGGAGCGGTCGCCGCTGAAACGGAAGTGGAACTGCCCTACGCGTGCACGTTCGCTACGAAGCCCACCTATAACGCCGACTACACCAACACCGCGACGGTCGAATGGGATGCGGAAAGCGTGAACAGCGAAGCAAGCAAGGAAAGCTTCGACGTTCCGTTCCAGTTCACGACTCCCACGAAGACCGTGCACAACAGCGTGTCGCTGTCCGATCTCTACACGGCGACGCAGCTCCCGACGGGCTCGGCGACGCTCGAAGGAACCCTCCCGTCCGGGGACGTCAGCGCGGGCGGCGAATTCGAATACGCCTAACGCGTGAAAGTCCCCTACGGCTGCCTCAAGCTAGATAACACGGCGAGCTTCACCGTCACCGACAAAGACGCCGACACAGACGACACGGGCAGCTCCTCGGTCACGGCGAAG
>JAOPZB010000097.1 GCA_025964355.1 Solirubrobacterales bacterium | reverse complement strand
TGTCCTTCGCCCGCTGTCCGGGCGCGCCCTACTGTGGGCACCTCGCGCGTGCGGCCGCCCTCGGCCGGCGCATCCGGGGCGCCGCCGCGCGGCCCTAGGCCGCCCCAAACTCCAAGGGCTGGCTGCGCTCGGAGCTGGCTGGCAGGGGGAGTGCAAAGCGGTAGCGCGATGGCGGGATCGGGCAGGTGTGGAGTCTGGGCGGCCAATGCTCAAGCACGCGGAGCTTTAGCCCGACTTGATCCCATGCAGGCGGAAGCCGGCCAAGGCGGGGGGCCCAAGGCCAAACCTTCACATGAGACAGATCGCGAGATCTGCTGCTCGATGACGAGCGTCCTACTGCGGCTCGTACGCAGCGAGGGCGGCGACGCGGCGGTCGCCGAGCTGCTCGCGCGGGCGGGGATCGAGCGCGAGACCTCCTACCTGGAAAGTGTCGATAACTGGATCTCCATGGACGAGGCGATCTCGCTGTTCGAGGCCGGCGTGCAGCAGACCGGTGATCCGCTGTTCGCGCGACGGGTCGGCGAGAACACGCTGCGCCAGCACGCCGGCACACAGGTTGCCACTGTGCTGCGCTCGCTCGGCTCCACCGAGGCTGTGCTTGAGGCGGTCGCGCTGAGTGCGGCGAGGCTCAGCGCCGTCACGAAGATGGAGGCGATCGAAGCCGGACCAGGACGGGGCGTGGTGAAGGCGTGCGCTCGCGAGGGATTCACGCGTCGTAAGCTGCATTGCGACTGGACGACGGGATTGCTGGCCGGGCTGCCCATCCTGTTCGGGCTTCCGCTTGCGCAGGTGGAGGAGAGCGAATGCCAGACCCGCGGCGACGAGCAGTGCCTCTACACCGTCACCTGGGACGCAGAGCGGGCCGCGGCCGCAGCCGATCCTCAACAGCGGGTGACCTCACTCGAGGCACAGCTCGTGGCGATGTCCGAACGGCTGCAGAGCTCCTACGCGACCGCGAGCGACCTCGTCTCCACCGACGATCTCGACACCGTCCTGCACCGCATCGTCGAGCGCGCGGCAGACGCCGTGCGGGCGCCGAGCCACATCCTCGCGGTGCGCACCGACCCCGAGGCCGAGCTGCACGTCTACAGCCACGGCCTGGACGAGCTCAAGGCGCAGGAGGTCGCGCGCGCGACGCTCGCGCAGCAAGCGCCGGCCGGCGACTCGATGCTTGTCGTGGAGGTCACCTCGGCCCGTCGCCGATACGGACAGCTGATCGCCCGCTATCCCGGCGCCGTCGAGTTCTTCTCGGGGGAAGAGGAGCTGCTCAGGATGTATGCCAAGCACGCCGCCGCAGTGCTGGACATGTCGATGGCGCTGCAAGAGTCCGACCGCCGCCACGACCAGGTCAGCTCGCTGCTCTCGCTCTCCCAGGCCCTGGCTCAAGCCGCGACCAGCGAGGAGGTCGCCGAGCGCCTCACCGTCGCCGTCCCGGAGGTCGTCGACTGCGACCGCGTGGGCGTGTGGCTGTTCGATTACCTGGAACAGAGCCTGAAACCGCTCACGAGCCTGGGACGGACGCCGGAGCAGAGCGAACGCTTCAGCGAGCTGACGATCTCCACCAACGACACCCCGCATCTGAGCGAGATGATCGCCGTGCCAGAGCCGCGGTTCTTCGGACCGGAGACCGACGACCCGTTCATACGCCAGCTGATCGCCTCACTCGATGTCGTGTCCTTGGCGGTCGTGCCGATCGTCGCCCGCGAGGTCTTCCTCGGCGTGTTGACGGTGTCCGTTACCGAGGATCCGCAGCGCCTTCGCCGCGACGTCGAGCTGCTGGACCGACTCGCGGGCGTGGCAGCGCTGGCAGCCACGGCGATCCAGAACGGACAGCTCGTGGACAAACTGGGTCACAAAGCCAGCCACGACGAGCTGACCGGGCTTTTGAATCGAGTCGGCTTCCGCCACCATGTCGACCGTACGCTCGCGAGCGCGGGCGGCCAGAGCCAGATGGGCCTGCTGTTCGTGGACCTCGACGACTTCAAGCACGTCAACGACGACTACGGCCACGCCGCCGGCGACGAGCTCCTGCGCAAAGCCGCCCAGCGCCTGGAGTCGATCGCCCGCACGGGCGACGGTGTTGCCCGCCTCGGCGGGGACGAGTTTGCGGTCATCCTCGCCGGCGTGGGCGAGGCGAGCCAGGTCCGCGCCGCGGAGGCGCGTGTGCGGGCAGAGTTCGCTGAGCCGTTCATGCTCGGGGAGCTCGTGATCTCCATCGGCGCGAGCATCGGAGGAGGCGTCTGGCCGGATGACGGTCGCACCGTGGCCGACCTGGTCAGGCACGCTGACACCGCGATGTATGAGGACAAGGCCAAGGGCCGTCGTTCACCGGCAGAGGTGTCCTAGCTCACAGCCTCGGCCGGCGCCGAGTCGGTCCAGCTTCTGCGACAGTCGTCCGCCTGGCCGATCGGCGGCGCCGTCAGCCGCAGGCCTGCTCGAGCCGCCGGTCGGCAGAGTTGCCTGCGCGGCCGGGCCGGCCGCTGGTGACGTAACGCCACGAGCCCCGTGTACGGCCGAAGACAAAGGCCCGGATGCCCGCTTCGGGGGTGTGGACGCATACGACCGAGAGGCTCGTGTTCGACCGGGACACGAACACGCCGTGCACTCCGGCGGAGCTGCCGTCATTGGCCACGAGAGCCTTTATGATCGCCGCACGCTCCGAACGAGTCGCCGGCCTCGCTGACGAGCTGCTCGCGACCGCGGCCGCAGCGGTCGTCAACGTCAGCGCGGTGACAGCGACCGTCGCGATGAACGAGCGAAGCGTCACGACTCCAGATCGTAGTCCTACGGTCCGGGACCGAAAGCGAGATGAGCGAAGTCTCATCGACTGATCTAGAGCCCGCTCAGCAAGTCCCGGAATAGGCCGCCGTCCCGTGGCCGGATTCCGGTGTGTCGACGGTCCCCGAATCGGCGGATCGGAGGATCGCTCCGAGGTGCACGACATACCAGACGCCTCTCCAGGAGATCATCGAGGCGATCCCGAAGGAGCGCGTTTCGCCATTCTCTCGGTAGACGACGCGCGCGTTGGGCATCTCGTAGTAGCCGACGCTGTTGTAACAGACACCCGGTGAAATCCAGTGCCCGTAGCTGGCGGGGACATCGACGGCGACAAGCCGTGCCGACGAAGCGCGACTGCCGAGCAAGCCGTGCGCGGCGGCGATATCGAGCGCATAGTCGTGAATGAGGCGGTTGGTCCAATCGGAGCCTGCCGAGCCGATCGCCTTCAGCTGCACGTAGGCGCCTTTCGGAAAGAACGCAGCCACGGCCGCACTGACGGAGCCGTGCACGACACCGGCCCAGAGTGACGCCATGATCGACTTGAACCGCTGACTTTTTGCGGACGGATACCGATTGGTTTGCGGCAGCGACCCTGGCGAAGGGGCTATGCGACGGGTCGCCGCCTTCGCGCGCGTCGCTTTGCCATGCCTCATCGCCGCCCCCCCGCGCCGCACCACAGCGGCGGTCCGCGGAGCGTCGATCGTCGAGCTGGGCCGAGCCGTGGCGCGCCCGCCAAGCACCTCCCTGATCGAAACGACCGAAAGAGCAAGCAACGCAAGGAACGCGAGGGCCGCCAGCAGGCGCCGTCGTCGAACCGCACGACGCGCTCGCTCGCGTCGGGCGCCTCGAGTCGCGGGGTCGGAGATGCGGTCGGCGTCGGAGCCGACGATCGGCAGGACCGGATCGTCGTCAGTGGGCCGCAAAGGGCTTCAGATCGTAGCTACCTCGTCTCACCGAGCCTCCGCCAGACCATTGGAACCGAACGGACCCTCGTGGCGATAGTCTCGTGCATGGCCAGTTTTGCCACTGCGCGTGAAACGGCGTTCTGAGATCTAGCCAAGGTGATCAGACTGTCTGAGGGTGCCAACAAGATGAACTTCGCGCCCGCGGTAATGGCGCTGCTCGCGGTCGCAGTGGGCGGGTGTGGAAGCCAGTCCAATGCCGCCCAAGCCGGCAGCGCGTCGGTCCGGGCGCAGGCAGCGCGGGCGCGGACGGCGCCGGCGGTCAAGCGCGCGTCGCCTGTTCCGGTCGTCAAGGGACCTGGCCAACCAGGGAGCAAGTGGAGGCCGGTCGCAACCATCGGCGGTCAGCCCGCCGCTTGGATCGCGCTGCGGTCCGGCGTGACGCTGCTGCGTTTT
>JAOPZB010000091.1 GCA_025964355.1 Solirubrobacterales bacterium | reverse complement strand
TCCCGTGACGCCCGAGATGTCGAAGGATGGTCGGCGCGATGTCAATCGCCGATATCAGGCCCCGCTGGTTGGTCGTCTGCGAGCTCAGCACCCGCACACCACCGCCGGCGAGCCCGCCGACTGCGGTCCACAGCAGTTCGCCTCCGCGCGCGTCGGGTACGCGCTGCACGACGATCAGCAGGTCTCCCGGACTCCGCCTCGCGCTCAGCGCCCGCAGGTCTGCGAGGCCTTCGCCGCCTCCCGGCAGGTCGGCGACGACGAGGCGCCTGCTCCGTGCAACTGCCGCGATACGCGCCGTGAGGGTCGCCGCCGAGCCCAGCGAGATCTGCGATATGCGCCCCTCGCGGTCGGCCGCGACAGCGGCGTCGAGGTGGCTCGCACCGGCGACGCCGACATACGCTCCACCGCGAGGGATGCTTGCCGCGAGCAGGCCCGGCTTCAGCAGCTGGGGCACCCCTTCGGCCCGACTGCGCGCCTCGCTCCAGCCCTCGACGACCGCTCCCGATCCGAGCGGCCTCAGCGACAGCGCCGGCGGGCGCCCGGAATACACCGAGGATGCCACGCGCGCCCCCTGGGTCAGGTCGAGTAGGAACTGGGCGGAACGGTAACTGCCCTGCGTCGCCGACATGATCCCGACCGAGAGGCCCGGCAGGCTCGCGAGCTGGGACTCGCCCGCCGGCGCAAAGACGATCAGCGCCGAGCTCTGCGCCGGGGCCGAGCTCGGGGCCGCGGCGGCGGCACGGGGACTCCCCGCGCCGATCGACGCGAAACAGAGCAGGAGCGCCAGCGCCGCCCCCCGCCGCAGTGGGCTCAGCCCTCCACTCCCCCGGTCGCCACTCCCGCGTGTCTCGCGCCCGCGGCCCCCGGCTCGAGCGGCGGCGGGCCGGTGTCGTCCCCGACGGGCGGCACGGTCAGGACCGTCCCCTCGATGTTCACGTGCGGCAGCAGCCGGTCCAGCCAGGCGGGGATCTGCCACGTGACCGCGCCGACGATGTGGAGCACCGCCGGGAGCATCAGGCAACGGACGATCAGCGCGTCCAGGAACACGGCGCTCGCGAGGCTCAGGCCGAACTCCTTGATGACGCGCTCTTCGCCGAGCATGAACGACAGGAACACGCAGACCATGATCGCGGCGGCGGCGGTCACGACGCGGCCGGTGAGGGCGAGACCCTCGGCCACGGCGCGCGAGTTCTCCCGCGTCTGGGTCCAGCGCTCGTGGATGCGCGAGATCAGGAACACCTCGTAGTCCATCGACAGGCCGAAGACGATCGCGAACAGCATGACCGGGATGAACGACTCGATCGGACCCTTGCTGACCCCGATGAGCCCACCCAGCCAGCCCCACTGGAAGATCGCCACGATGACCCCCAGAGAGGCGCCGATGCTGAGCAGGTTCATCACCGCGGCCTGAAGCGGTATCACCAGGGAGCGGAAGACCAGCATCAACAGCAGGGCGCTCAGGAGCACCACGACGCCGATGAACAGCGGCAGCTTGTGGCCGAGCACGGCCGCGAAGTCGACGCTTCCGGCAGTCACGCCGCCGACGTACGCGGTCATTCCGGTCTGCGACGCGATCGCCGGCACCACCTTTTCGCGCAGCCGCGAGACGAGCTGCGTCGTGGCGTAGGCCTGGGGGGAGGAGCTCGGATAGACCGTGATCGTCGCGACGTCCCCGGCGGGATTGATGCGCGCGGGCCCCACGGCCGTCACGCCGGGCGTGCCTGCGATCGCCGTGCGAAGCCGCTCGACGCCCTGACGCTGCGGGGCGGCCGCGACGACCAGCAGCGGCCCGTTGAACCCTTCGCCGAAGCCCTGCGCGAGGAGCACGTAGGCGCGGTGCGTCGTATGGCCCGCCGGATCGTTTGAGGCGTCGCTCGAGCCGAGCCGCAGCGCGGTCGCCGGCGCCGCGATCGCCAGCATCACAACCAGCGAGCAGGCGGCGATCGTCCAGGGACGGCGCTGCACGAAGGCACTCCAGCGCAACCACGCGCTCGGGGCCGCCGAATCCGTTGCGGGCGTCACGCTCGTCACGCTCGCTGAGCCGGCACTCCCGCGGAGCGGCTCTGCCTGCGCGCGCGCGCGCCGGCGAGCGCGCCGGCCGGGCCGGGCCAGGCGGCCCCCGACGATGGTCAGCAGGGACGGCAGAAGCGTCAGCGAAGCGAGCATCACGAGCAGCACCCCGATCGACGCCGAGATCGCGACGCCGTAGAGGAAGCTCACTCCCAGCAGCATCATGCCCAGGAGGGCGATCACGACGGTGCAGCCGGCGAACAGGACCGCGCGCCCGGCGGTGTCCATCGCCTGCACCACCGACTCGCGCGAGTCGCCGAACGACGGCCCGGCCGTCCTGTAGGCCTCGCGAAAACGCGTGAGGATGAACAGCGCGTAGTCGATGCCGACGCCGAGCCCGATCATCGCCGCGAGCTCGGAGGAGAAATCGGGCGTGTCGACGACATGGGTGAACAGCGCGATCGCCCCAAGACCGGTGCCGAGCCCGAACAGGGCGGTGACGATCGGCAGACCCATCGCCGTGAGCGAGCCGAACGTCAGCAACAGGACCACGATCGCGGCCAGCAGCCCGACGGCCGTGGAGACGCCGAAGCCGGCCTGCTCGGTCTGCTCGATCGCCTGGCCGCCGAGCTCGACCTGCAGCCCGGGCGAGGCGGCGGCCCGGGCCACTGCGACGACGCGTTCGGCGGCGCTCTTGGGCAGGAGGTTGGCTTTCTCGTCAAACACCACCGTGGCGAAGGCGATCTTGCCGTTGGCGGATACCGCTTTGCCGGTTGTCGCCCCTGCGTAGGGACTGATCACGCTCGTCACGTGCGCCAGCTTGGCTACCTGCCCGAACATCCGGGTCATCCGCGCCCGGATCGCGGGGTCGAGCACCGTGCCGGAGCTGACCTTGTAGACGATCGTGTCGCGGTCGCCGGCCTGGGCGGGGAAGCTGCGCTGCAGCAGGTCGGCGGCGCGTTGGGCGCCGGAGTTCGGCAGCGTGAAGTTGTTGGAGTAGCTCGTGCCGGCCGACTGCGCGAACACGTTGACGAGCAGCAGCAGAGCCAGCCAGCCGAGCAGCACGTACTTGCGGTGGGTGATCGTCCAGCGGGCGAGCTTCACCATGGGGGAGCGTCCTCGAACGGCTAGCGCGGGCGGGCAGGGACGGCGCGCGAGGCGCCTCGCAGAAGGGTAGTACGCTCACCGCCCAGTGATCACTGCATTGATGCGGCGAGCGCGCTTTCTGAGGGGGCGCCTGGAGCGCAGGACCCCGAAGGGCGCGCGCGACCCCACCTCGGTGAGCCTCGACATGGGCAGCGACTCGCGTACCCTGCTGCTCGCCTTCGGCGGCATGCAGGGACGCATCGGCATGCCGCCCTTCGAGTTTCTGCGCCTCACGGGGGACATGCCGGTCAAACGCCTGTTCGTGCGAGACGTACGCCAGGCCTGGTATCACCGCGGCACGCCCGACTACGGCGACACGATCGAGTCTGTGGCCGAGTCGTTGCGGGCGCTGATCCGCGATCACGACGTCGAGCGCCTTGTCACGGCCGGAAACTCGGCCGGCGGCTACGCCGCGCTGGCGTTCGGCGCCATGCTCGGAGCCGACACCGTGCTGTCCTTCGCGCCGCAGACAACGCTCGACCCCGCCGTGCTCGGCGAGATCGGAGACCATCGCTGGGATGAGCATCTCATGCCGCTCGTCGAGGCCGCTGCGATCGACCTGCAATGGGCCGATCTCGCGTACGCGATCCCGCAAGCTCGCCGAGCCGCCACCCGCTACCAGGTCTATTTCGACGACTCGCTGAGCGTCGACCGCCTGCACGCCGAGCGTCTCCTCGGGCTCGACGGACTGCGCCTCTACCGCTTTGGCAGCGGCAGGCACCACCTCGTGCGCACCCTGCGCGAAGCCGGAGCACTGGAGCGCATCCTGCGAACGGCGCTGCACGTGCCGCTTCGCGCGCCTCAGCTCGCCCGCGCCGAGCCGGACGACGGCGCGAGCGTGGCCGACGACGTCAGTTGACGCTCGGGTCCAACGGCATCCGCGCGATCAAGGCATAGCTTCCGCCCTTGCGTGTGAGCACGCTGCTCCACAGCTCCTCGGGGGCCTCGCTGAAGACGTCCTGCGGCAGCGCGATCTGTGCGATCCAGTCGCCGTCGTCGACCTCGGCGTCGAGCTGGCCGTCGCTCCATCCGGCGTAGCCCGCGAACACGCGCCTGCGCGCCGTGGCCTCGGCGAGCTCCTCGACGCCCGTGTCCGGCGCCGGGAATCCGATGCGACCGAGCACGAGCAGCTCAGCCAGCGACGGCTCGACGAACTCGGCTAGGCAGACGACGGAAGTGGGCGCGACGGGTCCGCCGACATAGACCGGCTCGAGGTCGTCCACGGCCGGCTCGAGCTGGGGCACCGCCTCGCGGACCGTCACGGTCGACGGACGATTGAGAACGACGCCCATCGCGCCCTCCTCGCTGTGAACGCCGATCAGCAAGACCGTCCTGACGAAGTTCGGATCACGCAGCGATGGCGAGGCAACCAGGAGCTGGCCGGCAAGCGATTTCGCCATGATCTCACCGAGGCTACCGCCCGACGGCGTCGCGTCCAAGGCAGACGCGCGCCGTCTTTTGACGATCAGCGGCGAAAGGACCTGGGTTGGTGGATATCCGCGAGTACGACGTGATCGTGCTGGGCGCCGGGCCTGCCGGCGAGGTCTGCGCGGGTCGCCTGGCCAACGGCGGGCTGTCCGTCGCCCTCATCGAGAGCGAGCTGGTCGGCGGCGAATGCTCCTATTACGCCTGCATGCCCTCCAAGGCGCTGTTGCGCCCCGGCCAGGCGCTCGCCGAGGTCCGCCGCGTCCCGGGCGCGGCGCAGGCCGCAGCCGGCGCACTCGACGTGGCTGCCGCGCTTCGCCGCCGCGACGATGTCGTGCACCACCTCGACGACGCCTCGCAGCTGCCGTGGCTCTCAGAACACTCGATATCGCTCGTCCGGGGCCGGGGGACGATCAGCGGCGAGCGCGAGGTCGCCGTTGGCGAAGACACGCTGACGGCGCGCCGGGCCGTGGTTCTCGCGCCGGGCAGTGTCGCGAACGTCCCGCCGATTCCCGGCCTGCGCGACGCCGCGCCGTGGACGAACCGCGAGGCGACCACCGCGACGGCCGTGCCTTCCTCGCTGCTCGTTCTCGGCGGCGGCGTCGTCGGCGTCGAGATGGCGCAAGCCTACAACTCGTTCGGCGTGCCGGTGACGATCGTGGAGGCCGGCCCGCGCCTGATCGCCTCCGAGGAGGAGTTCGCCTCGGAGATGGTGCACGAGTCGCTGCAGCGGCTGGGCGTACACGTGCTGCTCGACGCCAGGGCCAGCGCCGTGCGACGCGAGCGCGCCGGCGGTCCGGTGACGCTGGAGCTCGAAGACGGCCGTTCGGTGACCGGCGAGGAGCTGCTCGTGGCGATCGGGCGCCGCCCTGCGACCGAGGGGATCGGGCTCGAGTCGCTGGGCCTCGAGTCGGGCGGCTACATCGAGGTCGACGATGCGATGCGGGTCCCGGGCCATCCCTGGCTTTACGCCATCGGCGATGCAAACGGGCGCGCGCTGCTCACGCACATGGGCAAGTACCAGGGCCGCATCGCGGCCGACGCCATCATCGGACGCCCCCCGGGGCCGCGCCTGCATGAAGCGGTGGTGCCCCGCACCATCTTCACCGACCCCCAGGTCGCAGCGGCCGGACACACGCTCGCGAGCGCGAGGGAGGCCGGCCTGAACGTGCGGGCGGTGGATCGGCCAGTCGGCGCGAACGCCGGCGGCAGCTTCATCGGCCACGACGCGCCGGGCACCGTCCGCCTCGTCGTAGACGAGGATCGCCGCGTTCTCGTCGGAGCCACGTTCACCGGCGTCGAGGTCGCCGAGTCGTTGCATGCCGCGACGATCGCCATAGTCGGGGAGGTGCCGATCGACGTTCTCTGGCACGCCGTAGCCTGCTTTCCGACACGCAGCGAGGTGTGGCTGAAGCTGCTCGAGGGCTACGGCCTCTAGCTGGTAGAGAGGATCTCCAACTGACCGGCGAGGGCGTGATCGTTGGCGTTGCCCTCAGGCTCGACGACATGCCCGTCGACGACGATCGGGCTGTTCCAGTGACCGGAGCGACCGGGGAGCTTGGCGGCCGGCCGCGACGAGCCGGGCCGGTAGACGTTGATGCCTCCCCGTGCCTGGTCGTAGACATAGAGCAGGCCGCCCGCCATCACCGGGCTCGTGCCCGGGTTCGCGTTTTCCCACGCCCGGTACAGCCGTCCGGCACGCAGCACGTACGCAGCGGTGCCGGCTTCGTCTGCCACGAACATCGTCGTGCGACCGGCACGCCTCCAAACGGCCGGCGCAGTGAACAGCTCAGCGCCGCCGGGCGTGCCCAGGCGCTGCGCTTCGCCGCCGAGTGGATGCGGCCGGGAGGGCGATGCGGAGGGGGGATGCCCGTCCAGGCGCGAGAGCACGAGCACGCGCATCACCCGGTCCTTTCCGGCCACGGCGACCCGGTCGCCACTGAGGAGCGCCGGAGCGCTCGAGCCGAGGTCGGCGTCGCTGGCGCCAAGCTGAGTCTGGTTTGTCGGGGTGAAAGACTGCCGCAGGCTCAGGCCAGGGAACGTCAGCTCGAGGACGCTGTCGCCGAAGTTCGTCGTGCCGTTCCACGGCCCGTTGCCGGTGTCGAGGAGGATCCGCTGCCCACCCGCCTCGACGACCGGCCCGCCGCGTGACAGGATCGCCGAGTCGCTGGCGGGGCAGCTGCTCGGGACGATGATTTCGCGCCGGTTGGCGCAGAGCGTGTTGAACACCCCCCGCAGGCGACCGCTGGCGCGATCGATGAGGACGAGATGGCCCTGGTAGGGCGGCGCGTCGCCGAAGTAGCCGCCGGTCGCGGCGATCACGTCGGCCCCGTCGATGTTGAGCGCTGCGGCGAGCTTCTCATGGGTCGCGTCCCGCGTGATCCTCACGGGCCAGCTTCCGGCGCGATCCTCGCTGCCGGCGGCCAGCGAGAGCTTGTGGATGAGACCATCAGGGGAGGCCGCATACACGAACTGCCGAGCCGGGTCGGCCAGCGGGCTCGTCGTCGTGATCTGGGAGCTGCCGGCCCAGCCCGCGTAGCCCGTCGGCGTGAAGGTCCAGAGGACCGTCGCGCTGTCGGCGTCCACGGCGACGGTCCGGCCGTAGGACGTGGTCACGACGATCACATTGTGTCGAGATCCCGCGACGAGCGCCCCGTGCAGGTAGATGGGAGAGGAGTCGACGGTCCCCGGCAGCGAAACGGTCCTGCGCCGCAGACGTGCAACGTTCGCGGCAGTTATGCCGGTCGCCCGTTCGCTGACATTGCTGCGCTGCGGATCGAGCCCAAACTCGGGCCAGTCGAGCAGCCGCGCGGCGCTCGAAGCCGCCGGCGTGGGGATCGCGGCGCTGCCCGCTGTCGGCGTGGTGACGTCCGCCGGTGCGCTGCTTCCGCATGCGCCGAGGAGGCACCCGCCGATGAACGCGAGGCGCGTGAGCTGGCGGGCGCGCATGGCGTCAGGTTGTAGCGCATACCCTCTCACCCGCGTGCCGGCTGGCCCCGAGCCGCGGCGCCGGTGACCGTTATGCTGCGCGGGCGCCGCATAGCGGCCGCAACACGACGAGGAGGGCGAGCGACGATGGCAAAGACCCCGCAGGTCGGCGAGCAGGCGCCGGACTTCGAGCTGGCAGGAACCGACGGACAGTTTCGCCTGTCCGACCATCGCGGCGAGCGCGTCGTCCTGCTGTTCTACCCCGGCGACAACACGATGGTCTGCACGAAACAGTTCTGCTCCTACAGAGATCGGGCGGAGGACTTCGCCAACCTGGGTGCGACCGTCGTGGGAATCTCCTCGCAGGACCTGGAGTCGCACAAGGGCTTCACGGACAAGAACAGCCTCACGGTGGCGCTCCTGGCCGATGTTGACAGCGCGGTCGCCAGGTCATACGGCGCGCACTCCCGGTTGGGCACCAAGCGGGCGGTGATCGTGATCGACGAGCAGGGAATCGTCCGCCACCGCCATGACCACCTGCTCGGGCTCGACTACCAGTCGGTGGACGATCTCAGAGCAGCCCTGGACGCGCTCCCCGTCGCGGCTGCCTAGCCGCCTGAGTTGCGCTCGAAGGCGGGCGCTCAGCGGGCGGCGGCGACGACGGGTGCCAGGTCGCGCTCGCCTGACGGCCGCTCTGCGCCGGCGCGGGCCGAATAGAGCTCCGCGAGCTCCAGTTGGAGGCTGCGCGGCCTGTCGCCCGGCTTGACCGAGCGCCTGTGCCAGGCGCCCTCGCCGTCGAGCTCCCACGAGTTCTGGTTGTCGGCGAAGGCGCGTTGCAGCGTGTCGAGCAGCTCCGCCTGCAGTTCCGCGGACTCGACCGGGACGGCCAGCTCCACCCGGTGGTCGAGGTTGCGCGGCATCAGGTCGGCGGAGGCGATGTAGACCCTGCTCTCCCCGTCGCGCTCGAAGGCGTATACGCGTGAGTGCTCGAGCAGGCGGCCGACGATCGAGACGACCCGGATGTTCTCGGAGATCCCCTCCAGGCCCGGGCGCAGACAGCAGATGCCGCGCACGTTGAGATCCACCCGCACCCCCGCCTGAGACGCTCTGTAGAGGGCGCGGATGCAGCGGCCGTCGACCAGCGCGTTCATCTTCATCGCAATCCGCGCCGGGGACTCCTCGGAGTGGGCGGCGATCGTTCTCTCGATCTCCTCGATGATCCCCTCGCGGAGGTAGTCGGGCGCCATCAGCACCTTGCGGTAGTGCAGCGGCCGTCCGAACCCCGTCAGGTAGTTGAACATGTCAGCTACGTCGGCGCCGATCTGCTCGTCGCAGGTGAACAGTCCGAAGTCGGTGTAGAGGCGCGCCGTCGCGGAGTGATAGTTACCGGTCCCGATGTGCACGTAGTTGCGTACGCCATCACCCTCGCGCCGCACCACGAGGACGCACTTGGCGTGCGTCTTGAGCGCCGGCTGGCCGTAGACGACGTGCACGCCGGCCTCCTCCATCGCCTTCGCCCAGTGGATGTTCATGCGCTCGTCGAACCGGGCCTGCAGCTCGACGAGCGCGACCGCCTGCTTGCCCCGCTCGGTCGCATCGATCAGCGCCGGCACCAGCGGCGAGTCGTCGCTGGTGCGATAGACGGTCTGCTTGATCGCCAGCACGTTGGGGTCCGCAACGGCCTGCTCCACGAAGCGCTCGACGGACGTAGCGAATGAGACGTAGGGGTGATGGACGAGCAGGTCGCCTTCGCGCATCGCGCCGAGCACGTCCGGGCGCTCTGCCTCGTGGCGCAGCAGGCGCGGGTGGGTCACGCCGAGCGTCAGCTCTTCGCGCAGCTCGGCGTGGCCCGGGAGTTTGACGATCTGCCACAGCGCGCCCATGTCGAGGAGCCCCTCGACCGGATAGACCTCGTCGTCGTCCACGCCGAGCAGTCCCGCCAGCTCTCCGCGCAGCTGCTCGGAGCCGTGGGCGCCGATCTCGACGCGTACGACCTCGCCGAAGCGGCGGCGGCGCAGCTCGTCCTCGACCGCCTGCAGGAGGTCCGCCGCGTCGTCTGAGACCTCGAGGTCCGCGTCGCGAGTCACGCGGAAGACGTCGTAGTCGGCGATCTCCATGCCGGGGAAGAGCGCATCCAGATGGTGGGCGATCACATCCTCCAGCGGTACCAGCAGGTCGGGCTCGGGCGCAGCCTGCTTGAGCGTCACAAACCGCGGCAGGATCTCGGTCGGGACCTTCACGCGCGCGAACACGGTCTGGTCGCTGACCGGGTCGCGGACGAGCACCGCGAGGCTGAGCGACAGGTTCGATATGTAGGGGAAGGGACGACCGGGGGCGACCGCCAGAGGCGTGAGCGCGGGGAAGATGGCCTTTTGAAAGTGCCTGGCCAGGTCCGCGCGCTGCTCCTCATCGAGATCGTCGACGCCGACGACGGCGATGTCGTGATCGGCCAGCGCCGGGCGCAGCCGTGTTTCGAAGCAGTCGGTCAGGCGCCGAGTCTGCTCCAGCACGCGCTCGCGGATCAGGGCGATCGTCTCGGAGGGGACGAGGCCGTCCTGGCTGGGGTTCTCGACGCCCGCATCGATCTGATCATGCAACCCGGCGACGCGGACCATGTAGTACTCGTCGAGGTTCGTGGTGTAGATGGCGCAGAACTTCACCCGCTCGAGCAGCGCCACGCGCTCGTCCTCGGCGAGCTGGAGAACCCGATCGTTGAAGTCCAGCCAGGAGACCTCGCGATTGAGGTAGAG
>JAOPZB010000103.1 GCA_025964355.1 Solirubrobacterales bacterium | reverse complement strand
CCGTGCAGGAAATAGCTCGTCTGGACCGTTCCGAGCTTCGTGCCAAGCTGCCATCCGGCCGCGAGCGTGACCGTCACGGCGGTCGGCATGATCAGCACCATCTTGGGCATCAGGCGGGTCGTGAACTCGATGCGCGCCGGGATCGACATGCGACCGATGATCGGGCCGAGCACGAACCCGAGGAACAGGTCGATCACCGTCCAGGCCGCACCGCCGACGACATGCAGGAACTGCAGCGGCCAGGCCGTGTTGACGGCGATGCCCGCGATCAGCAGCCCGAGAACCACGGCGACGATCGGCAGGCCGGCGCGCGGGACGATCTGGAAGTCTGGGCGCTCGAGGACCGGCGGCGGTGCATCCGCCACCGCGGCCCCCCCTGGCGAGATCGCGACATCGGCCATGCTCGCGGCCAAATCTAGCGCCCACGCGGGCGGAAAGCGAGCCTTGATCGCGCCGCTGGACGGAATGCCTTCGTTCGGCCTGCCCGGCGACCTACGCCAGCTCGCGCCGGCGGGCCGGCAGGCGCGCATCCGAGCGCGTCCATGCGGCGGCGCCCATCGCCGCGGCGACTATCAGCACGGACGGCCACGGGCCGATCGCCAGCGACAGCAGATGCGAGCTGACGAATGCGCCGAGTCCCACGGCGGAGAGTCCCGCGGCGGCGCGCGCGCCGTCACGTGCCAGCCACGCCCGCGCGCACCACGCCCCGCCCAGCAGCAGCACCGCGCCGCCGAGCGGCCGCGAGCCGCTGCCGGCGGCCACGGCGTAGCCCGCGATCAGCGAGCCGGCGGCTACCGGCGCGGTGGGGATGGGACGCACCGGTCGCACACTATCGCGGCCCTAGACGACGCGCTCCAGACGATCGTTCGGCCTCAGGCGACGGCCGACCTTCGCGCGCGGCCGGCCGTCGACGACGACGATATCCGCGGTGAAGTCGTTGTTTCCACGCAGCAGGGCGGATCCGATGCCATAGGCGTCGACGGGGGCTCGCCGGCGCTCGAAATCCCGGACACGGTCGATCGTGAACCCGCCGGACACCACGATGCGGACGTGCTCGTGGCCGTGCGCGTCGAGCGCCTCCCTGACCAGCGTTGCGAGCTCGGGCGTGACCGCTGGCGGCGCCTGCATTCCGAGGTCCTCGCGCAGGTCCTCGTCGACCAGATCGGCGGCTGTGTCGAGTCGAACACCCCACAGGCGCGGACCGAGCGCGTCGGCGACGGCGACGGCGGTCTGGACGGAATGGTTGTCGAAGTCGACCAGCGCGGTGACGTTCACGTCGTCGCCGAAGCGCCGGGCGAACGCTTGCGCGGCCGCGACGGTGTCGCCGCCGAACACCGCGATCAGCGCGTGCGGGACCGTGCCGACGCCCCTGCCTCCCCACCACGACGCCTGTGCGTCGGTCGACACGCCGATCGCCCCGGCGATGTGCGCGGCATATCCATCGCCGGTCTGCACCAGCCAGTGGTCGTGGCGGGCGGGAAAGAAGAAGATCTCCTTTCCGTTCGCAGCGCGAACCGCCTCGCGAACGTTTCGCATGATCAGCGAGCGCCGCGTCATGCAGCCGAGGTAGACCGTCTCCAGGTGCGCGAACAGCGAGTAGTCGCCCTCGATCGTCAGGACGGTCTCGAGCGGCGTTATCTCCGTCCCCTCCCTCAGCGCGCTGACGGCGAGCTGACCCCAGCCGGATTCCCAGGCGCCATCCTCCGCTTCGCGGCCGCTGCACAGCCTCAGGACGGCCAGCGCCTCGTCGATCCCGCCGAGCAGCGAGTCGTGGCGCTGGAAGACCTGCATGGTGACCTGGGGACGGCGATCCTCCAGTTCGAGCAGCCGCTTGGTCTGATTGAAGTAGGCATCGCTGTACCAACCGCTTCTGATGCGCTCGACCGGCAGCCGGAAGACCTCGGGATCAAGGCGTTTTGCCGGCGGCTCCATCGCGTCCAATGATCCGCAAAAACGGTCAGCCGCGCACAGCCGCAACGGCACTCCCTACAGTCAGGCGATGCACGGCGCGCCGCCTGGGCTCTACTTCCATCACCCGGACTGCATGGAGCACGATCCGCGGGCGCTGATCCCGGGACACCCCGACACCCCGGAGCGGCTGATCGCCGTCGAGTGGAGGCTCGGGGCGAAGGAGTGGCTCGGCTGGGATCGACGTCTCGCGCCGGCGGCGCAGGAGCAGGAGCTGGAACTCATCCATGACGCAGATCACATCCGCCGGATCAGGGAGATCGCGCTTTCGGGCGGCGGGGCCATCGATCCCGACACGGCGGTCGGCGAGAGCTCATACCGAGCCGCCGTGCACGCCGCCGGCGCGGCCTGCGAGATGGCCCGGCAGCTGATCGGCGGCGCGAGCAGGCTCGGCTTCTGCGGCGTGCGCCCGTCCGGGCACCACGCCGAACGCGACCGCGCGATGGGCTTCTGCCTGTTCAACAACGTCGCGGTGGCTGCCGAGCTCGCTGTCCGGGAGCTCGGGGCGCGGCGGGTGTTCATCCTCGACTGGGACGTCCACCACGGCAACGGCACGGCCGAGGCCTTCCGCCGCCGCGACGACATCCTGTTCGCCAGCATCCACCAGGCTGGGATCTACCCGGGCACCGGCCCCCTGGGCGATGTCGGGTCGGGCCCGGGAGAGGGCTACACCATGAACCTGCCGGTCCCGTCCGGCTCGGAGGAGGGGCTCTGGCTGTCGCTGATCGAGCACGTCGTCGTGCCGGCGGCGAGGGCCTTCGAGCCCGATCTGGTGCTGATCTCGGCCGGCTTCGACGCCCACCGTGAGGATCCGCTTGCGGGATGCAGCCTGGAGACGGAGTCCTTTGCCGAGATGGCCCGCCATGTGCGAGACCTCGCGCATGCGCTGGACGCGCCGCTGGGCGCCGTGCTCGAGGGCGGCTATGCGCCCACGGCGCTTGCCGCGTCGGTCCAGGCGACGCTCGCGGCGCTGCCCGGCGAGGACCCTGCGCGCCCGGCCCCCGCGCTCCAGCCACTGACGGCTCGCGCCGCCGCGCAGTTCGACCGCTACTGGCCATTGTGACCGTGCCCCGGCTTGCACGCCGCCGTGGCCTGAGCGCAGCAGCTGCCTGCGTGCTGCTGGCGGCCGCACTGGGCGGCGTCAGCTGCGGTAAGGCACATTCCGGCCCGCCGCTTGCGGTCGGCAGCACCTCGCAGCTTCCGCGCTATGACCACTCGCATGTGGCCGTGATCGTG
>JAOPZB010000017.1 GCA_025964355.1 Solirubrobacterales bacterium | reverse complement strand
GCCCTCCCGTCTCTGCACGCGGGCGCTCAGCAGCCGGGTGGCGGTGGGGGGCGGAAGTTCTTCGCAGCCCAGGGGGTAATGGTGCCCGGTCAGCAGCGTCGGCCTCTGGTTGACCACCTCGCCGAGGCCCCAGCTTTCGAATGCCCCCGAGCCCGACACGTCAGGTCCGGCGACGGGAATACCGGGCGCGGCCGCCTCGATCGCGCTGCGGTATTCGGCGATCTCGGCGTTGTACTGCACGAACGTCCACGGTTCCGGGCGAAAGCCATGCAGCGCGTAGCCGTTCGGCTCGTTGCCGAGCTCGATGGCCATCAACGACGTTCCGAGCGCCGCCTTCGCCGCGGCGGCCTCGCGCGCGGCCGCCGCAGCGTCGTGGTGGATCAGCCCGATCGTCAGCAGGACCGGCCATCCGCTGTTGGCCGCAAGGCGAGCGATCCCACGAAGGTCGCTCGCTTGCAGCACGCGCGAAGCCCAGGCCGGGCGAGGGGTCGCTTCGTCGGTCCAGGCGACCCGGGTGTCGGCGGACACGCCTCCGAAGCGCAGGACGCCGGTCCCGAGCGAGCGCAGCATCGTGACCATGTCGCCGCTTTCGGCGTAGGTGGCGATCTGCGGCAGGGCGGACATCTCGAAGGAGATACCGAGAAAGTCCTGCGCGACCACTGTGCCGGGGTGGCTCGCATCGAACGACACCGAGACCGGGATCGGGCGGGCTCGCGCTCGTGCAGCGAATGCGCTGGGAGCCGATGCGATCACGAGCGTCGCACACAGCGCCGCACCCCACACCAGGCGGGCGCGCGCGCTCGCCCGCGTTCGGGGCTCTGCGACCGGTCCATCGTGCTCGCTCATGACTGCAGTAAACAGATGAGCCGCGCTGCCGACGTGCTTCGCGAGCGGTCGCCATCTCGGCCGCCGATCACCCGGCATCTCGCCGGCAGGGCCTGCGCCCGACTGGGCGCGATCCACATATCCTGTGGCGCTTGCCGCGAGCCGACCGTATCTGCGCAAGGGCCGCGCCCTTGGTCCTGGTCGGCTGCCTGGCGTTTGGCGCGGTCGCAAGCGATGGGGCCGCCGCTGCGCCGGCGCCGGCGTGCTCGACGTCCAAGCTCAACGTCTCGGCTGCTCGGGCCGGCGGCGCGGTGACCGTGTCGCCGACGCCCGACACCGTGGTCGCCTCCTACCGCGCGCAGGTCAGCTTCCTCGGCGTGCCGGCTGCCGAGCTCACCGTGGCCTCCGTCGTCGGCTCGCGCAGCGGCCCGCATCCGGGAGTGCTCGAGGCGTATTCCCAGGGAGACGGCGCGAGCTTCGTGCCAGCCGCGCCGTTCGCCGAGGGCGAGGTCGTGACCGTGCACGCCGTCCTGCAGCACGGCACAGCAGCACAGCCGTTCTCCTGGCACTTCACGGTCGCCGAGGTCGACAGGGTCAGCAGATCGCTCGAGACACCGCCGCCACCGCCGCCTCCTCCGAAGCCGAAGGAACTCCAGCGCTTCGTCTCCCGTCCGGACCTCAAGCCGCCGACCGTGGCGGTGACCAAGAGATCTGGCTCACAGGCTCCAGGTGACCTGTTCCTCGCGCCGTACGCCGGACCGGGCCAGTACGGCCCGATGATCCTCGACCGCGAAGGCAGGCTGCTGTGGTTCAAACGGCTTGCGGCCGGGACGAGGGCGGCGAACCTGCGCGTCCAGGAATACGCCGGCCGGCCGGTCCTCACCTGGTGGCAGGATCCGCTCGTCGCCGGCGGCCACCGTGGCTCGGGCGTGGTGATCGCCGACGGCGCTTACCACGAAATCGCGGCGATCCGCGCCGGCAACGGCTACCAGCCCGACCTGCATGCCTTCGAAATAACCCCGCAGGGCAGCGCCCTGTTCACGGTCTACGACGCGATCCGCTGCAACCTGAGCGCCTACGGCGGGCCGGTCGACGGGGCGGTGGCAGACACGCTGTTTCAGGAGGTCGACCTCAAGACCGGCCTCGTCCGCTTCGAGTGGCATGCCCTCGACCATGTCTCGCTCGCCGAGTCATACATGCCCGCCAAGCCCGGCAGCCCGCACTCGCCATGGGACTTCTTTCACATCAACGCGATCGCAAAGTACGGCAGCCGCCTGCTCGTCGACTCGCGCAACACGTGGACCGCCTACGAGCTCGACGCAGCCAGCGGACAGGTCGTCTGGCGCCTGGGTGGCAAGAAGTCGAGCTTCGCCATGGGCAGGGGCGCGACCCCGGCCTGGCAGCACGACGCTCGCCAGTCAGCCGACGGGACGACGATCACGCTCTTCGACAACGGCGGCACGCCGGTCGTGCACTCCCAGTCACGGGCGATCGTCCTGCGACTCGACCAGGCGCACATGACGGCCACGCTGGTCTCGAGCTTCACCCACTCAAAGCCGCTGCTGGCCGCCAGCCAGGGGAACTTCCAGCAGCTGCCCGAAGGCAACTGGTCGGTCGGCTGGGGCCAGGAACCGTTCTTCTCCGAGTTCGGCCCCGCAGGCCAGCTGCTCTTCGACGCCCATCTCCCAGCTGCCTATCAGTCGTTCACCGTGCTCGACTTCCCCTGGTCCGGCGCGCCGACCGAAGCGCCACGACTGGCGCTGCGCAGATCACGCCACGGGCTCGTGAGCTACGCCAGCTGGAACGGAGCCACCGCCGTGGCGTCCTGGCGGCTTCTCGGCGGCGGCGACGCGAAGGCATTGAGCCCCGTCGCCGCGACGCGTCGAAGCGGCTTCGAGACCAGGATCGCGATCGCAAGCGTGCCGCGGTACCTCGCGGCTCAGGCGCTCGACGCGAACGGGCAGGTGCTCGCGACCTCCGCCGTCGGACGGTCCTGAGTGCGCCCCGCCTCGCTCTAGACCGCGCTGCGCTCCGTGGCGGCGAGCGTCGTCATCTCTCCGATCAGGTTCTCTTCCAGCGCGACCGAGTCCGCGAGGTTCTCGGCGACCCACTCGGCGATCCTGTCGGCGGCCGCCTCGGCCTGCTCGCGCGTCTGCCAAGTGCTGACCGAGACAAAGCGCCCACCGCCCACGTCGGTCGTCGAGTAGAAGACGAACCCCGGGCTGTCGCGCAGGATCGGCGCGAGGCCGCGCCGCGCCACCTCGATGAGCTCGTCATAGGTGCCGTTGGTGATCGCGTAGATGCCCATACGGACGTGGTTGGTCATCGATCCTCCTTAGGTGGCTGATTCGTGGAGTTGGAGCGACACTACCCCGATCGCGCACGCTCGTGGGTGTTTCCGAGGTTGAGCCTCTCCCGCGCCTGAGCATCGTTGTTAGCGGTGGGCGTGCGCGATGGACGCCCATTGCGCACCTCAAGTGGGCCCACCTACGGTCGGGAGGCTGCGATGGCTGGCGCGGACAGCGCGGTCGTGGTGACGTCGGGGTCCCCATGCGGCCCGACGACACGCGAGCTCAGGCCGCTGCTTTCCCCGGGTAAGCGAGCGTGTGGCGAGTCGGAGCACGGACCAGTGGTCGTCGTCCGGGGCGAGCGTCTCCAGGTTTATCGTCGGCGCGCTCGCTGCCATGCGAAAGCGCAAGCGCGACGTGCTGCCGCAGCCCGGTAGCAGGCTTTGCTCTAGGTGCCGCGGCGCCGGAGAAGGTGGGCGTATAGGACCCGCTGGCTTGCGCCAGATCGTGTGTGGTGGATGGCGAGACGCGACGACACGAGGGCAAAGTCCCGGTCGAGGACGCGCTTCAGGTCCTCGACCGGGCTAGGCTGAGGAGGGTCGCTGCAGTTTAGGCCGCCGCGCTGCGCAGCAGAACGCGCGCAGCGGCAAGGGCCGTGCGCAGCTGTTTAGGGTCACGCCGGACCTGGGTGAGGAGCAGGCCGCCTTGTAGGAGCGCCATGGTGGAGGTCGCCAGGCTCGCAGGATCCGCGTGAACGGACAGGCGCCCACGATCCTGCATGCGCTCCAAGCCCTCGCGCAGATGGCCCTCCCACCGCTTGAAGCCGTCGGCCAGGTTCTCGCGGGCGCCCGGGTCGCGCTCGGCGAGCTGACCCACGAGCGATCCGATCGGGCAGCCTCCGCGGGCCTCGCGGCCCTCCTGCAAGGCGACGAGCGCGCGGAACCACCGGTCGAGGCCGGTCCACGTGTCGAGATGATCGAGCAGCCCGTCCTGCGCGAGCAGGACGGAGTCCGTGGTGGCGTTGATCACGGCACGAACGAGATCGTCGCGGTCGTCGAAGTAGTGATAGAGCTGGCTGCGGCTGACGTGGGCGCGCTCGCAGACGTCGTCGAGGCTCATGGCGGCCGCGCCCTTCTCGGCCACCAGCTCGGCAGCGGCCTGCACGATCCGTGCGCGCGTGCTCCGTCCTTTTGCCGTCAGCACCTGTGGCATGCCGACATTGTAGTGCTTGGACTTGACAGTCCAACATGCGCCTGCTGTACTCTGAGTATGGACTACCTAGTCCAATTTCCAACGCCAGGGGAGTCGGGGCATGGGCGTGAAGGTGCCGAGGTGATCGTTCCTCCGGATGGGAGCTGATCACGCCTCTCGACGAGGAGCGGGACTGATGCGCCTCCGCAAACGACGTGATGATCATGCTTGGTCGCAGGAGCACCTCTCGCATTACGTCGACGGCGACATGAACTGGCGGAGCCGCAGGCGCCTTGAGCTCCACGCCGAGGAGTGCCCCGACTGCAGCCTCGGGATCCGCGCTCTGCGAGCCCTCCTGCGCCTCCTCAACGGCTCCTCAGGGCGCGCCGCGGCCGCGTCGGCAGGCATCTTCGACCGGGTCCGAGCGGATGTAGCTCGTGCCGAGACGGACGCCGGGGAGTCCGACGAGCCATGAGCCGAACGATCTGGAGCCCCGTCAGCGCGAACATGCCCGAGCGCGAGCTGATCGGTCGGGCCCAGGCCGGCGACCTTGGTGCCTTCGAAGCGCTTGCCGAAGTACATGCCCACCGTCTGTACACCGTCGCGCTGCGCTTCCTCGGCGACGGTGGCGAAGCCGAAGACGTCCTGCAGGAGACGCTTCTGCGCGCGTGGCGCGGCATCCGCCGCTTCGAGGGTCGCGCGATGGTCTTCACATGGCTCTACCGGATCGCCGTCAACGAGTCCAACCGCGCGCTCGACCGGCGCCAGCGGCGCCGAACGGACGTGCCCGTGTATGAGCAGGCCATCGAGGTTCCGGCGCCGCCGAGGGACGGACCGGCCAGCCAGGCCGAGCGGCAGGAGCTGCGCGAGGCGCTGCGGGTGGCAATCAGCCAGCTCTCTATGCCGTGCCGCACGGCGCTCGTGCTTCGTGACATCGAGGGACTCTCCACGCGCGAGGCGGCCGAGATCACCGGCGTCGGTGAGGCGGCGTTCAAGAGTCGGCTGCATCAGGCGCGCCTGAGGGTGCGTGCTCTGGTGGGCGACGCGGCACTCGTGGCGAGCGCCGGCTGAGCCTCTGATCCATCGGCGCAGCGCCGCCGCCGCGATCGCGAGCGGGCGGCATTCGAAAAAGAAATCAACCGTTTTCTGGACTGCCTGGTCCAAGGTGTGATTGCAAGAGCACCCCGCTGATGAAGCGGCAGGCGCGATCGCCGCTCGCGCAGTCGGCAGTCCAGCCGAGGCGCACCGCCCCGGAAAACTCCCGGAAGGAGACTCATCCGATGGTATTGCTCACACTGCGACGGACCGGCCGCTCTCTGTCAGCCGCGCTGCTCGCAACTCTATTCACGGCGCTGTTGCTGCTCCTGACCGGAGCGCCGGCATCGGCCGCGCAGGGACACCACAAGCGAGGGCAGCACTCGACCAAGCGTCGAGGCACTCATGGTCGGGCCAAGAGGGCCGGCAACCACAAGCCGCCCGGAGCGGCCGAGGGCCTGGGGCAGCGCGAAGGCATCCTGCCTCGAAACCACCTGACGGAGGAAAGCGCGATCCAGGTCGACCTCAGCCACGAGACGGTGCGCCTGCCGCTCTATCCCGGTACGGCGCCGGTGCCGGGCGAACCGAGCAAGACAGAGAAGGTCTGGTTCGTCCTGCTCGACGCATCTGACCAGGGTCTGGCACACGATCTCGGCGTGAACTTCGCGCCGAAGCTCGCGAACATCGCGATCGGCGACCCGGCCGCTGTGCAGACGGTCACGCTCGACTCGCCCTCGCCCGAACAGAACCACTTCGGCCCGGCCGTCGTGCACTTCCAGGGCGCTCCGGACTTCAGCCCGACGAGGATCGCCGAACCGGGGCCGACTGGCTTCCCACTCAAGTCGTTCCAGCCCGGCTCGGTCGCGGGCCCCGGCTACAGCCCGTTCATCAAGATCGCGGGCTCGAACGTCGTCTACAACGCGCCGATCATCGCAGCAGGTGAAGGCCCGTTCGACGTTGTCCATCACACCAACACCGAGGACCGGGTGCTCGGCGTGCACATCGCACCGCCCTCGCCGCCCGGCCAGTTCCTGCAGTCCTACGCCGACCTGCTGTTCGTCAAGGGCTTCGACGCCGGTCAGCCGATCGTCTACCTCAGCACCGACGCGGGACAGCCGCTCACGTCCGTGCTGGAGCGCTCGACATATGTGCCGGCGCTGAACGAAGCCGCCTACAACGGCGGTGACGACTTCCTCGGGTCCGCACGCGAGCGGCTGTTCGGCTTCATCAACGGACAGACCGGCGAAGACAACAAGCAGGCGCAGGGGTTCCAGCACCTGGTGCTCGACGGTCACGCGGCCGAAGACGCCTCGGCGGAAAACACCGGGCTGATCAACGGGTTGAAAAACGGCGGGGATCTGCTGAACGTGTTCGGCGACTTCCCGACGCTGGCCAGCCCGCGGCATGCCGACGCCTACAGCCCGCTGTGGGACGCACAGCTCGGGCTGTGGACCGAAAAGGCGATCAAGGAGGGACTGAACAAGCGCCAGATCGACGAGAACCAGGTCTTCAACCTGGCGGCCACCAGGCCCGACCTGCTAACCGGCGTCAACCCCGCCACCGGTCAACCGGCTCCCTATGGCTCGGCCGGGGTGGACATCAACTGTGCGGTCATCGGCTTCACCGCCAACGCCCCGACGGCCAACCTCGAAGAACCCGTCCCCAACTCGCAGTTCCCGCCGCTCTAGGCGCAGCGCGGTCCGCGGCTGGGAGGAGCCAGTTCGCTCCTCCCAGCCCAGTGCTGTGTCCAGGCGCATCTTGCCTGGTCGCATCAGACACCCGCCCACGACAGAAGGAGTTGAGATGACTGTGACAGTCGGAGTGCTGGCGCTCCTCGAGGCCAAGCCCGACAAGGGCCCCGATCTGGCCGCATTCCTCGAACAGGGACGCGCGATCGCGGTCGCCGAGGAGGGAACGGTGACGTGGTATGCGTTCAAGCTCGGCGACACCGCCTACGGGATCGTCGACACGTTCGAGACGAAGCAGGCGCGCGACACTCACCTCGGCGGAGAGATCCCCAGGGTACTCGGCCGGGTGGGCCCGGATCTGCTCGCCAAGGAACCGGACATCCGCATGGTCGACATCGTCGCGGTCAAGTAGACGCTGAATGCTCGCGCTCGACGGGAAGCGAACGCCGCCGCAGCACCGATCGAACGTACGAACGGACAAGCGAGGATGCGATGCACGGATACACGCTCGATGCGAGCTCAACGGCCGTCTCCAACAGCGAGGCTCGCGTGGGGCTGGCGCGGCTGCCTGCGAGCAGGCGGCGTTGCGGCGGGTTGCCACGCTCATCGCGCGCGCGCCCATCGATGGAGGTGTTCGCCGAAGTAGCCCGCGAGGTGGGAACTCCTCGGCGCCGAAAGCGCCTGGATGGACCGCTACGACGACGACGGCAAGGCAACCGTCGTCGCTGCTTGGGGGCTCGGCGGGAGCGACCGGCCGGTTGGCACACGGTTCAGCCTCGACGGGGACAGCGTCGTTTCACGGCCAAGCCCAGCATCGGACTCGAACCGATGACCCCTTCCTTACCATGGAAGTGCTCTACCAACTGAGCTAGCTGGGCGGGGAGCGAAAGGGCACTGTACCGCCTGTGGGCGGCGCCCGAGAAGGGGCGTCTCAGCCGATTCCGTCGAGCAATACACCCGGCGAGGAGAGGCTCAGGCCGCGGGCCAGGATCACGATCGTCTCCAGGCGCGGCGAGCGCTTGCGGCGCTCGAGCAGGCTGATCTCGGTGCGGTGCAGATCGCAGATGTCCGCGAGCGCCTCCTGGGAGAGCCCGGCCGCCTCCCGGTGGTGTCGGAGGTTCGTGGCGAACTGGCTGCGGGCGCTCTCCATCTCCCCCCAAACTCTCGCTGCGCGCAGACGAAAGAGCCACAGACGGATGTCTGTGCAAACGCGCGTCCCGGTGGTCGCCGGCGGCCGGCTCCTGATCTCTCGATTGCGCTTGGAGACGGTCGACGCGGCCTTGAAAACACTACCCAATCCTGATGACAACCGTCAGCGACGGGGGTAGGGTATGAACAGACCGGCGGGTGCGGAAGGCCGGCTCGAGCGGGCGTCGGTCCTCAGGGCTCGTCGGCCGGCGTGACCGTCGTCACCGGCAGCCCGAGCCCCGAGACCTTGCTCGGGAGGTCAAGGCGCAGCCAGCGCGACACGCGAGGCGAGAGGGTGGAGATGATGATCTCGTCAAAGCCATGCAGGTTGACCGCATCGTCGACCGCTGCCACCGGGTCGGCGTCGCCGACCATGCCCTCGACCTGCGCCCCTGCCGCGTCGCTCAGCTTCGGCATCGCCGTGTCGAGAACCGTCCGCGCCTCGTCCGCGCCCAGGTCCTCCGGGTCGACGACCTTGTGCAGGCCGTGCGCCGGATTGGGGACGAGCAGCGTGAACTTCGCCGGACCGCGCTGCGCGCGCTCGCGCACCGCGTCGAGCAGCGGCTGGGTGGCGGCCGTCTTGTGCGCCACGACTAGCACTCTCGCCGGGACCTCTGAGGACTCCATCATCGGCACTCCCTTCTCACTGGCTGGTCGCGACTAGCCCGGACACTCCGCGCCGGCGCGGGTTCGAAGTCCTCTTCTATCGCAATCGCCCGGCCACGGCTAGGGTCTGAAGGTAATGCGTGTCCGGGTGAGCGACGACTCGGTCGAGGTGCTGCTCTCGCGCTGGCAGAAGGCGCTCGGGCTGATGCGCGACATCAGGCTGGCGCGCGCCGACGTCAGCGACGTACGCGTCGTCGAGGACCCGATGCGCGAGACCATGGCATCGGGGATCAAGGTCGGGCTGCGCCTGCCCTGGCTCTATTACGTCGCCCGCACGATCCGACTCGACCAGGTGTTCGTCGTACGCCGCGGCGTCCCCGCGCTCTCGTTCGCCGTCGCCAACAGGCAACCGCTGCGCAGGGTGCTCGTCAGCACGCCCGAAGCCGCCGAGCTCGCGCGGCGCCTGGCGCGGCGCACGCCCGGCGGCGTCAGCCGCCCCTCAAAAAGGCCTACCCGTTGACGTGCAGGTAGGACTGGACTCGCTCGATCCGGATCATCCCTGCCAGGCGTCCGTCCGGTTGCAGTCGCATCAGCCTCCCGTCGGGGCGCCGCACGACCGCCACCCCCTTGCGCGTGCTCAACACGATGTGGCCTTCCGGCAGCCGCTCCATCTTTCGCACCTGCCGCTTGGTCAATACCTGGGTACTCAACATTCCATTCCTCCTCGCCTCCACCCGTCCAACGCCCGAAGAGGTGGAGGGCCAGTAGGTCCTGGGAGAATCACGTGTCTCCGTTCCTGACACGTCCACCGCTGTTAGCGCATACTCCGGCCCTTCGTCGCCCGGAACCTCGCAGTTTGCGTCGGAAACCGCAACGCCTAGTCCGCGAATGTTCTAGACCGTGTCCCGCGGCCCAGAATCGTCGCTGCGGTGCGCCGGCCGGCGGCGTCGCGAAGGGTGGGATGCTTCCATGATTGCGTCGCAGAAAGGGTGGTTGGGGCGGACAGCCGGGGCCGGGGCATCGGCGCGCCGTCCAGTCCGTCTGTGACGCTCTAGCCAGTGCCAGAGCATGCGTCGAACCAGACGTTCTATTAGACCTCCTCGCGCCGCCCGAGCAGGTTGCCGAGTCGAGCGGGTAGCCGATGTCACATGAGAACGTCGAGATATTCCGTCGAACAGTCGAGGCCATCAACGCCCGTGACGTGTCCGAGGCGCTCATGGCTCCGGACTTCCGCATCGAGAACGTCGTCACCGCGGTGACTGACAAGACCTACTACGGCGCGGCGGGCACGCTCGAATGGCTGAACGATATGTCCGATGCGTTCGGTGAAGGGGCACGATACGAGGTCGAAGAGATCCTCGCCGATGGCGAGGACTTCGTCGTGGGACGCGTGGTCTTCGTCGGCAGCGGTGCGCGCTCCGGCGCACCGCTTCGACTCAGCTGGGTAAGCACCTACTGGTTTCGCGAGGGAAAGATCACTCTGATTGTCGGATACGCGACCCGTCGCGAAGCTCTCGAAGCCGTAGGGCTGGCGTAGGGACGGGTATCTATCGCGGACGCGCGGCGAGTGGCGGGGGCAGGATTCGAACCTGCGAAGGCTGAGCCATCGCGTTTACAGCGCGACCCCTTTGACCGCTCGGGAACCCCGCCAGGGCCGTCGAGCATAGCGATCAAACGGGGATGGTCAACGGCAGCGGCCGCCCCGGCTCGACCTCGAACTCGGCGTACTTGGGGCCGCCGAGGAGGAGCGCTGTTCCGCCGCCAACCACTCCGGCTGGGATGAACCATCGCCGGCCATCGGCCACAAGGACAAAGAGGCAGTCGCAGCGGCTCGAGCTGAACCGCTTGACGAGGCCACTCCAGCTGCGGTTCCCGCCACGCGTGCACACCATGACCCTCCAGCGTCCGTGCTGGCGTTGGGTACTCGTCTTGACCTGCACGCGCAGCAACGCGTCGCCATCTTCGGCGAATAGGTCGCAGTCCGGGCTGTGCCCGACTGGGAGCCAAACGCCATAGCCCTTCGATCCGAGCCACTCCATCGCGGAGAACTCGCCGAGGTCGCCCTGCCGGCGCGGCGATATGCGGTCCATCGCCCAAACATACGTTTCGCTTGCGATAGGACTCTCCGGCCGGCCTGCGAACGACAGCTCGAGAGCGCTGGACGGCAGCGCCGCCCGAGAGGTGGGGCTAGGAGGCCTCGCGCAGCTGCTGTGCGTCGGGCAGCGCCTGGAGCTTCTTCAGCGTCCGGTTCTCGATCTGGCGCACACGCTCGCGCGTGATGTTGAAGGCCCGGCCGACTTCCTCGAGCGTGCGCGAGCGGCCGCCGACGATCCCGTAGCGCATTTCGATCACGTCGCGCTCGCGGCGCGGAAGCGTGGCGAGGACGCGCATGATGTTCTCGCGCCGCAGCGCCTCCGATGCGATCTCAAACGGCGACTCGGCCGAGACGTCCTCGACGAAGTCCGCCAGCGACGAGTCATCCTCCTCGCCGACCGGTTTCTCCAGCGACACCGGCTGCTGGGCGACGCGCATCACATCGCGCACCTCGCGCACCGAGCACTCGAGCTCCGTGGCGAGCTCCTCGGCGCTCGGTTCGCGTCCGAGCTGCTGGAGCAGGCGCCGTTCGGTGTGGATCAGCTTGTTCAGCCGCTCGACCATGTGCACCGGTATGCGGATCGTGCGCCCCTTGTCGGCCAGTGAGCGCGTCACCGCCTGGCGGATCCACCACGTCGCATACGTCGAGAACTTGTAGCCGCGGCGATAGTCGAACTTCTCGACCGCCCTGATCAGCCCCAGCGACCCCTCCTGGATCAGGTCCAGCAGCGTCAGCCCGCGCCCCACGTAGCCCTTGGCGATCGACACCACGAGCCTCAGGTTCGCCTCGACCATGTGCTGCTTGGCCGCGCAGTCGCCGCGCTCGATGCGCTTGGCCAGTGCCACCTCCTCGACGGCGTTCAGCAGCGGCACCCGGCCGATCGACCGCAGGTACAGGCGCAGAGAGTCGAGGCTCGGCTCGACCGTCAGATCGAGCTCCGGTCGCTTGAGCTCCTCCAGGCGCGCCTGGACGCCGCGCACCTGCTCCTGCGCTTCGTCCTCGGTGCCTTCGCCGCCGGCGGCGAGTGCCGGATCGCGCCCCGCGACGGGGTCCTCCTCGCGGTCGCCAGCAGCCGGCTCGCCGGGCGCGCGGACCTGCAGCTCCGAACCGGAGTCAGCGGCCGAGAGCACCTCGATGCCGTGCTCCTCCAGGTAGCCGAGCAGGTCCTGCGCCTGCCCGGTCGAGAGCTCGGCCTCCTCCAGCGCTCCGGCCAGCGCCTCTGCGGCCAGGAATCCCTTTTCCTGGCCCTCCGCGATGATCCCCTGCAGCTCCTCGATCTCTACCAAGGCCGTGTCCGCTGTCATCAACGGACCGTCATCTTTGTCTCTCACCCGGACCCTCCCAAGGACCCACCGGCTCCCCTCGAAGCGACGATCCGCTTCGACCTCCCCTCGACCTAACCTAAGTGCGGAGTGATACCAGAATCGCCGGTCGCGGGGCTGTCAGCGGCCATGGGGGAGGGCTGGCGCCGGCGGGCGGACGCCCGCGCGCTACGCTTGGCCGCGGTGGCCGCGACACGGCTCAATCCCCCCCTCACTCCCACCAGGGGCGTCGGCGACGACGTCCAGGAGCGCTCGCCCGGCGTTCCCGTGGGCCTGTCTCGCGTGGGCGTCACCGGCGTCGAGAAGGTCGTGCGCATACGCGACGAGCTGTTCTTCGCGCGCCTGGACTGCTTCGTCGATCTCGGCCATGACCAGAAGGGCGCGCACATGTCGCGCTTCGACGAGGTCGTCAACGAGGCGATCGGCGAGGTCGTGCTCAGCGAGTCGCCCTTCCGGGCCGAGACGCTCGCCCAGCACATCGCCGAGCTCGTCCGCGCGCGCCAGGGTGCCGAGCGCGCCGAGGTCACGATCGCCGCGCGCTACCCCGAGCACAAGCCAGCCCCCGTCTCCGGCATCGAGACGCAGGAGATCTACACCCTGCACGGGCGCGCCGTGGCCTTCGAGCACGGTACGCGGCGCACGGTCGGGGTCTCGGCCACCGGCATGACCGCCTGCCCCTGCGCCCAGGAGCTCGTCGCCGCCCGCGCACGCGAGCGCCTGGCCGGCGAGGAGTTCTCGCCGGAGCAGATCGACCTGATCCTCGAGAGCGTGCCCGTCGCCACGCACAACCAGCGCGGCCTCGCCACGCTGCACATCGGCTGCACCGAGGACTGCGTCGCCGAGATCGACGCGACGACGCTGCTCGAGATCGCCGAGGGAAGCATGTCCTCGGAGATCTATGAGCTGATGAAGCGCTCAGACGAGGTCGCCGTGGTCGAGAAGGCCCACCGCCGGCCGCGCTTCGTCGAGGACTGCGTGCGCGAGATGATCGCCGGGGTCGTCAGCCGCTTCGCGCAGCTCGACGGCGCCAGCTTCGTATCCGCTCGCCAGGAGAACCTCGAGACGATCCACCAGCACAACGTCGTCGCCGAGCGCCACGGGCTGCTCAGCGAGCTGCGCGGCGAGATCGACTCGGGCGTACCGGCCGCCCGCCAGACGAGCCTCGAGCAGTGGCTCGAGCCAGGCGTGCGGACTCAGCCGTCGGCCTGAGCCTGGCTCTGCTGCATGTGCCGGCGCAGCCCGAAGAAGTAGTCCAGCCCCGACAGAACCGTCACGAGGACCGTGACATAGAGGAGGGCCGATACCCACAGCGGCCGGCCATGCACCGCGATCACCGACAGGATCGCCGCGATCTGAAGGCACGTCTTGACCTTGCCGAACATGCTCGCCCCCATCACGACGCCCGCCTGCGTCGCGCCGAGCCGCAGCACCGTCACGGCCAGCTCGCGCGTGATGATGACCATCGCGACCCACGCGGCCAGGCGGTGCAGCGACACCAGCGAGATCAGCGCCGCGACGATCAGCAGCTTGTCCGCGAGCGGATCCATCAGCTTGCCGAATGTCGTCACCGAGTCGCGCGCGCGCGCCAGGTAGCCGTCGACGAAGTCCGTCAGCGAGGCCAGCGCGAACACGACCGCCGCGAGCACGTCCCCGGCAGGCGTGTTGCCGAGCAGCGCCACCACCAGCGCCGGCACGAGCATTATCCGCAGCACCGTGAGTACGTTGGGTACGTTCAGGGGAAACACAACTGCTGACATTATGCGAAGCCCGCCCCGTACGGGGGCGAACGCCCACCGCGAGGGAAAGGATCAGCGCCATGAACACGCGCACGCTCGGCCCCCACGGCCCCGAGGTCTCAGCGATCGGACTCGGATGCATGGGAATGTCGGCCTTCTACGGCGACGCCGACGACGAGGAGTCGACGCGCACGATCATCCGGGCGCTCGATCTCGGCTGCAACTTCCTCGACACCTCCGACATGTACGGGCCGCACACCAACGAGGAGCTCGTCGGCCGCGCGATCGCCGGGCGCCGCGACGAGGTGTTCCTCGCCACCAAGTTCGGCATCAGGATGGAGGAAGGCCGCCGCTCGATCGACGGCAGCCCCGACTACGTGCGCCGAGCCTGTCACGGCTCGCTCGATCGCCTCAAAACCGACCACATCGACCTCTACTACCAGCACCGCGTCGACCCCAACACGCCGATCGAGGAGACCGTCGGCGCGATGGCCGAGCTGGTCGCCGACGGCAAGGTCCGCTTCATCGGCCTGTCGGAGGCGGGCGCCGAGACGATCCGCCGCGCGCATGCGGTGCATCCGATCACCGCCGTCCAGACCGAGTACTCGCTCTGGACGCGCGACGTCGAGGCCGACATCCTCCCGACGCTCCAGGAGCTCGGCATCGGCCTCGTCGCCTACTCCCCGCTCGGTCGCGGCTTTCTCTCAGGGCGCTTCTCCTCGCCCGACGAGCTCGACGAGGGCGACTTCCGCCGTGCCGGCCCGCGCTTCACCGGCGACAACCTGCAACAGAACCTGAGGCTCGCCGAGCGAGTCAAAGAGCTGGCGCACGAGAAGGGCGTCACCCCGGGGCAGCTCGCGCTCGCATGGGTGCTGCATCGCTGGGAGCACATCGTCCCGATCCCCGGGACCAAGCACGTCTCCTACCTGGAAGAGAACGTCGCCGCCGCCGACATAGAGCTGAACGAGGACGAGGTGCAGCGCATCGCCGAAGCCGTCCCCTCGGCCGCCGGCGCGCGCTACGACGAGATGGGGATGCGGTCGGTCAACCTCTAGAGGAAGACCTGGCGCGTGGCGGCTGCGTCCTGTTGACTGCGGCCGTCACGTGCTTGGCCAGCCTGGCCAGTCGCGCCTGCTCCTGCGCCGGCGTGATCCTGCCCGCCGCGACGCGAACCGCCAGCATCGCCTTCCTCGCGCCGACGATCGCTTCGATCAGCCCTGCCGCCGACTTGCCGCTGGTGGCGTCGGCGATCTGAGCCAGCGACCTCCCGGCCCGCCGCTGCCTTTGGACCTCGACCGGTCGCAGCCCGAGGTAGTGGGCCACCACTCCGGCCCCCGGGCGCACCTGACCGCCCGTCCTGTCGACCTGCCGTTCGACCCGTTCGCGGACGCTGCCGAGGGCCGCCGAGAGTCTGGCCTTCTCGCTGGCGACGAGCCTGTCGACGAGGCCGGCCTTCGACTTCCCGCCCGTGGCGGACGCGACCTGCGCCAGGGACTTGCCCGACTGCAGCTCGCTCTTGAGCTGCGGCGTGCTGACACCGAGGTAGCCCGCCGCGCTCGCCAGCGCCCCCGGGTGAGGGTGCGGCGTCGGCCGGGCCGCCGTCACGGCGGCCATCGTCCCGCCGGCGAGGACGGCGAGAACCGCAATGCCCATCAGGAGCTTCTGTTTGCGACTGCGTCTCATCGCGACCTCCTTCCTCTACCCGTCAACACGCGCGTCGGCGCAGATGTTGCGCGCCTGCCGCCCTGACTTTGACGGTATGGCGTAATGGTCGCTTAAAAGCTCCGCCCGTGCACCCGCGGACGCGACCGCTAGGGTGAGAGGCGATGCCGCTGATCCCGATGGTTATAGAGCGCACCGCCAGGGGCGAGCGCGAGTTCGACATCTACTCGAGGCTGCTCAACGAGCGGATCATCTTCCTCGGCACCCCGATCGACGACCAGGTCGCGAACCTGGTGGTCGCCCAGCTGCTGCACCTCGAGAGCGACGATCCCGAAAAGGACATCTCCCTCTACATCAACTCCCCCGGCGGCTCGATCTACTCCGGTCTCGCGATCTACGACACGATGCAGTTCGTCAAGCCCGACATCAACACGATGTGCGTCGGCGTCGCGATGTCCATGGGCTCCCTGCTGCTCGCAGCCGGGGCCAAAGGCAAGCGTGCCGTGCTGCCGAACTCGAGGATCCTCATCCATCAGCCCTCCGCCGGGTTCGAAGGCCAGTCAACCGACATCGAGATACACGCGCGCGAGATTCTGAAGGTGCGAGCGCGAATCGATGAGATCTACGCCGAGCACACCGGACGCCCGACCGAAGAGGTGCGCAACGACATGGAGCGCGACCGCTTCTTCACGGCCGAGCAGGCCGTCGAGTACGGCCTCGTCGACCGGGTGCTCGAGAGCCACTGACAGACCGGTGGGGGGCCGCCGCTAGGGATGTCTGCCCTGACGGCAACGGAGCGGCTGCTGCTCGGCCTGATAGCGGCGCTGACCGCGCTCGCCGGCGTCGCCAACTACGGGCGCTGGGCGGCCGTGCCGCGCTTCGCCGTCGCCACGCTCGCGCTCGCCGGCCTCGCATGGGTCGTGTCGTTCGCCACCGAGCAGCTCGGCGAACGCTTCGGACCGGGCGTCACCGGGCTGATGCAGTCCACGCTCGGCAACCTCCCCGAGCTGTTCGTCGTGATCTTCGCCCTGCAGAAGGGCGAGCTGGTCGTCGCCCAGACGGCGATCGTCGGGTCGGTGTTCGCCAACGCCCTGCTCGTCCTCGGCCTCGTCATAGTCGTCGGCGCCCGCCGCTCGCCCGACGGCATCATGCGCTTCTCAAAGCGCCTGCCGCGCGACACCGCGACGTTGCTGCAGATCACCGCCTTCATCATCGTGCTGCTCGGGCTGTCGCTCGCCGCGCAGGATCGCGCCAGCCACCACGTCGATGAAATCTCGATCATCGGCGCGATCAGCCTGCTCCTCGTCTACGTCGCCTGGGTAGTCCCCTACGTCCGCTCCGACATGGCCCCCGGCGGCGACGCGGTCGCGCCGCCGGCCGGCAGTGAGCCCGTCGAGGGCGCTGCCGTGCAGAGGCCCGTCGAGGTCGCCGCCGACACCGCCCGCACCGGGCCGCGTCTCTCGCTGGGCTTCACGCTCGCGCTGCTAGCCGTCGCCGGCGCCGGCTCGGCGTTCGTCTCCGACTGGTTCATCAACGGCCTGTCGCCCGCGATCAAACAGCTCGGCATCTCCCAGGCCTTCGCCGGGCTGGTCATCGTCGCGATCGCCGGCAATGCCGTCGAGAACACCGCCGGGCTCGTCCTCGCCTACAAGGGGCGCTCCGACCTCGCGATCTCAGTCGTCAAGAACTCCGTCGCCCAGATCGCCGCCTTCCTCTTCCCGCTGCTCGTGCTGATCTCCTTCGCCCTCGCCACGACCCTCACGTTCTCGCTCGCGCCCGTCTACATCGGCGCGTTCCTGCTCACGGCCCTCGCCGTCTGGCAGGTCACCGGCGACGGCGAGGCAGCGGAATTCGAGGGCTGGGCGCTGGTCGCCATCTACCTGGTCCTCGCGACCGTCGCGCTGTATGAGTGAGGCGCCAGCCGGGGGCAACGCGCCATGGTCTGCGGCCAGCTCTGGAGGGGCCACGCGAACGCCGGCCGGCCCCCGGGAGGGGGCCTCATCAAAAGCGAGCGCGGCCGTCCTCAGACAGCGGCCTCCGTCTCAGCCGCGCGCCAGGCCGCCGATCAGCGCGCCCGCGATGCCCCCGGCTCCCGCCGCCTCCGCGCCGCTGCCGATGCCCTCCATCGGGGCGATGAACAGCGTCTGGATGGCGAGGCGACCCGGGCCGGTGAAGCGGTTCCACGTGAGCTTGCCGCCCCCGCCGAAGATGCCCGTCTTAAGCCCCATCGTGACCGCTTCGAGCTTGACCGTCGGGTCCTTGTAGAGCCACGCCCCCGCCTCCACGTCGATCTGCTCGCCCTCCATCAGCTGCACGAGGAACACGTTGCCGTGCCCGTGCAGCCAGACCAGGGCGTCGCCGTCCGTGGCGCGGAACTTGTCCATGAAGAACCCCGAGCCGCCGAGCAGCATGTTCTGGACGCCTTTGATCCGTTCGAAGCTGTAGTCGAGGTTGTCCGTCGCCGCCACGAACTGGTGCTCGCGCACGTCCAGGCCCTCTCCCTGGCTCAGGTGCAGCGGCACGCACTGGCCCGGCGAGTCGCGCGAGAAGGCGATCCGGCCCGGGCCGACGGTCTTCGTCACGAAGAACTCCAGGCCCGCGATCTTGCGCTTGATCGCCCCGGGCAGTTTCTTGAGCTCGACGCCCACCTGCGTTTCCTTCCACAGCAGCACGTGGTGCTCGAACATCACGCTCACGTCGCCGAGATCGATCTGCAGCTCGGGCACCAGTTCACCGCGGATGTGGTAGGTCACACCGGCGAACGTCTCGTCGTGGACGCTCGGCGGGATCGGCTCGGGCAGATGCATCGCGGGCTCCTTCGCTCGTGGGCTGCTGGGGGGCGGTTCGCCGGTGGCGGTCGGGTGCTGGGCGGCTCGGCTTGCCGGCGCGCTGAGCTTCGCCCTCGGGCGCCCTCAAGTCAAGGTCGCCGCCGGGTTCGCACCCGCTGAGAGCGCGAAACTAGGCGCCGCCGACCGTGGCGGCGCCGCTGAGACCGCAGCCGAGACGGCCGGCGCGCAGCTGCGCGGCGCTCGGCGGGTCGTCGGTGAGCAGCTGCGGCACGCTCACCGCGCGCAGGCGCTTGCGCTGCAGGGCCGCGAAGATGCTCAGCATGGCGCGCACCGTCTGGCCGTGGTTCTCGTGCATGAGGATGATCGCTCCCGGGCGCAGGCCGCCGATGACCGTGCGTTCGATCTGCGCGTAGTTCGCCCCGAGCGAGTCCGCGCTGTCGACATTCCACAGGATCTGCAGCAGGCCATGGTCACGCGCGATCGCGTCGATGCGCGCGTCGCGGCCTCCATACGGCGGGCGAAAGAGGAACACCGGGCCTCCGGACGCGCGCGCGACGGCCGCCTGCGTGCGCCCGATCTCCCGTTCAGCCGCCGCCGGTTCCAGGCCCGTCAGCAGCGGATGCGTGAACGTGTGATCGCCTACCGCTCCCAGCGCGCGCTCGGCGCGCGTGGCCCCCGGCAGCAGCGGCAGGTTGCGCCCGACGATGAAGAACGTCGCGCCCACCTCGTGCTTGCGCAGCTTGGCGATCATCAGCCGCGTGTACGGCCCGGGTCCGTCGTCGAACGTCAGCGCAACCTCGTTGCCGCGGCGACCCGCGCAGTAGATCGGTTGGCCGCGGGCGATCAGCGCGCGCACCTCGGCAGACTCCGCAGAGCCGGCCGCCGCTCGAGGACCGCCGGCCGTGTCCCCGGCTCGCCCGGTCGAGCGCCGCGCCGAGGCGCCTGCGCCCGAGGACGGCGCCGGTCTCGGGGCGTGCGCGTGTGCACGAGGGCTGTGACCGCTGAGCAGCACCGCGGCGAGCACGGCCGCCGCCGCCACCACCAGCAGCGCTGCGCGCCGGCGTCGCACGCGCCGCCGGCGCATCCGC